>PAAT01000172.1 GCA_002698965.1 Rhodopirellula sp. | reverse complement strand
AAAGCACACCTGCGGAAAACGACATACTGTCTTGCGTTTCCTTCCAGGAAGTGCCGATCGTTCTTTAATGCAATTAAAAACAACAAAAAAAGTGTATAAACTGTGACGATTATGCCGAATTTGACGATGTAAGCCTGTCTTGTGCGATGGTGCGTGGTTCACGCTCTAATTACTGCATAACGAGTCAAATCCGGAGGATGAACATTGTCTCGGCCTAAATCAAATTCGGTTATTAATATAGTCTGGAATCTCGGCTGGCCGTTGTTGTGGGGTTCAGTTCTCAGCATTACTTTTTACGAGTTCCTCAACGGTCCGTTGGATTCTGAAAACCACCCGTTATTGCATCGATATTTTCTTGGACATCCGATTGCCGTTGCAACCACGGTCATGTTTTTTATAGCTATGGCTGCTTTGATTCTCCGTGGAGTGAATCTGCTCGGACAACAGTTGGTGCTCAGTACATTTAAGTTTCCTGAAATCGACGCTCAATGGAAACAGGAAGATCGCGAGCAGGCCAGCGAGCTTCTCTTGCAAACCGAGTCATGGTCGCCGCGAGTCATTACCAGTTATTTAGGAACGCGGCTCACGGATCTATTGGAGATGATCCGCAGTACAGGTACAGCGGCCACGCTCGGCGATGAGATGAAGTATGCTTCTGAGCGTGATGCCGACCGACAGTACGAAGGAGCCTCACTCGTTCGCATCATCATCTGGGCGACACCAATGCTCGGTTTTCTGGGTACCGTGATGGGGATTACGCAGGCATTGGGCGATCTTGCCGGGCAGCAGATCGGGGATGATTTAAATGGGGCAATGCAGGGACTTTTTAGCGGTCTTTATGTGGCATTTGACACGACTGCCGTCGCACTCACTTTGTCCATCGTCCTGATGTTCTGTCAGTTTATGTCTGATCAGTTGGAATCGCAGATTCTGAGTGATGTAGACCAACAGGTAGAGGATGCATTACGCAGTCGGTTTAGTGGCAACAAGGATAGAGCGTCTGATTCATGGTCCGTAGTTGTTGAGGAAATGGTAAAGGGGCAAGCTTCCCAATGGTCCGACGCGCTCACAGTGATTCAAAAACAATGGCAGCAGTGGACGGCTCGGCAGGGAGAATCCATGGGGGATGCAATGTCGCTTGCTATGATCTCCGCAATGGAGAGGCAAGTCGAATTGCAACAGCATCAGTGGCAAAAATGGCAGGAATTACTTCAGGACAACGCTCAGTTGTTAGCGGTAAATCAGGAAAAAATGAATCAGCAGTCTGAGTTGTTAGGCCAAGTGGTTGAAGCGACCGGTGAAGTTGCTTCTCTGGAGCAGACGCTGAATTCTAATTTGAATCATCTGCAGGAGACCCGACAATTTGAGGATGCTGTGATTAGTCTTTCTGCTGCTATTCAATTACTTTCGACACGAATCACGGGCGAGGCTAAACCGCTTGATCTGCAAGGCGGTACTACCAATCGCGGAAAGGCAGCATGACTTTAAAACGGAAACGACGTCGTCAGGGGCTTGCCCCGTCCATGTTTCCATTTCTGGCGGTGTTGATTTGTACGATGGGGGCGCTGATTGCCGTGCTGGTTGTTGGAGTGCAGCAGGCCCGTGTCGATGCAGCGCAGGATGACCAGGCAGGAAGTCATGAATATCAGCAGGTTGTTGAACGAAATGATGAACGGCAACTGGAGATTGCCAACTATAAGTGGCGGAGTGAAATCCTTAAGTCAAAACAAGGTGAGTATCAGGGTGATATTCAGGAGAATCGTTTACGTCTTGCCCAGTTGGAAGCTCATATCCGAGACCTTGAAGGACGTTGGCAGAATTTACTGAATAAGTCGAAAATCGTAGCAGAGCAGCGTACCGTTTCAACAGATGGTCAGATTGACTTGGAGGACGAAATCGCTCAGCTTCAACAAGAGATCTTTACAGCGAGAACTGAATTAGACCAGGTTCGCGCTGAAACGCAAAAACATAAGAAATCATATGCCATTGTTCCGTATCAGGGAGAGCATGGATCTTATCGACGTCCGGTGTATTTGGAGTGTGTAGCAGAAGGGGTCATTATTCAGCCGGAAGGGATTTTGATTTCTCATGCTGAGTTGGACGGACCATCTGGAGTGGGAAATCCGCTTAATGCCTGTTTGCGCACGATTCGTGAATTTTATGTTAAACACACGTTGGATGATCAAGAATCTCCCTACCCTCTGTTGATTGTAAGAGCCGAGGGGGTTGCTGCATTCGGAAAAGCACGACGGGCGATGGCCGACTGGAAAGACGAGTACGGATTTGAATTAGTTTCAGATGATTTACCACTTGCCTTTCCAAATCCTCAGCCCACTCTTTCTGGTGAGCTCAAAAAAACGATCGCGCTTGCGAACGACCGCCAACGGGCGTTGGCTCTGGCAATGCCCAGTCGGTATCCGGTTCTGCCGAGGGCTCAGTCCGGGGAACCGGTGGATACGGTATTTAACACAACCACTGCACAAGGTGACGGATTTGGTGATGGGCAGGCAGCGTCAGCGACGCTGGGAAGCCGGCCTGGCACAGGTGGGACGGGTGAAGTCGCTGGAAATACAGAGGTCGAGTATTCAAATCGTGAGAGCATCGATAGTGGTGAGATGGGTAGTAAATTCAACGGGACTGGAGTTCCGGGAGGTGCTATGATTACCCCCCCCGGTGGCGTTGGTATGGCGGGCCGTCCGCAGGGATGGGCTCTCGAGAATAATCATCGGGGACCGGCGATTACGCGGCCAGTTAAAGTGATTTGTGAAGCCAGTCGCCTAACAATCATGCCAGCCGCAGGTGAACGAGGGAAACCTGTGGTCGTTGAACTGGGAATGACGGTTAAAGTTAGCATCGATCAATTTGTTGCCGCATTGCATGAGCACATTGATCGATGGGGAATCGCCATTGCCGGAGGACATTGGAAACCAGAATTGAAAGTGGAGATACAGTCAGGAGGTGAAGCCAGATTCAAGGAACTGCAATACACTTTGTATGGCAGTGGAATAGATGTGTGGCGGCATACGGATTAAATGAGTAAGCGAGCAACAAGTGAACACGGCATCGGTGGTCTGGACTCGTTTCAGGATATCGTAGCCAACCTGGTTGGCATTCTGATCATTCTGGTGATGATTGTGATGATGCGTGCGCGTGACGAATTGGCTCGGACACCGAAAGTGCCGCCGCTGAAAGAAGTGTCAGTTGCTGAGGTGGACGAGGCTCGGGCTATGGCTACCGGAGTCGAAGACAATATTCTTGAATTGGATGATACAATCCAGCGGCAGGAATTTGAGTTGAATTATCGCAAACGCGAGAGAGATCGAATTCTGGAATCCATTACTCGTGCGGAACAGGAATTAAAAGAACAGCAGGAGTCCATGTCGATTGAAAGTCAGGCTAGTATCGAAATGGCTTCCCAGTATGAAGCGATGACTAAAGAACTTGGCGAATTGATCAGGAGTCGTCAGGTTCTCAAGCAGTTGGAACCGGATGTCCATGTGATCGAACATATGCCTACCCCGATGGCCAAGACCGTTTTCGGTAAGGAAATACATTTTCGTTTGGACGCTGGCCGGATCTCTTATGTACCGTTTGATGAGCTTGTGGAACGGATGAAACGCGATGCTCAGAACAAAGTGCACAAATTGCATAATCATCCTCAGATCACTGAGACGATAGGTCCTGTTTCAGGTTATCGCCTACGCTACGAACTGGGATATACCAACGATGTGATCAAAACGCGCTCTGGCTCGCGTTTGCAACAAAAAATAGAAATGCTGCAGCTTGAATTGATTCCTGTGCAGGCCGTATTTGGTGAACCGGTCGAGGTGGCTTTGGCCGCTGGCTCACAATTCATGCAGTACATCAAACGTACCGTNCCTGATACGACGACAGTCACNATTTGGGTTTACCCCAATAGCTTCGATGAATTTCGTCAATTCAAAACAACACTGTTTTCGATGGGATACGCATGTGCAGGTCGCCCGCTNCCTGAAGGTCTCTATATTTCCGCCTCACCTCACGGAACGAANTCTGTCCGCCAGTAGTGTNGCTTTTCNGCGGAGCCTTAAAGTTGTTTAAGGCCATATTCTAAAGCGTTCACGATTTGAGTGACTTGTTCGCCTGAGATAGAAAGTGGTGGCATAATGACGAGAGTGTCTCGTAGAGGTCTTAGCCAAACGCCCTTTTCCCGTGCAGCCAGACATACTTTTGTGCCGGTAGCCAGGGAAGGGTCGAGTGGCGTTTTGTGTTCTTTGTCGGCGACTAATTCGATGGCTGCGATGAGTCCCCGTTGGCGAATGTCTCCCACTAGAGGGTGTTCAGCCACTTGGTCGGCTAATAATGCAGATAGTAATTGGCTTTGTTTAGCGACATTGTTCAGCGTATTTTCTTCTTCAAAGATATTCAAAGAAGCGAGCGCCGCCGCCGCTGCTAATGGATTGCCTGCATAAGTGTGGCCGTGATAAAAAGTCTTCTTGCCGGCACCTAAAAAGGCATTCCAGATTTCTGTTGTGGCGACGGTGGCAGACATTGCAAGGTAGCCACCGGTAATACCTTTACCCAGACATAGTATGTCCGGGCTGATCTCTTCCTGGTCGCAGGCAAACATCGTTCCCGTTCGGCCAAAACCGACCGCGACTTCATCCGCGATCAGAAGAACACCATATTTTCGAGTGAGGTCACGTACACCGCGAAGATAACCGGCCGGTTGCATGACCAGTCCGGCAGCCCCCTGAACAAGCGGTTCCACGATCATGGCCGCCACCTGTTCGTGGTGTGCGGCGAGCGTCGCTTCTAGTTGTTCGAGATAGTACTGCGTGAGATTCTCTTCCGTTACGCCCTCAGGAAGCCGATAAGTGCTTGGATTTTCGACACGGATGACTTTAAACAGTAACGGCTCAAACATTTCGTGGAACCGAGCCACCCCTCCGACGCTAACACTACCGAGTGTGTCACCATGATAGGCTGAGCCCAGTGCGATGTAGGTGTTTTTTTGGGGCTTGGGGTTTTCCCGTTGGTGCCAATATTGGAATGCCATCTTGAGACCGACTTCCACACTGCTTGCACCGTCGCCGGAAAAAAATGTGTGCTCGAGACCGCTAGGAGTGATCTCGGCAAGACGCCGGGCCAATTCGATAGAGGCGGGGGTGGACATCCCCAGCGACGTGACATGGGCAACTTGGTTTAATTGGGTGGTGATTGCGGCATTGATTCTGGGATGGCAGTGACCGTGTACGTTACACCAAACGCTGCTCACTCCATCGATGAGCTCGTTGCCGTCGATATCTTTTAGAATACATCCATTGGCTGATTCAATGATCAGGGGGTTGTAGTCGCGCATTTGTGTAAATGCATGCCATACATGATGTTTATCCCAACGAGCATATTGTTCCCAGTCAGGTGTTGAGTTGTCTGAGGTCATCTTTGAAACCTCGCGAATCTCGCGAATCTCACAATTCGGGGGCGATGAAAGTCATATGTTTTTAATGATGTCGAGGCAGATTTGCCGAACCTGACCGGGATTGACATTTGGATTTTCTTTTTTAGCCTGCCCGATAAGAGCTCCGACAGCTTTTTCGTTTCCGCCTTTGACATCGTCTACCACTCGTTGGTTTCGTTCAATCAGCATTCGACATAAGTCTTCTAAAGCTCCTTCATCGACCCGCTCGATTCCTAAATCCTCAACAACATCTGCCGCAGACTGTCCTGATTCCAACATGGCCGTGAAAACGTCTTTGGCTTTCGAGCTATCTAAGTCGCCTGCCTGAACAAGCCTTAAAAGTTCGGCCATTTGGCTGGGGGTAAGCTTGAACTCATCGATACTGATTTCCTGATCATTAAGAATCCGAAGCACTTCCCCCTGAATCCAGTTGCCCGCCAGTTTGTGATCGCCACAAGTTGCGGCAAGTTCCAGGAAGTAGTCGACGAGCGCTCGTCCCTGATTGACGATCACGTCGGACGTATAGGTGGAAAGGCCAAAATCTGATTCTAGACGTTGTCTTAGACCCGACGGAAGCTCGCCAATTCCACTACGTACTTCTTCAATCTGTTCATCGGTGACGACGACGGGTACCAGGTCAGGACATGGAAAATAACGATAGTCAGCGGATTCTTCTTTTTCACGTTGTGCGCGAGTGACTTGTGCTGAGTCATCCCAGCCTCTTGTTTGTTTCGGAAGTTCCCCTAGTATCTTCCCGGTTTCCTGCCAGACGTCGTATTGCCGCTTGGCTTCATAGTTAATCCCCCGCTCTACACTCCGGAAACTATTCATGTTCTTGATTTCCACAATCGGAGTGGCGATCACGCCATTTTCAGTTGGAATGTGTAAGTTTACATTGGCATCACAACGCAGGGAACCTTCCTGCATATTGCAGTCCGACACTTCGAGATAAGTCAGTAAAAGGCGTAATTCCTGCATGTAAACTTTGGCTTCGGCCGCACTACGCATATCTGGATAGCTTACGATTTCCAGCAGCGGCGTTCCTGTCCGGTTGAGATCGATACGACTGTCACCTTTACCGGCAACCTCGTCGTGTATACTCTTGCCCGCATCTTCTTCAAGATGGGCGCGTATGATGCGTACTCGGCGAGGTTCGAATTCGTCTTTGGTCGACTGGATATCGAGATAGCCTTCTTCGCTCATTGGTAGATCAAACTGGCTGGTTTGATATCCCTTCGGGAGGTCCGGATAGAAGTAGTTTTTACGATCCCATTTAGTGAACTTAGGGATACCGCAATGCAATGCCAGCGCTGTTTTCATACCGAGGAAGTATGCTTTCTTGTTCATCACTGGTAGTGCCCCGGGCATGCCGAGGCAGACGGGGCAGGTTTGCGTATTAGGCGGACTGCCGAACATGGTGCTGCAGCGGCAGAATAGTTTGGTGTTGGTCTTTAGCTGGACGTGGACTTCCAGACCGATCACGATTTCATAGGGAGCGTCACTCATTAAAGTTCTGGCCTCCGTGTATGAAAGTCCGTCGCGTTCTGGAACATTTGTGCCGCGCGAAGTAACTTTTCTTCTTGGAACGGAGCGGCTTGTAATTGCAAGCCAATCGGCAGTCCGCTTTTCGTGAATCCGCAAGGAAGTGAGATTCCTGCAACCCCTGCAAGATTAGCCGTTACGGTATACAGATCTTCGAGGTACATGGCCATCGGGTCACTCGTCTTTTCTCCTTTGGAGAATGCCGCATTGGCTGTAACGGGGCCGATGATCATATCAACTTCACCAAAAGCATTGTCGTAGTCCTGACGGATGAGTCGACGTACTTTCAATGCCTTTAAGTAGAATGCATCATAGTATCCTTCGCTGAGAGCATACGTCCCCAACATGATACGGCGTTGTACTTCCGCGCCGAAGCCTTCACTTCGTGTTTTACGGTACATGCGAACAAGCGGGCCCTCATCGGTTCCGTCTTCTACCAGTTCGGCATGATCGGTGCGGTATCCGTAATGAGCGCCGTCGTAGCGCGCAAGGTTGCTGGAGGCTTCACAGGGAGCGATGATGTAATATGTTGCGATACCATAATCGGCATGTGGCATTTCGATGTTTTTAATCGTGGCCCCAAGGGATGTGTAGGTGGCGATGGCTTGTTTGACCGCCGCTTCGATCTCCGCGTCGATACCTGCTCCAAAATGTTGGTTAACAACACCCAGCGTTAAGCTTTCAAGGGGTTGGTGAACACTCCCAGAATAAGCCGGGACCGGTGTGTCCACGGATGTCGAGTCGAGTGCATCATGACCGGCTAAAACTTCCATGAGCAATGCGACGTCTTCCACGGTTTTGGCAAGCGGACCGATTTGGTCGAGGCTGCTGGCAAAGGCGATCAGTCCGTAACGACTAACGCGACCATAGGTAGGTTTTAGTCCGACGCACCCACACAACGCGGCGGGCTGACGGATGGAGCCACCGGTATCTGTTCCCAGCGACAGTGGTGCCATATCCGCCGAGATGCAAGCTGCTGCGCCACCACTACTCCCACCAGGGATACGGGAGGTATCCCATGGGTTTTGGGTTGGGTGGTAAGCGGAATTTTCTGTGGAGCTACCCATGGCGAACTCGTCCATGTTTGTGCGTCCCAGAATAACGGCATCAGCCGCCTGCAGTTTCTCGACTACCGTGGCGTTGTAGGGAGGCACAAAGTTTTCCAGCATCTTTGAGCCACAAGTGGTGGGAGTATCTTTGGTGCAAAGAATATCTTTTATTGCTACCGGGAGACCCGCGAGCTTGCCAAGAGGTTCCCCCGTCTCACGTTTGCGATCAACTTCAGCTGCCTGGGTGAGGGCTGCCTCGGATTCAACCCGTAAGAAAGCTCCGATGGCCGGCTCAACCTGATGGATTCGATTCAGGTAGGCCTGCGTTAATTCAACACTCGTTATTTCACCCGATCTGAGAAGTGCTAGTTGCTCGGTTGCAGTTTTTTGAATGATTGACATGTTGTTTCTCAATGTCCGCTTGTCGCTGCGGTGCCCCGCAGGAAGGGCTGTTATTCCCCCAGGACTGCCGGAACAAGAAAGTATTCTCCATCATGCTTAGGGGCGTTTTTCAGGACTTCGTCACGTAATAGACTTGGTCGCAATTCATCCTCAGCCAGAGCATTATGAATATCTAATGCGTGTGCCATAGGTTCCACTTCTTCGGTGTTCAATTCAGAGAGTTTGTCGACGTATTGAACAATTTGAACCATATGCTCGGTTATCTTATCCAATTCGGCGTCGTCAAACCTGAGCCGGGCCAGTAGAGCAACTTTTTCTACATCCTGACGAGTAAGTGACATCGTTTTTCATCCTGTTTAACTAGCAATACGAAAAAATCCCGAAACATACCCTCTGGTCTGGTTGATTAAGACCGGCATGGTGCGCCGCTGGCGGACCAATTGGAGTTTCGGGAGTTCGTTTTTATAGCGAGAAGGGAAAACAGATTCCGTTTCCCGATAGGTTAAACCTCAAACGGTTTAACAGCAACTGCCTTACGAATTAATCCGCCACGGATGCACTGCGTGCAAACAAGCATGCGTTTGTTTGTCCCGTCTGATTGGGCTACGCGGATTCGTTGTAGGTTAGGCTTGAATTTACGGCGCGTGATACCCGTGATTTTGGTACCAACACCACCTAAATACTTAGCTTTCCCCCGGGTTTCCACCGAATTACCGAATTGTGGGGCCTTACCGCAAATTTCGCAAACTCGAGCCATGAGTTGCAATCCTCTAAAAATGGTTTTGTCTATACGACCAAATCTTATACAAATCGAAAACGTAAGTATAACCGGATAACCAGTCTCTGCAACGGGTTGCTTTGCTCTGCGACCGCTGTTTGACGGTGATTTTTATCGACTTCAAATTCAAATCTTTACCCTTTCCAGTTGCCTACATACTCGCATCGAACATTTTCTGGGGATAAAATTGGGTGATGGCTGAGATTACTGATCGTTCCGTCAAATTTTGTGCGATTTTGTCCACAACAAAGATAGTCCTGCAATGGCTAGTGATTTGAGGCCCCCTTCCTTTACAAAGAAAGCTCTGTTGGATGTCCCAGTTTCAAAACCTGAGTTCACGAAAAATGAAACTCAAACTAATACTGTCTTTGGTGCTTATTTCGGTTGGAAGTCCGCTGGATGCTGCTGAACTTCTCACTTATTCCGGGCAAATGGTTGGCGAAAAGGGAGATCCTGCCGCTACGACAAAGCGATTTACGCTAGCTGCCGTACGTGACGGCCGTAACGAAGGTGGAATTCTGCATTGGATTGTTGTTGAAGATGGCCGCGGTGCGATTCCTTGGCCTCATAGTTATGGCTCCTCTCAATGGATGGACGGTAATGGAATCAATGTTCAGGCCGCAACCGCCTCTCGAAACAACCCTCAGTTACTTTACAAAAATGAGGAATTAAAAGCCTATGTGGCCGTCACACTACCCCAACTTGCTGATGGTGGAAAACTTAATCAGGAGTCAATTTGGAAACAAGGTCCGGTGACCTACCGCGTGACAGAACGACAATCCGTGGAAGGCCAACAGACTTGGCGCGTGCTGGGCTTTACGAATTTTGGTGTCAAACGTACGTTCTGGGTTAATGACGAGGGTTATATCGTGCGCCTGCGAGAAAATGTGACCATCGGACGAGGCGATAGATTTGATCTTGAATACGATTTGAAAAATGTCGAAAAACTGGACGAGGACACTCGAGGAAAAGTTGTGACGGCCTTTGATGTCTTCAACAAATTTCGTACCAAAGTCGACATTGAGAAATTGGAGAAGGAAATTGTCTGGGATGATCAACAGTTAGAAGCATTTCGCGAAGACATTGATCGCTTAGTGTCTGTTTCGGCTGATACGCCGCTAAGTGCGGTAGCCCGCCTCGCCCAAACAGATCTAAAAGCGCAAAAGGGGCGTAGTGGCGGTGTGGCAACTCTGATGACTCGTGCGATTGGCAAAGTCGTGGAAGAGCCAGGGTTTGAGTTATATCGAGGTAGTGATTACTCAGAAGACGCTTTCACTGGTAATGTCACGGTCCTACATTTTTGGGAATATCGAAGTAGTCCTTTGGAACAACCTTATGGACAGGTGGGCTATCTGGATTTTCTTTATCGTAAATACAAGGATGAGGGTGTAAAGGTGGTAGGTGTTGTGTCCAATACTTTGTTGGAAGATCCTGCCGAGCGTTCCCGAGTACGAGTTAACGCCCGAAAGTTTGCCTCCTTTATGAATCTTGGTTTTCCAATTGTGGCTGATGTAAAAGGTTACATCGGAAAAATTGGTGACCCGCGAGGTGCCGGCGCAAAGTTGCCGTTGTTTATTGTGCTCGACCAGAAAGGTCGGATTGTGCACTATAAGGCAGGCTATTATGAAGTCGATCGTGATCTCGGGCTCAAGTCACTTGACAGCGTCGTCAAAGAACTATTGGAAGCCGCATCGGAATAAGGTAGTCCCATGAGTAAGCTTTCCAAGGAACGCCTTGATACTTTACTGGCCAGCGTGCCGGAGCAATTTTCCCTGCGGCTATTGGCGGCAGTGCGATATGCAGTGGAAGCCGGGCAGCAAACGCTTGAACGGTTTTGCCAGAATGATTTGCAGGTTGAAAAGAAAAATGATCGCTCTCCCGTTACTGAAGCAGATAAGAATGCGGAATTGCTTTTGCGCCAACGGATTCAGGAAGGCTTTCCCGAAGATTCGATTGTCGGAGAGGAATTCGATAACTTAGATGGGACGTCGGAGTATCGCTGGATTGTGGATCCGATCGATGGCACAAAATCATTTATTTGCGGAGTTCCGCTTTATGCAACTCTGGTCGGTATCGAGTGTGATGGTGAGAGCAAGATCGGTGTGATCTTTATACCAGCGTTGGAGGAATTGATTTTCGCTGAAATCGGGGTTGGTGCCGGGTATGTGCAAGGCGACGGAGAATTCACTGTACCACGGGTTTCGACGACGATGAGTCTGGCCGAAAGCTGTTTTGTGACTTCGCAGGTAAGTACTTATGACGAAGTGAATCGGGGACCACAATATCGGGCATTAGAAAAGCAAGCCTACATCACCAGAACCTGGGGCGATGCCTACGGATATTTGTTGGTTGCAACAGGAAGAGCTGAGGTTATGGTGGATCCGATAATGAATCTTTGGGACGCGGCAGCTATTCTTCCTGTGATGGTCGAAGCGGGTGGAACGTTTACCGACTGGAACGGGAATGCCACAATTCATGGTGGAGAAGGCATCGGAACGAATACAGCAGTACTCCAGGAAGTGTTGACCACGATCAAAGCTTAGAACTCAAATAGCTCTTTCTGAGCTCAGGTAGTTTGGGAGTTTTGATTTTCGACAACGGCTGCCGAGTTGACCGATGGTATTTCCTTTTCTTTACCTGCACTATCTGGATCTTCGTATTTAAACGAATAAATCAGCAGCAGAAACGCCCCGCAAACTAGCAGGCAGTCTGCAAGGTTGAAATTAGGCCAAACATAATCCTGGTAAGTAAAGAGAATGAAGTCGCGCACACCGTAAGCATAATCAGGGTGGATCTCTTCCCCGTGCCACCAGCCCATCCGGTCGTAGAAGTTACCAATCACTCCGCCGGTAATGCATCCTAGGCAAATAGTAAGAAACAGACTGTTCCAGGCTCCTCCACGGATGAACCAAAATAGGATGGCGATGAATGCGATGACAGAGAAGAGAGCAAAGATACTACTACCGCCCTGCCCCATGCCAAACAATGCGCCTTGATTGACCGCAGTTTGAAATCCGAAGAAGCCTTCAATGACCCACCAATTGACGCCGATTTCCTCGTGAGGCAGCCCCAGTTCAGTAAACATGTAGGACTTGGTCCACAGGTCCGCGAGCAAACCACTAATACCAATAGTGAGAAAGAGTATAAGGCGTCCTGCCAGAGTCGGAGCTGTATTATTTGGTTTGGAATTCAGCTCGTTTTGGTCATCCATGCGCTGTCAGTTTAACCACCTCGCTGGACTTCGTCAGCACATCTTACACAAAGTGCGGTATATGGAATCGCGTTTAATCGCATTTTAGGTATCTTCGAACCACATTGCTCACAGGCACCGTAGGAACCTTCTTCAATCCGGGTTAATGCACCTTCAATCTGTTCGAGTACTTCCGCTTCATTGGCCATCAGTGATAAGGAGAAGTCCTGCTCATACTGATCGGATCCCATGTCTGCCATGTGATTGGAAAGGGTGGAGCCACTACCGGCTGCAGGGTTCTTATTTAGTGCAGCATCTGCAAGTCCACTAACATCACCGCGTAGTCGTGCGCGCAGTGTTGTAAGCAGTTCTTTGAACGGCTTCGATTCCCGTTTTGTCATTGCATTCTTTATTTTTGCCATTTTCTCTTGTAGTGTGTGATATGGTTTGGGGCGAAAACAACAGTCTGATCAAGATCTCATTGTCGCCAACTGTAAATTTGACTCTTTCAAAAAGAAAATTGTAGGAATGCGAACTGCACCTGTCAACTTTCCCGACAGCAGGATTAGGATAACTAATGCTGGGGTTTACTAATTGCTTCTTTGTAAATAGCGGTTGATGATTCCACTTCCTCATTTTAGACTTGATTTTTAGGTATTTGAGATAGATCTTAGGTTGTTTTGGCCAAGTTTACCACAATCATTACGCCTGAGTTTTTTAGAGACAATCAGAAATTGGAAAAGTTGGATTGCCTTCGTGATTTTTAGAGACGCAGCTTATCAGCAATGTATTCATCCGGACTGTGGACAACAGTTTGACATTGCACAGGTTCTCACAGCCTGTCCAAGCTGTGGAAGTTTGCTAGATGTTAAATACGACTGGGATACTGCTGGTACTCCGACTGAATGGTCATACTATCAGGACAAATGGGCACGTAAGTCTGACCCTTTAAACTTCAGTGGCATTTGGCGTTTTCACGAGCTTTTACCATTTGCCAAACCCGAGCATGTTGTGACTGTGGGCGAAGGCCAGACTCTGCTACAGCGTGCTGATTTCGTCTCAAAATATGTTGGTGTGGATTCGGGAAATCTGTTCCTGCAATACGAAGGTATGAATCCCTCTGGGAGCTTTAAAGACAATGGTATGTCTGCGGCATTTACTCATGCTCATAGTGTCGGCGCCAAACGAGCTGCCTGTGCATCTACGGGAAACACTTCCGCTTCCCTGGCAATGTATTGTGCTGTAAGCCAACTCATGAAAGCGGTTATTTTTATTGGTTCAGGAAAAATCGCTTATGGAAAACTTTCTCAGGCGCTAGAATACGGTGCTTTGACGGTGCAAATCACCGGAGACTTTGATGATGCGATGCAACGTGTCCAGGAAGTTTCTAAAGAACTAGGTATTTATCTTGTCAACAGTATTAATCCTTTTCGCCTCGAAGGTCAAAAGTCGATCATGTACCGGGTCTTGGAAGGACTGGGTTGGGAAGTGCCTGATTGGATCGTTGTTCCAGGTGGAAATCTTGGAAATTCGAGTTCTTTCGGGAAAGCATTTATTGAACTGAAAGAACTTGGATTAATAGATCGCGTGCCACGTCTGGCAATTATTAATGCTGCTGGAGCTGACACGTTGTATGAGTTGTATGAGAACCGCGGCGTCCGGTGGAATGATGGGCATATTGATCGTTCGGCTTTGCAAACGTACTACGAAGAACTGGATGCATCTAACAAGAAAGCATCAACCATTGCTAGTGCGATCGAAATTAATCGTCCTGTGAACTTTGCTAAGTGCCTGAGAGCGTTGGATTTTTGTAATGGTGTTGTTCGTAAGACAACAGACCAGCAAGTGCTGGATGCTAAAGCCAAGGTCGGCTCGGGTGGAATTGGGTGTGAACCCGCCAGTGCTGCCAGTGTTGCCGGTGCTAAGCTGTTGCGTGAGCAGGGAGTGATCGCGCCGAGTGATCGTGTTGTTTGTATTCTGACCGGTCATCAACTAAAAGATCCAACCGCGACAGTTGCCTACCATACAACTGACCAGGACAAGTTTAATGAAGTGTTGGGAGTACGAGGGGTTAGCCGTGCTAATTTCGCTAATCGCGCTGTCGCCGTTCCCAATAGCTTGGAAGAGATTATTAAAGCAATCAAACTCTATGGTTAGAGCCTTTAGCTCTTTCATAGAATAGTGTTGAGCGTTGCTTTCTTTGTAATAAGGAATAGTGAGAAATGATTGGAATCGCAATTCATGGTGCTGCCGGACGTATGGGCCAACGGTTGATTGCTTTGGGAAGTCAGGACGAAGAAGTCAAGCTGACTGCAGCGATTGAGTCATCAAGCCATCCAAAAGTTGGTCAGGATGCCGGTCTTGTAGCAGGTATCGGTGAACTCGGGTTGTCTTTTAGCCCTGAATGGGGCGATGGTACTGAGGCTGTTATCGACTTCTCGGTACCTGCCGGCGCTGAAGCCATTACTCGGATATGCTTAGAAAGAAAGACACCATTGGTGATTGCTACCACCGGCCTCAGCGATGCTCAGAAAGGTCTTATTGAACATGCCTCTCGTGAAATACCAGTTGTGTGGGCGCCAAGTATGAGCACCATGGTAAACCTAACCATGAAACTGGCGACAACCGCCGCTGAAGTTTTGAAGGACTATCCCGGTGGCACGGATGTTGAGATTTTGGAACGTCATCACCGTTTCAAGGAAGATTCACCAAGTGGAACGGCATTGCGTTTTGGGAGTCTAATTTCTAATGCGATGGGTATTGCCAACGAAGTACACGGTCGTGAAGGACAAATCGGTGTTCGTCCTCGAAACGAACTTGCCTATCATGCAATCCGCACAGGCGATAATCCGGGTGAACATACGATTGTTTTTGGCGTGCTTGGGGAAACGATTGAACTGACGGTGAAAGCCAGCAATCGCGATTGCTATGCATCGGGAGCGATTACGGCAGCCAAGTTTGTCGCCAAGCAACAGCCCGGCCTCTATAACATGTACGACGTATTGGGTTTGTAATGGCCAAGTGTGATGAAGGCTATCTATGTCAGGTTTGTGGCCACGAAGTAGAAAATATCGTGGAAAGTGATCTATACCTCCGCTATATTCTTGGCCTGGTTGACCCTGAAGTTCTGCATATTGCTCCGGAACGTCACCTTAGATGTAACCCCGCTTTTGCCCAATACATCGTTCACTCGGAATTTCCACCGCTCGAAGTAGAGGGAGACTTTGATAAACGGAATTTGGATGCTCAGTTTGTCGCAATGCGGGAAGAAGAAGTGACACGCGGGTTCGAACGTTTGCTTGAAGTCGCTCAGGCAGACATCTCGATTTTGCAATACCCCCGCGATATCGATTAGCCGTTAATCGGTGCTTGATCTCGACCAGATTGATGCCAGTCTTCTTAGCCATCGTACGGATATTTTCTGTAAACGCCAGGTAACTACGATTCGTTCAGACATATACGCTGAAGGTATCGCTTTTTAGTAGCCCAAGATGGGAGCTAGCCAGCGTTCCATTTCCTGAATGCTCATCCCTTTACGTTGGGCATAGCTTTCCACCTGATCACGGGTAATTCGGTCTACCGCAAAATATCGAGCTTCCGGGTGAGCGAAATATAGACCACTGACACTGGCCGCCGGCATCATGGCATAGCTATCGGTCAGCTTGATACCTGTATTGGCTTCGACATCCAGAAGATTCCAAATCGTATTCTTCTCGGTATGGTCAGGTTGAGCTGGGTAGCCGGGGGCAGGCCGGATACCGCGATAAGACTCTGCGATCAATTCATTTTTCGTCAGTGTTTCATTAGCACCATACCCCCACTGAGTACGGACTTTTTGATGTAAGTACTCAGCAAATGCTTCGGCTAATCGGTCTGCCAGTGCTTTCACCATGATTGAATTGTAATCGTCAGATTGAGCGTCAAATTCCATAGCAAGCTCTGAACAGCCAAATCCCGTTGTCACAGCAAAGGCGCCAACATAGTCAGTTCGTCCCGAATCATGGGGAGCAATGTAATCTGCGAGCGAACGAAAATAAGCTTGTCCCTTACGTTCTGTTTGTTGCCGTAGAGCGTGTAAGCGAGCTAATTCTTTTTGGCGAGCGTCATTCTGAAACAAGAGAATATCGTCGTTGATTGAATGGGCGGGCCAAAATCCATAAACAGCTTTCGCCTGAAACAAGTCTTCATCCACGATGCGTTGCAGGAGTATCTGTGCATTTTCAAATAATTCTTTAGCAGGCTCGCCTAAGGTAGGATGGTCAAAAATACGTGGGTACTTTCCTTTTAGCTCCCAGGTCATGAAGAATGGCGTCCAGTCGATGTAATCCACCAGTTCTCGCAAAGACTGTTTCTCGATAACACGTGTGCCCGTGAATTCAGGGGTTTGAATGTCAATGTCCGCCCAGTTGGTTGTAAATCTCTTTTTCAAAGCGTCCAGATAGCTAACGGTGTTTACTTGTCTGTTTTCAAAAGCTTTTACCAATGCCGTTTGCTTTTCACGATTGCTAGCAGCAAACGAATCCTTATTATCATTTAGTAATGATTCGACAACACCCACGCTGCGAGAGGCATCTAAAACATGAATGACAGGTTCGTGATACTGTGGTGCAATCTTCACAGCGGTGTGTTTGGCACTGGTCGTCGCTCCTCCAATCAGCAGGGGGATTTGCATGTCGAGCCGGGTCATCTCTTTAGCGACGTGAACCATTTCGTCCAGACTTGGAGTGATCAGTCCTGAAAGACCGATGATGTCTACTTGTTCTTTGGCTGCAACTTCCAGAATTTTTTCGCTGGAGACCATTACACCGAGGTCAATGATCTCGAAGTTATTACATCCGAGTACAACTCCGACAATGTTTTTGCCGATGTCATGAACATCACCTTTGACCGTTGCCATAAGTACTTTTCCTCGACTGGAGTTTTCCCCCAGTCCAGCGGCTTTCTTCTCTTCTTCCATAAAGGGAAGCAGGTAGTTGACTGCTTTTTTCATAACCCGCGCTGATTTGACTACCTGAGGTAGAAACATTTTTCCTGCACCGAAGAGGTCGCCGACGATACTCATGCCATCCATCAGAGGCCCTTCAATGACTTGCAACGCTCGCTCGGTTGTTTGGCGATACTCCTCCACGTCCTGTTCGATGAATTTATCGATTCCTTTGACCATTGAATGGCTCAGCCGTTTCTCTACGGCAGTTTCTCGCCATGTTAGATCTTCTTCGACTCTCTTTCCGCCTTTTCCTTTTACGGTTTCGGCAAGGGCTAGCAGGCGGTCGGTAGCATCTTTCCGACGATTTAAGAGGACGTCTTCAACATGCTCCAGTAAAACGGCGGGAATTTCCTCATAGATTTCTAGCTGTCCGGCATTCACAATTCCCATATCAAGTCCGGCTTTAATAGCATGGTAGAGGAATGCAGAGTGCATTGCTTCACGAACGACATCGTTACCTCTGAAAGAGAACGAAATATTACTGACTCCACCGGACACCTTCGCTCCGGGGCAAACACGCTTTATCTCGCGAGTCGCTTCAATGAAGTCCACGGCATAATTGTCATGTTCTTCAATCCCAGTTGCGACGGTTAGAATGTTAGGGTCAAAGATAATGTCAGTAGGTGGGAAGCCAACGTCACCCGTTAACAGGTTATAGGCTCGCTTGCATATCCGTACTTTGTCTTCGGCTTTTACCGCTTGCCCTTCTTCGTCAAACGCCATGACGACAGTCGCTGCGCCGTATTCTCGGATCAGTTGGGCACGCCTTAAGAATTCTTCCTCACCATCCTTAAGACTGATGGAGTTGACGATAGCCTTACCCTGAACACATCGCAGACCAGCCTCGATGATCGACCATTTTGAACTGTCAAGCATTACCGGAACCTTAGCAATATCCGGTTCGGCCGCGATAAGGTTTAGATAACGAGTCATGGCGGCTTCGCCGTCTAGCAATGCATCGTCCATATTGATGTCGATAACCGCGGCACCGCCAATTACCTGTTGGCGTGCAACTTCAACGGCTTCTTCGTATTGGTCATTCCGGATAAGTCGTGCAAACCGTCGTGAACCTGTTACGTTGGTTCGTTCCCCGATCATTAGAAAGTTCGAGTCATCACGTAATGTTAGAGGTTCTTGTCCACTCAGACGCATGAAAGGTTCTACTGTGGGAACCTGTCGTGGTGTCGTGTTCGCCGCGACCTGAGCAATCGCAGCGATGTAGTCCGGAGTCGTGCCACAGCATCCGCCGAGAATATTCACCCACTGGTTTGAAAGAAAATCTTGTAAAAGTCCAGCCATCTCGTCCGGAGTTTGATCAAAACTTCCAAATTCATTAGGTAAGCCGGCATTGGGGTGGCAACTGATGTAGGTGGGAGCAATACGGGAAAGCTCCTCGATGTAGGGCCTCATCTTTTCCACACCGAGTGCACAATTGATTCCGACACTTAATAAATCGAAATGGGAAATACTGTTCCAGAATGCTTCGATGGTTTGCCCCGTCAGAGTTCGTCCGGCTTCATCGGTAATCGTCACCGATATCATCACAGGTAGATTGATATTGTGATCATTAAAGTACTTTTTAATAGCGAATAGGCATGCCTTTAGATTGAGAGTGTCGAAGGTGGTTTCTGGAAATAGAATATCAACTCCCCCGTCGACTAACGCTGCAACCTGAGCATAGTAAGAGTCAACATGTTGAAGGAATGTGACTTCCCGAAACCCCGGATCTTCAACCTTTGGTGAGATGGAGCAGGTTTTAGTCGTGGGGCCAATCGCTCCTGCCACAAAGCGAGGTTTGCTGGGATTCTCTTTGGTGAATTCGTCACATGCCCGGCGAGCTGCCTGCACTGCAGCCACGTTGAGCTCATGCACCAAATCTGGTAAATCAAACTCAGCTAAGCCAATCGGGCTCGCACCAAAGGTATTGGTTTCAACTATGTCAGCACCGGCTGCTAAAAACTTGCGATGAATATCGGTCAGCGTATCCGGGTGTGTTAGAGAGATTAGGTCAACAAAGTTTTTAACGTCTTTGTGGTGATTGGCAAATTGTTCACCACGAATCGTTTTTTCATCAAATCCCAAAGAGAAGACCGTTGTTCCCATCGCACCATCAAGAATCATCACGCGCTGGCGCATAATGTCTTTTAGCTCTGCTGTTCTGTCAGTAGTCACGATGGATGTTGGCTCCGAGGGCAGGATGTCTCTATTGTGGGTAATTAACCATTATTGCCTATCCGCCAAAACTAACAACTACGTTCTTAAGACGCATTTGCGGATTTGAACTCATGGTTGGGAGAGATGAGTTTAGATTCACTCGAGCATTTGGAAGAAGTAGAGGTTTACTTTACCGGGGAGCTTGTGATCTATATACCCATCGTTACCAAACATCTCGGCAAGTACCAGTTCTGCCTTTGCGTTGTGACGTCGTCCACGCACCACAAGCCACCCTTTGGAAGTTGCTTTGAGTCTCTGGGCAAGCAAAGACGGTTGTCGATAGTCGGAAATTGGTTGGACTCGCAAATCTTCAGCAACTGGATACATCCCATTAAGAGGAAACGCACAATATTCTTCGGTAGTTATATTGGCTGTGTGCTTTTCATCCGCGAGTTTTGGTAGCCGAGTATCTTCTATCAGACCACCTGCCAGAAAGACGATCTCGTCGGGCTTGGCTTTGTCATTGAGTGTTTTAGCGACCAAATCCCACCGCTCCGTTTTAAACGTGATAGTTCCTGCTCGGTGGTTAGAAATTACGTCGCTGTCAACTAGCAGGAAAACCAATAAACAGCTAAATCCTAAAAGGAATGGAATGTGGAACGAGTTGGATGATTGCGTAACTGCTGCCACGCTGAATCCGCAGAAGATACTTAATGCCGGCAGGCATGTAACTAAGTAACGAGGGAAAAACCAGTTCACCCAATCAAGTCTAGTAGTCGTCCATGCTGTTAAGTAAGGAACTACTGCGAGAATCAGGGAACCCAGAATGAGTGGCTTGAGGGTCTCTAATTTGGGCCTGAACGCGATTAAAAGAAAGCCGGGTAAAACCAAGGTACTTCGCACTGGCAGTGTCAAAAGAGATTCAAAAGTTGCATGCTCGGCGCGGATAAATGTTGCCCATTGATTGCGATGATTGTAAATGTTTTCCAACGTGTCATATTGTGTCGCGATGATGATTCCCAAAACAAAGACCTGCAGGATGAATACTTTCATTCGACGGACTAACGGGCCTGGGCTGGCAAATGAGTGAGCCAGCAGGAGACTGCCAATAGCGGGGATAGCCATGTAGTGAGTGTATATGCATAACGTAGCCACGAGGCTCCAGGTGAATTCAAGTCGCCACGAAATGGCCTGTTTTACGTCGTTGCTAGCGTTATAGCTTCTTCTCCATTGCATAGAACTGACACAGAAGAGAATTAAGATAAGTAGGGTCAATAAACTGTAAGCGCGTGCTTCGACGGCGAATAAAAGTTGAAGGTGACCTGCCGCAAAGGAAACCGTTGTAACGAGGGTCGCTAATAACTTGAGCTGATGACGGTGGCACAGCCAGTTTAGAACGATAACCGAGCCGCAAGCGCAGACTGTCGAGAAAACTCTCAGAGATGTTTCCGTTTGTCCTGTAACGCTTACCACTAACTTCAATAAGTAGAAATAGAGCGGGGACTGATTTCCCGCCATTGCACGTTCGGAGACAGCATTCCAATCTGCCAGCAATGTCCAAGAGGTGTGCAGTTCGTCTATCCACAGAGGTAAATCTAGATAGCCTCGGGAAATTACTGCGATCACAGCAATTCCAATCATGGAAGACAATAGATAGGACTGTTTGCGTATTGAGAGCATTGAATATTGAAAATGCCTGACAGCTGGCTGGTAGATGTTTGAATAGATATAGGTTTATTAAAAGCAGTGTCCCAAAGAGTTTGCAAGGGCTCACAAGACTAATGGCAGCCAGCGGCGCGCTCCTTCTGAGGTAGGATTTCCAGACAAGTGGTCCACCACCCGGTATGAATAGTCTCGATGAATTCATGGGGGATTCCTTCCTGTTGCATTTCCTTTCCTAATCGCTGATAGTCGTAATGGACGGGGTGGAATTCGTGGAGGATGCCGGAGCGTGTAATATCCAGAGTTGTGAACCAGACATGATTCGAGCCGTCATTTTCGGGGCGTCCCAACACTCCGACGTTTATGAATTTTCCCTGTTTGCTTTGAGCGTGCCATTTTATGCCGGTATGTGTGCCTGCAATTAGATCTAGATTTCGACGTTGAAGAAACATGTCAATAAAATGTAGAGGCGTCGTCGATTCCCATAGGAACTCATTGGTTCGGCGTGGACTTCCGTGGCAAAGCAGGATCTTTTGATCTTCAATTTCAAGTTCGAGTTCCTTGGGGAGTGTCCTTAGAAACATTTTGTAGGCATCATTCGTGTTAGCCAACGTGTAGTCGTAGCTGATTTGAGCGAAGTGATTATCCCGATCGGCGGTATACCCACATTGGCAATCTTCCAGTTCATTGCCGATGCTGTCATCGTAGTTCCCCTGGATGCACTGTATGTTGTTGTCGATTAGCAGCGGAAAGGATCTGTCAGGATGTGGCCCGAAGGCACCGATGTCACCAAGGCAATACATCGTATCTACTCCTATATCAGAAGCCTGTGATATAGCCGCTTCCAGTGCCAGGTAGTTGTTGTAGATACCCCCAAACAAGGCAATCCTTGTAGTCATATTCCTGAACCTTTAGGGGTACGACTGGTAGACACGTTTGAGCAGATGGAGCCGTATTGATAGCAGGTATAGCAGGCTCCATGTGAAAGACTAAAGACCGCATTGGAGGCCGTCTTCAAATTGTTCCCTAAAATAGAGTCTGGAGATTCGATTAAAATAGGACACACATGTACTCCTCGATCGGTCACGATCCGTGAGTGCTCACAAACCAGCTGACTAGTGTCAAAATCGTCAAGCATTTCGGAGGTCACACGTTGATGAACCGAGTACCCGCCGGTTCGGTTTTCTTCTGCGCCAATTTTAAGGGTGGGTAATAATTTAATTCGTGGGTTGTCATAACCATGCTTCTTAAGGACATCCGAGAACGTATTGAGCATGGTTTGATCTTGATTGTCCGGCCAAGTACGAGTTGCGGTGATAATGGGAAGGAAGTCATGTGAAACGAGCCTGGCAACCCCCCTCATTGCCCGGTTAAATGTTCCTTCGCCACGTATCGGGTCATTGGTTTGCGAATTGAAACCATCAATCGAAACTCGAAATTCGAGGCTGTACCGGCTTTGATCTTGAGCCTGTCTAAGACGCGTGAGCCACTCGTCTTTGAATACGGTGGCATTGGTAAGGACGGTCGCTGGACCAAATTCGAGTGTGTCGATTAAGATGTCGGTCATCTCCGGATGTAGAAATGGTTCACCACCTGTGAAGTAGTAACCTTTAACTCCTAACTCAATACTTTCATGAAGGTGAGTTTGGATTTTTTCTCGTGATAAAAATCCAAAACGGTTGTTGTGCGGGCTGCATGAGATAAAGCAGTGATGACATGTTAAATTGCACCGGGTTCCGGCAACCTGAAACCAGAGTTCGTCGAGATGAGAAAGAGCGAGGTTCACATCGGTTTTGCTCATAGTCTTCGCTTTCCAGTCAAACGGTAAAACGCTGTGGGTAGGGACAGAGGCTAGCCAGAAAACGTTTGGTAAATATCAAGAGAATCTCTGTCGCCAATGATTTGGAACAGTTGAACGATTTGGTTTAGGCCCGTGTGGAATAGGAAACCTGACTGCCGCCCGTAGCTTTTGATTCCTAATTGATAGTAATTTGGTTCAGTTGTTATTAAAAGCTCACGTGATTCGATCGAGAGATCCAGACAGTTGCCACGGCTCTGGCTTAGTAAGCTTGCTGCCAACTGAATTGGCCCTTCAGTCGCATAACACTGGTGAACTTGCAGTTCCTGATGAATCGAGCTGTCTGTTCGATAACCCGTTAGGCCAAAGATCTGATCAAAAGAATGCCAAGTAAGTTTCAGTTCGTTGTCCCCTTCTTCCTGCGGGGCATGTTTACGGGTTTCGTAGATTCCGAGTTTATATTTCTGACAACTTTCTGATTCAGACAGCTTCACCGTATCGATGGCGCAGTTTGGTAAGACCGAGATTTCAGAATTCGCAACTAATGACTGTAGTTTCTTCAGGATATGAACGCGTTCCGCGAGCGGGTCATCTTCGATTTGTTGAAGTGCTGGTAAGTGATCGCCACGGGTAATCCAGGTGAGATTTGCTCCAGCATTGGACAAGGTGATTAATGTGCTGGCTGCAGAGTGCCCTGCTCCGATAACGGCAACCTGTTGCCCCGATAATTGATGGGCTTGCTCGATTGTGGGGATGGATCGCTTAATGTCTGAGACAAGTTCTTTCTCCCCAATGGCCGGGATCCCTCCAGCGCCGATTGGATTCGGATTGGCGTAGACTCCGGAGGTATCAATAACGATATCCGCAGTCAGGACTCGTTGTTGCTTCTCTTGTTCAACAATGACTCGGAAAGGATCTCCAGCACGGTCATGGGTTAGGTCTGTTTTGTTTGACCAGGTGCGTGAAACGCTGACAACACGACTGTTGGTGTGAATGCTGGGACGTAGTAGATCCGTTTCTGACAACGGCAATAAATAGCTCGCGAGCCACTGCGCACCTGTTATATATTCGTCTGTTGCTGGAAACAAATGGTTTGGTTCGTGACTTTCGATGGCCGCTTTGCCGAGGGGTGAGTGATTCATGGAAAAGGGAGAGAACATCTTCACGTGGCTCCAATGGTGAACATGTTCACATACCTGACCGGCTTCGCAGATTTCCACATGGTAACCCAGATACCGAGCATACAAAGCAGCTTCCAACGCGACCGGGCCGGCACCGATGAAGAAGATGGTTGCAGGGGTTTCGATGGCCATAAGCGATTCATCTCCACTATCTTATAATTCCAAAGTGTTCCACACTGATCTCTGAGTCTTTACCTTCAAGCAGATCAGCCATTAGTACCGCGGTGCCTGTAGACAAATGAATACCACTTCGGAAGTGTCCCGAAGCCATGAACAGATTATCGATGTTGGGGATCTTGCCAATGTATGGCATACCGTCAAAACTTCCGGGCCGTAGACCTGACCAACTCATGGTGATTTCGTGTTCTTTTAACGCCGGCACCAAAGAATAAGCAAAGTCCGCCAGTTGGTTCAATATTTCAGGCGTGGTGCCCTTTTGGAAACCAACTTCCTCTTCACACGATCCGGCCAGTACTTTGCCATCCGCCCGAGGGACTAAATATCTCGAACCCTCACTCAGGATATGGTGGATCAGGCTTTTAGAAGCTTCAAACAAAATCATCTGCCCGCGGATCGGTACAATACCTGTTGGAATGGCCGTTACCTGTTTAAGCAGTTCGGAAGACCAAGCCCCTGAGGTAATACAGTATTGCCCTCCGGTGACTGGTCCTGCTGTTGTCCGCAGGCCTGTAATAATGCCATCGCTGCTTTCAAAGTCAAGAACTTCGCACTGTGTATCAATACGGACACCCCGAAGTTCACACGCTTTGGCCAGGGCCTTCACGTGTCGCGGATTACGCAATGTCATTTCATCTGGTAGTAAGTAGGCCGCCTGAAATTGATCCGGGTCGAGTGTGGGTTCTATAGCGAGAAGTTTATCTTTCGACAGAAAAGAAGCTTCAATTCCTTCCTCGTTTAACATACTAATGTATCCCGCAAGGGAGGCAGCTTCGCCAGGTTTTTTGGCGAGGTAGATGCCTCCGCATTGACGAAAGCCTGTGTCAATCCCAGACTCTTGCTGAAGCCGTTTCGCCCATTGTGGGTGAAGGCGGTGACTGATTCCTCTCAATTTCTCACAGGGGTTCAGCGCGGAGTCCGGATTGGCTGGTGGCAGGATGCCAGCCCCGGCCCAGGATGCTTCGCGTGCGATCTGGTTGCCACGTTCAAGAATCCGAACCTGCTGTCCCCTGCAGGTAAGTTCATAAGCGATGGAGAGTCCAATAACTCCACCGCCGATTAAAATAACTTCATTGGAATTTGGTTGGTTCATGCCAGGTGCTTTGCTTCAAGTTCATCAAGCCGTTGGTATAACCACCGGGACGAATCGTCTCTGGATTCTCGTAGTTCTCTGAGGTCATCGATCGTATCGATATCAAACCATGGTGGTAGTAAATCATAGGAGTAGCCTGCTCCGCGTAAAGCTTCGATTGTTTGTTCAAGTACTTTGTCAGATGACCAGTGGATGCCTGCAAAAATGGGGGGGACTTGCTGTTGGCAACCGATGAGATAATAGCCTCCATCGACTGCCGGGCCAATGACACAGTCCACATCTTCCAAGGCTTCAAATGCTTTTTGGATCATGTCGACAGGCAACGTTGGACTGTCTGTTCCGATGAGTACGGTCTTTTTAAACTGACGTTCAACGGCCTGCTGGAAAAAGGAGTTCATGCGCTCGCCAAGATCTCCATCAGACTGAGCAGTAATGGTCCAGTTTGGCGGTGTAACTAGAGCGAAATCGGCCAGTCGTTCCACTGGAGTTACACATAGTATCTGAGCTTCCGCAAGACCGGAAACGCGTTTGAGTGTCGAGAGCAGGAAGGCCTGATATATTTCAGCCGCGAATTGGTTGTTGGTGTCGCAAGCTAAACGTGTCTTTACCTTGCCGGCTTCCCAGAATTTAGCAAAGACACCGAGCATTGTTTTTGAGGTCATGAATTAGCTTCCATTCGTTCCTAGCAGACGCACGAGGAGGACTTCATTAATGGTTCCACGGAATCGAACTTTGCCATCAATTTCTACAACAGGAACACAAGTGTCGTATTTTTCAAACAATTTTGGCTGTTCGTCGATATCGACTTCATCGATGGAAAAACCATACATTTCCAGTGTTTCCTTCGCTTCCTCGCAAAGTTGACAGGACTTTCGCGTATATAAAATGGCATGACGTGAGGACATATGACGGTTTCGAGCGTTGTAGTAGTATAGGGCTCTAAAGACAGACTGCTTTTAGCCGACGAAACCGGCTAAAAGTGTTGTTACCGCCTCAATTATGTCGACTCCATTGAATGAATCAACCGTTCCCGTGATAAACTAAGGATTCGATCATTCCTTTTCGATACGTTCATTTCTAATTCGGGCAAAGATGAGTATTACCGCTCGACAATTTCTGGAACTCCTGCGACGCAGCGATCTTCTGTCGGATGCTGAGTTGAAGAAAGGTTTGCAGGCCTGTAAGGATGATAATAATGGCTCGATCCCGAATAGCCCCGAGAAAATCGCTGATTTCTTGGTGGCCGAGAATCTGATTACGACCTGGCATCGTGAAAAGTTGCTAAAGCATAAGTATAAGGGTTTCTTTCTCGGGAAATACAAACTATTGGGGCACATCGGGGCCGGTGGGATGAGCAGTGTCTACTTGGCTGAACACATGCTCATGCGTCGTTTGCGAGCCATCAAAGTGTTGCCTCGTAACCGAGTCGATGACTCTTCCTATCTTGAGCGTTTCCATCGAGAGGCTCAAGCGACAGCCGCACTCGATCATCCGAATATTGTTCGCGCCTACGATGTCGACAATCAGGGGCAGACTCACTATCTCGTAATGGAGTACGTTCCTGGACGAGATTTGATGACAATCGTAAAAGAAGACGGCCCTTTAGAATATTTGCAGGCGGCTAAATATATCTACGAGTCAGCTCAGGGATTGCAACATGCCCACGACTCTTCGATGGTGCATCGGGATGTAAAACCAGCCAACCTGCTTGTAGGCGAACAGGACTCGATCAAGATTCTTGATATGGGACTTGCTCTCATGCATGAAGATCATTCAGATCTGGCAGGGCTTACGGATAAACATAATGAGAAAGTGCTTGGAACCGCTGATTACCTTGCTCCAGAACAGGCTTTAAATAGTCATGAGATTGATGGTCGGGCAGATATCTATGGTCTCGGCTGTACATTGTATTATCTTCTTACCGGACACCCTCCTTTCCCCGAAGGTACTTTGGCACAACGTATTGCGCAGCATCAAACGACAACGCCACCCGACATTCGAATTGATCGTCCGGATTGTCCGGAAGGACTTGGAAGTATCTGTTTCAAGATGCTGCAGAAGAATCCTGACCATAGATTTCAGTCTGCCAGAGAAGTGGCGGAGGAATTAGAAGCCTGGCTCAAATCACAGGGGGTTGATATAACCCCGGCCAAACAGGATGTTGTGCATTTGCCGCAACGGGCTGATGTAGGTCAATCTACAGAAAGTGTGGTGCAGGCGATGCATGCAGCGGTTGCTGTGGCTAATCAGGGAGCGATTGCTAATGTGCAGTCTTCTATCCAACTCATGGGGGAATATTCAGCTATTGCAGAAAGCAGTCAGGTGGTTTCAGATAGTTTGATAGGTATCGGCAGTAGCCGTATTACCTTAGGGGATGAGATAGGTGGACAAGCCTTTCAAAATACCTCAAAAAGCCTGCTTGATACCAAGGCCAGTCGAGTGCTGACTAGCAACGCCAGTATTTGGAAAATGCTTGCTCTCACTTTGGGAGGTTTGTTATTACTGGGGGGACTGTTTTTGGCAATTCAGCTTCTAACTTCGAAAGTGGAAAATGCGACGCCTGATCCCCAAAGTCTGCTTCTGGAAACAGAACACATAGTTTCGTCTGGATTCTCAGAGTCTGGACGTTAATAATCATAGAGGAACATAACGGGTTATGCGGTGGATACTTTATTACAACGCTGGCCTTTCATATTAAGACGGATGAGATGTTGAGAAGATGTTAGCAATCGTCAAACAATCTAATTATTTCACGTTGTTGGGTTTACTACTGTATTTGACGGCCATTGATACAGCCACCGCTCAGGTGACGATCACTCCTGAAATGCGGAAGGCTGAAAATGCACTTCGCATTAAGATTACTCGTGCCGGGAACTGGTTTGCTCAAGGGAAGATTGATGAGTCAGCAGACCTGGTTGAAGAAGTCCAAAAAGAGTTTGAGGAGCAGATGAAGGGCGCTGATCAGCAACGTTTGGCTTTGTATTCGAAAGTTTACAACATGCTTAAAAAGGCACATGCCTTGCTTGAACTCGAAGGGATTGAGCTTGCTGCGTTAAAGCAGCCGATGGTGGCTAAGCCAATGCCCAAACCGCCGGCAAATCCCGGTAATCCCGGCAATGGGCCGATGACTTTGAATGCTGTCCCGGAAGGCAAGATCAGTTTTGTGAATCATGTAACTCCGATCCTGATGGCCAAATGTGGAAATTGTCATGTGAGACAGGCGCGTGGGATGTTTAGCATGGAGTCTTTTGAGACTTTGATGAAAGGTCCGGACGCCGGTGTGGTTATCTTTCCTAAAGATGCTGCCGGAAGTCGATTGATTGAAGTGATCGAAGAGGGAGATATGCCTCGTGGGGGGTTAAAGATTACCGATGTCGAATTGGCTGTGCTGAAAAAATGGATTGATGAAGGGGCTGAATATGATGCAGATGATCCTAAAGGATTACTTGTTGATTTAAATCCTGACGCCAGTGTCGGTGATTTGCCTGTCGTCAAGCCAATGAAGTCAACGGGTACGGAGACAGTGAGTTTCAAAAATGATGTGGCTCCGATTCTGATGCAGAACTGTGCTTCTTGTCACGGCTTTGGTGATCGTCCTTCGGGTCGGTTTGACCTTGCCTCGTTTAGTGCCATGATGCGGGGTGGGGAAAATGGCCCTCCAATTCTGCCGGGTAATCCGGACGAAAGCTTTTTGGTAAAGAAACTATTAGGAACGGGTGGCGGTCAGCGCATGCCTCGGGGACGTGAGCCGTTAGATGATGCTCAAATGGAGATTGTCACAACATGGATTAAAGAAGGTGCCACCTTTGATGGATTGGACTTTACCACGAATATCCGTCGGGTTGTGGCGATTGCGGTTGCTGAGAACAGTACGCATCAGGAACTTGCATCGCAGCGTACCGCATTGGCTGCTTCTAACTGGAATCTGGCAATGCCGGGCATTAATCATGCGACGGCTGATAGCGTAAATTTCCACTTGCTTGGGACGCTAACAGCAGCTCGTCTGATGGAATATGGTACTCAGGCAGAAACCATTGCCAGGAAAGTTGGCTTAGCACTTAAATTGCCAGCCGAAAAACCTCTACTTAAAGGTAAGATCACCCTCTACTTCTTTAATCAACGATACGACTACGGTGAGTTTGGTACGATGATCGAGAAAAGATCGCTGCCGCGTCAATGGAAAGGGCATTTCAATTACGATATCGTTGATGCCTACGGAACTGTTTTGATTCCTCGTTCGGAAGACTATACTTTTGACGGGCTGGTAGCTGAGCATGTGGCTGGTATCTATGCTCGCAGTATAGGAGATGTACCAACCTGGTTTTCGAACGGTATGTCGAGAGTGATTGCAGCCAAAGTTGTCAAAGGGGACGCACGTATTGATGCCTGGAAAGAATCGATCCCTACGGCGGCGAGCCGTGTCGCAAAATCATCCGATATTGTCACGGGGAAACTCGGTGGTGAAGATGGTGCTTTACTCTCTTACAGCTATGTTCAATTCCTGATGGGAAATCAGGCTCGTTGGAATACGCTTGTAAAAGCTATTAGCAATGGTGCTAACTTCAATGATGCCTTTACCGGAGCTTATGGCGACACGCCAGAGAAGATTTCTGAAATCTGGTGGAAGTCCGGCTCGTAAAGGCTGGTGGATCGCATAAGTGTTTATTCTCGAAGTTGAATCCGCTCCGGAGTATTTGGTTCAGCAGCAGGTGGTTGCAGATCCGTCTGAGGTTTCTGTTAGTCTGTTGACTGGTGGCGTCTCAAACCGGGTATTACTGGTTGAATTCGCAGATCGGAACCGAGCCAACTGGGTTGTTAAACAGGCCCGCGATCGTCTGGCTGTTGAACAGGAATGGTTGTGTAGTGTTGAAAGGGTGATTCGTGAAATGGACACGTTGCAGATTTGCAACGAATTGATTCAAGCAGCCTCCGCACCATCCATCGGGGTGCAAGCCGTGGTTCCGGCCATCCATTTTGAAGATAGAGAGAACTACGTCTATGCAATGACAGCCGCAGCAGAAGATTGTCGCGTTTGGAAGCGTGATTTGCTTGATGGTGTGGTTGATCAAGCAGTTGCTAAAGCGTGCGGGTGGATGCTCGGTGTTTTACATTCAGGCAGTTGGAAAGCTGAGGCAATTCAAAATTTGATTGGTTCGACCGAATTTTTTGATGACCTACGACTTGATCCTTACTATCGCCAGATAACACGAGTTCATCCGGAATTACAGGCTCCTGTTAGTCGATTACTTGAGTCGAATATCAATCATCGTAACTGCCTTGTGCATGGCGATTACAGCCCCAAGAATATTCTGGTGAATGATCAATGCGTGGTTCTGTTGGACTTTGAGGTCGGGCACTTCGGAGACCCGGCTTTTGATTTAGGTTTCTTTCTGACTCACTTGCATATTAAAGCCTTGATTGCAGGTAATCGATTTGATGAATATGCGTCATTAATAGATGTGTTTTGGAATGCTTATGTAGAGGAAATATCCAAAGTTCTGTCAGAACAGGAGTTCGTGGCGTTGGAACAACGATCCTGTTTGAATTTAGGAGGTTGTTTGGTTGCACGAATAGATGGAAAGAGTCCAGTGGAGTATCTGGCCGATGATTCAACCAAGGCCGTGGTTCGAAATGTGGGTTGGCAAGTCTTGGTAGACGAAGTGGAAGGTTTAGGGGCGGTTCGTGAAATTATGCGAATCCAGTTATCTAAAGAGCAATAAACTAAATGACAACGATCAAAAAGATACACGGGCGTGAAGTTCTGGATAGTCGCGGCCGTCCCACAGTTGAAGTTGAAATCCATACAGAGGATGGGGCAGTTGGCAACGCAATTGCTCCATCGGGTGCATCCACAGGTAGCTCGGAGGTGCTTGAGCTTCGAGACGGGGACCCTCGAAGGTACGATGGTCGTGGTGTGCTGAAAGCTGTGGAAAATGTTAACGCGGTCATTGCACCGGCACTCTTAGGAAAGGATAGTGCTGAGCAAGGCGTGTGTGACGCAGTGCTGAAAGAACTCGATTCGTCAGCTCAAAAGAGTGTTTTGGGGGGGAATGCAACGATTGCGGTTTCTCTTGCATTAGGCCATGCGGCGGCTGCCTCCAAGAGAGTCCCGCTGTACGAACACTTACATCAGATTATTCGGGAAGGAACAAGTGCATTGGGATTTGATCCCGAACTCTTCCCGGCTCCTGTGCTTCCGGTGCCAGAGACGAATATGATTTCAGGCGGTTTGCATGCCGGAGGAAACCTAGATTTTCAGGATGTGTTGATTGCTCCGATAGGAGCTCCTGATTACCCTACGTGTTTGGAATGGATTGTTCGAGTTTATAACCGCTTGGGTAAATTGTTGCGTGACAGAGGGTTTGAAGGATATCTGGTCGGAGATGAAGGTGGCTATGGTCCTCGGCTTACTTCTAATCGAGATGCGGTGGCATTAGTGACACAAGCGATTGAAGCTGCTGGCCTTAGTGCAGGTGATGATGTTGCTATTACACTGGATGTGGCTTCAACTCACTTTTACAACGATGGCAAGTATCATTTGCGAGCGGAACAGGGACGAGTGCTTTCGAGTAGTGAAATGATCGATACGCTGGAGTCCTGGGTCAATGAATTTCCGATCATTTCCATTGAAGATGGACTTGCCGAAGATGACTGGGAAGGTTGGCAGGAGTTGCAGAGACGACTCGGAGACAGAATCTTGCTCGTAGGTGACGATTTGTTTACCACCAATGCTGATCGTGTTCGTAGGGGAATCGAAATGCAGGCAGCAAACAGTGTGTTGGTAAAAGTCAATCAGATCGGTTCGCTGACGGAAACGATTGAAACAATGGCTGTAGGACGTCAGGCAGGATTTAGCTTGGTGGTCTCGGCTCGTAGTGGTGAGACAGAGGACTCAACTCTGGCAGATCTGGCCACCGCTGCTGCTGGAGAGCAAATTAAGGTTGGTTCGATTGTTCGAAGTGAACGACTTGCCAAGTACAATCGGTTATTACAGATTGCTGAGCGAGTAACGGATTTTCAGAATACGCTGGAGTGAGGCACGGCACTTTATGCTGTAACGTCGGAATCACCTGATTCTGGCTCAGGTGACTCCCCCCCTAGTCTTCCATCAAACCTTGCCTGGACACTTACTCCCAAATACCTTGTCTTAACTCGAATTTAACCGTAGAGAAACTCTGATGTCCTCTAAGTACTTTTTGTCTGCTGATGACTGCACACCAAAGAAGATCTTCCCGGGAGTGGATATTTACACGGCCGCAAGCGAGAAAATGATGCTTTCATTAGTGAAATTTGAGCCAGGAGCCGTTGTTGAATTACATCAGCATGAACACGAGCAATGTGGGATTTTGATCTCTGGTGAACTTACATTTACGGTTGGAGAAGAAACGAGAGTACTCCACCCGGGTGAGATGTGGCGTATCCCGGGGAATATTCCTCATACGTGTTTTGCAGGCGAGGAGGGTGTGACAGCACTTGATATCTTTACCCCTGTTCGTGAAGATTATCTGTAATTAATTCAAGTTTCATTGCTGATCTTTGACGATGATACTCATATAATGCACAAAACATGTGAACGCTCGCCTGATGAGTCAAACAGTTATTTAGAGATATGAATCAGCAACAGACATTTCATTGGTCGTTTTTCTTTACTGGCCCGTGGCAACGCGGGGTTGGAAGAGATATGTGCTGATGGTTTGCGAACCATTCATATTGAAAAAACTTTCCAGCCCGGCAGAAACTGTCGGGTTTTTTAATGGAATCGAAACCTCCAAAAACTTATTTAACAGGGAAATAAAGTCATGATCGTCGTTATGAAAAATGGTGCCAGCTCCCAGGAAATCGCTGAAACTGTTGAACGCATCAAGGCACTGGGTCTTAAAGCTCATATCATTGAGGGGACTGAGCGTACGGTAGTGGCGGCCATAGGTGAAAAACGCGAGGAGATGAAAGAAGCCCTGGAATCTGGGGACGGCGTTGAGGAAGTAATGCCTATTCTGGCTCCCTATAAGGTCGCTAGTTTGGAAGTGAAACCTGAACCGACGGTCGTTACCGTTGGCAGTCTGTCGGTTGGTGGACCTAAAATTGGTATTATTGGAGGTCCGTGTAGTGTCGAGTCAGAAGAACAACTAATGAATTCGGCCCGAGTCGTGAAAGCTGCCGGAGCGACAGCACTTCGAGGTGGAGCATTTAAGCCTCGTACAAGCCCGTACAGTTTCCAAGGGATGAAAGAAGAAGGCCTGAAGATTCTGGCTGCGGCGAGAGAAGAAACCGGTCTGGCAGTCGTGACCGAAGTTCTGGCGACAGATGATGTTGATCTGGTTGCGAATTACGCGGATGTGTTGCAGATTGGGGCTCGTAACATGCAGAATTACCGTCTGCTGGAAGCCGTTGGGAATACGGATAAAGCAGTCATGTTAAAACGCGGCGCCTCGGCAACGATGGACGAGTTCCTTCTGGCTGCCGAGTATATCCTCAATGAAGGCAATCCAAACGTCATGCTTTGTGAACGAGGTATTCGAACTTTTGAATCACATACTCGTTTTACCCTTCCCTTGGCATCGGTTACTTATCTGCATCACAAGACTCACTTGCCAGTCGTAATCGATCCTAGTCATGGGACGGGGCATGCTTACATGGTGCCGGATATGGCTGTTGCTGCCGTTGCCGCCGGTGCGGATGGATTAATCATCGAAATGCATCCGAATCCACCGGAGGCGATGAGTGATGGTTACCAGTCCCTAACGCCTGAGCAATTTGAAGAAACCATTAGTCGATGCAAAACAGTGGCCGGCGCAATAGGTAAGTCGATTTAGATATCGTCGATCAGAGCTCCATTCTCCACAACACGGATTGGGCGTCCGACGCTGCTCATGTTTTCATGAAACGCGTCGATACCTAATTTGTCATAGATTGTAGTGAGTAGATTTGGTACCGAGTTCTTACCCTCTAGGATCTCTTCGCCAGATTCACTTGTGCGGCCGATTACCTGACCACCGCGCACTCCACAGCCTGCTAACGCAACACTGTACGCCCGAGGAAAGTGATCACGGCCTCCTCGGGCGTTGATTCGAGGCGTGCGGCCGAATTCACCCATCCAAATGACCAGCGTCGTGTCGAGTAATCCTCGGTCTTTTAGGTCTTCCAGAAGACGTGCATAGGGGCGGTCGACTTGTCTGCACAGATCGGTTGTACGTTCATAGTTGTCAAAGTGTGTGTCCCAGTTGCCAGAAGTGACTTCGACAAACGTTACACCGGATTCGATCAATCGGCGAGCCATGAGGCAGCCGGCTGCGAAATTTCCTTCTCCGTAAGATTCTCGACTGGCCACGTTTTCCTGTTGCAGGTCAAAGGCTTCCATTAGTGGACTCGTGATCATGCGAGTTGCTTTTCCATAGACCTTGCGGTTGGCTTTTGTCCAGTGTTCGGCTCCCGTACGACTGCTGTCCTCTTCGAGTTGTTCAAGTAAGCTTAGCCGCCGGGTAAATCTTGGTTTGGTGGTCGGAATTTGGGTATTAGCCGGCTTCTGGTTCGGATTTGTGATCTTGAAGGGATCGTGATCCACTCCCAATAGCCCTGCCCCAGTCAGATTCCGCCCTCCTCCGATACGGACGAACGACGGTAAATCAGCATTTGGATTCCCGATATGATGCGAAACGTGAGAACCGATTGTAGGATGTTTAATACTTGCCGAGGGAAGGTAACCGGTTTGAGCCCAATACGAGGCACGTGGGTGACTTCCTTCCGGACCATGCATTCCGCGAAGTAGACAAATGTCTTTCATCGCTTTAGCGGTTTCCGGCAAACGGTCACTGATCTGAACGCCGGTCAATGCCGTTGGTGCGGCTTGTGCAGCACCAGCGTTCGCTGTACCAGGTTTAGGGTCCCAGGTGTCGAGTTGGCTTGGAGCCCCTCCCATCCAGAGCAGGATACAAGACGTTGCGTTGGCCTGCATCGTGGTTGCCTGTCCGATAATGTTAGCCTGCCATGCACTAATTGCCGTTGCTCCGAACGCGGCGCGTTGAAATAGTTCTCGGCGATTTAGTTTTGATGTCGACATGGGGTTGTTCTGCCTCCGTTGTAGTGCCCCGGTGAATATTTGGTTATTAGTTGCGAGTTTTGAATTCAGAGGTATTAATCAAAGCCCAGAAGATGTCCTCAAATGCTTCGCCTCGGTTCCCAACCTGTTGTATGTATTCAAGGTTCGTTGCCAGCTCCTTGCGATTCGGGCGACGCGAAAGAGTTTTGAGGTAAAGTTCCTGCACTGCCTGACGATTATTGCTGACTTCGGAAAGCAGGTTTCCTAGCATTGTGCCTGACCTTGCTGTTATCTGACGATGGATTGCTTCGGCATTCATTAGCATGAGCGCTTGTGGAATCGTGCCAGCTACTTCTTCACGAAGACTGTTAGGATCATATCCAAAAGTCTCTGTGAACTGACGACGAATTCCTAGCTCAGCTCGTTCGGGTAATTCAGGGAATTGAAGGGTATTGAGAATGGCATCCATTAGTTGGTCAGACCTTAAAGGTTGAACGGTGTTTGCTTGAAATGGTAATTGATCGTATAGACGTCGATCCTGACTTTCCAGTTGGTAATGTTGAGTAGAGACAATTGTGGCGACGAGCCATTTCATGTCGTAGCCGGACTCAATGAATTTGTCGGCTAAATAGTCAAAGGCTGCCGGCGCAATGGCTTCACGGTCGGGTCCCATGTCGTCTACAGGTTCGTGAAAACCTTCACCTACCAGTTCCGACCACATTCGATTGACTGCCGCCTTGGCAAACCATGGATTGTCCGGGGAGGTAACCCATTTCGCCAGCGTGATTCTTCGGTCCATATCGGTTGTACCGAGAGGTAGTTGCTGATCGTTGATAAAGAATTTGGGCGTGACTTCGGGACCGGGTGTGGCAGGATCTTCAAAGTTTGGCATGCGGTGTTCTAACGTGCCGACAAAGCGATTGTTGTTTGTGCGTGGTTGAAACCGAATTCGATCGACCGCGTATACGAGAAAAGTTCGCGGTTCCATTTGAGGTCTTACGGCGACGCGTGGAAAGAATGCGGCCAGTTCATGAAACTGTTCTTGTTTCCAGCGATCTGTGGGATGGTCGTGACATTGCGCGCATTGAATTTGAATTCCAAGAAAGATGCGGGATATCTCTGACACAGTTTCTTCGGGACGTCCCTGTTGCGCGGCGATTAAAGCCGTCCTTCCGTCTTGACGAATATCGCCCAGAGCAGTAATCAAGTCGGTTGCGAACTGATCCCATGGCGTGTTGGTGTTAAGTGTGTCTTGGAAGTAGTCTTCAGCAATGGAAGCTCCCAGCAGTATCTGGTCATTACTGCGACGATAATAAATCACATCGCGCCAGAATCTTCCCCAATTGGCTCCGTAATCCGGATCCTGAAGTAATACTTCGGCTACCTTGGTTCGTTTTTCGGGATGAGTTTCCAGATTGAAGACAAGAATGTCGTCTAATGTTGGAGTTTTTCCCGTGATATCCAAAAACAGACGACGTAGGTAAATCTCATCACTACAGATCTTATTTGAGGACGGCTGGGTCTGCTGATCAATCAATCGATCGACTTCCGCCGCGACTTCCAGTACGGACTGGCTGTACGAAGTATTAATCCCTGCGAAGAGTAATAGCAGGCTGACAACGGCGAGTTTCAGCATACGCGTGATCATGGGTTTTAGTTCTCTGTGGTGCCCCTGAATGGTTATTAAACTCAGGTTATCAACAAGTGTTTCGGTGATTCTGGCCGATATAATAAATCTTACCCGAAACCTTTCATATGCTCGGGCTGTTTAATAAAACATTGGAAGCAACGTTCAAGTATTAAGCCAAAAAGAATTATGAGAAACATATCTATCCTCACCGTATTCTTGTTTTTTGTAGTCTGTGTCGAGCTGTTAATAGCTCAACCTCCTGTGAATGTGCAACAACGACAGCAACGATATCGCCAGTTGTTACAACGCTTTGATGTGAATGCTAACGGGCAGTTGGATCCCAATGAACAGCAGGCATTACAGAGGTTTATCCAGCAGCGCAATGGAAATAATCCAATACAACGGATGCCAGTGCAGCGACCTCAACAAAACCAGCCTCCACAAATGCGATCTGAAAATCCACTTCAACAGCGACCTAATGCCGGGCAACGTCCCGGTAATCGGCCACGTCGCGAAGGCTTTTTCTTTCAGCCGCGTAAAAGGCAGGATAAGCTGGATAAAACACGTCTATTAAATCGCTTTGATGCTAATCGAGACGGACAGTTGAGTGCTGCTGAACGTGCTGCAGCCATCGAAGCGATGAGTCAGTAATTCCTCACTTCTCTTTCAACTGCTTGGCAACGAGCCGATGAATGGCGGCTGGTGCTGAGAGCCCAAGGCGGCCGTCGGGTAATGCTTCAATTAGCCGGATAGAAATGTCATTTTCTTCTTCTTTGGTTAGTTGATTGAGAGTATTTACTAGGGCATCTCTTTTGGTAACAGGCATTTTACTGATGTCGTAAAGCCCAATCTGGTTAGCGGCTAATGCATGTTCAGCTGTCGTGATTTCGAGCACCCCATTTGCTCGGGCAATATACGACAGACCGGTCTTTCCCAGAGTTTTCTCAAGACAATCCTGTAGAGAGGCGTCTGCAGTGGCAATCTTGACCTGACTCTTAGGTGTCCAGCCTGATTGCCAAATGTTTTTCCAGTTGGCCTGAAGCTGCAATTCAGAGTTGGAGTTGAGATAAATCAAAACTTGTAACAGCGGTGCTCCATTACTGAAATCCATCGTGAGTGTCTTTTGATATTGAGTCCACGAACGCGATTCGTAGGAACCAGTGCCTGTTACCGGATCAGCAATCCTCGCTAGCAGTTGCCGTACTTTATCCTGAGTGCGGTTATTCCCGGAAATCTCGAGATGGAAGATCTCCCCGGTTTCGTCATCGGCAATTGGCTTGGCTATTTGCGAATCGGCTGTTGTTAGCAAGGTGTTGATAATGTCACTCAGAGTAGCAGCGGTTTCCTCGTCTTTTAGAGTGTCGACAAGATCTTGCTTGTAGACAATCGTGTTAATCGTTGGGTCCGTATGAGATTTTGCCGAAATCAAGACATGTCCGTCTTCAATTTGATGAGCCATTTGTAACGGATTGAGGACAGCCATTAATATTTTTTCAATGGTTTGGTTGGACGAGTTATGTTTCACTCCGGCGGTATGACTTAAATTAGCCAATTCCAGTGACTCAAAATCGAATGTGAATGGAATATTTCCCAGTGTTCCCAAAAAGTCTAGAAACTGATTGAGTGGTATTGGATTCGCAATATCCATCTCAGGTACTGTGAAACTAAGGCCTCCCTCGATGTTCACCGGAGTTGCTGGTGCGCGGGGTGTATCGTTGTTAGTCATGGGAAGTTTAGCCACTGGAGCTGCATCTGCGACATCAATCGGGGCGTTGTTTAGAAACGGTGCCAAGTCATCAATCACAGAATTCAAATCCTCAGGCATGTCATCGTTGCCCGGATTGTTTGGCGTTTCAGGGATGAGTCCTTCGGGTGCTACAGGCAGAGGATTTTCGGGTTCGTCAGATACCTGGATTGTATTCTCTTCCAGTTTGCTAGGTGTTTTGGGATTCGTTGGCGTTTCTGAATCCTGCTCCTCGGTTTCTGGATCCACCGTATCTTCGTTGCTGGTCTCATCCGAAGTAGTCTTAGCTTCGTTTGGCTCTTTTGCTTGAGTTGAGACGTCCTCTTCAGCGGGCCCTTTTTGTTCAGGCTGGTTGTTCTGAACTTGTGAATTGTCTTGGTTGTTGATCGCGGTTTCGGAAGCCTTCTCACCTGTGAGGCTGAAGGTGATAATGACGCCAATGAGGATTAAGGCGGAGATGCATGAAAAGATAGCAAGAAGTTTTTTATGTTTCCCAGTGGCCGAGGTGTCGGCCCAGTCGGATAAGGTTCCTTGGTTGAAAGAATCATTGGAGTCGACGACAGACGGAGATGCCTTGTCAGAACCGGGAGAGGTATGATTGCTTGCATCCTGGTGGTTGGGGCTATTTGTACTTCCCGCGGAAATTTGGTTAGCAGTGTAGCCGAAATCTTCTACCGTATCGGTGTGGTCGTCGTGTTGTTGAGCGATGGAAACTTCAGGACTATCTGAAGCCGGAGCAAGAATTTCAGTTTCTGAAGGATGGCTTTCCGGGATTTGTACCATGCTATTGCATTTAGGGCAGACGAGGATTTGCCCAAGCAATGCCGGCTTACTTACCGTCAGTTTTGATTTGCAGGTGACGCACTGAATTGAAAAGGGCTGCATGGAATCCCCGTCACGTTGATTCGTGGACTTTTGACAAGTTCAAGACTTGTCAGTACTGTTTGTTTCTTCTCATTATTCTACGAAAACAGAAGGAAGAGTGTATTGTTTAGTTTCGGCAGCCTTGCGCGTTGTCAATAGGATAATCTTGTTACCGGCTTTTAAAGGGTCGTCGGTAATCAGCCAAACAAGTTTCTGATCTTTTTC
>PAAT01000171.1 GCA_002698965.1 Rhodopirellula sp. | reverse complement strand
GCCCAGCAGACCATCAATCTATCAGGCATCTCTGCCGGTGGCGGTGAACAGCAACCTCTGCGTGTTACGGCCGTAAGCAGCAACCCTGACCTGATCGCAGATCCAACGGTTGGTTATACCAGTGACGACGCTACAGGCACCCTGACCTTTACTCCTGTTGCCGATCAAAGTGGTACCTCGACAATCACCGTGACGGTCGAAGATGGGGGACTTGATGGCAATCTGGTTACAGATGCGGATAATTTATCGACTACAGAGATGTTTGAGATTGCTGTCAGGCAACGATTTGAATGGCATAACTATGCATTACCGGAAGACGTCAACAACGACGGTGTTGTATCACCAATCGACGCCTTATTGATCATTCGAGATTTAAATGGCGGGCTTAACTCGTTCTATTTGCCTGAGACCGAACCTGATGAAGCATACTATAGCGATGTGAGTAAAGATCAATGGTTAAGCCCCATCGATGCTATCAAGGTCATTAACTTCCTAAACGAGACTTCTTATTTTGCCTCAATCGAAATAACGCCTATGAGTCTCAGTGGTGAACCTATCCATCAGATCGGATTGGGGGAAGCTTTCTATCTTTCATTGAGTGCTAATGATTTACGTGAGAAGCCACATGGCATCACGTCAGCGTACACCGACGTTTTTTACGATCACCAATACATCTCGGTCACTAGCGAACCTATTTTTGTATCTCCCTATCTCGAGCTAACATCCTCGAATCAGACTCGGAAAGGTACAATCGCGAATTGGGGAGCCAAAGCACCACTCAAAGCAAATTTGAGTACCCAACTGATCAGTTATATTCCAGTTCGGGCACTCAAAGAGGGAACTGTCTTGCTCAGTAACACCCATACTGCGGACGACGTCAATCACCCAATCAGTCTTCTTGGTCTTGAGGACAATTTATCGATCAGCCGAGTTAACTTCATTCCGGCAACACTTACGATTCGAAATGAGGATTCTGCCGAAGGTGAATGGATGGATGATGCGTTCAGCTATTACACAGACAGCTCTAAGCCCGTCGAAGTTCCCTCAAGCAAGCTACAGAAAAAGATACTTGTCGAAGAACCGTTCCAACAAAATCATCTGGATAATTATTACTATCAACTGGCCTTATCCAATCAGCCAAAGCAACTAACTACGGAAAGATCGAGTACTCTACCTGAGCTCAACGAAACGTTGTTAGATTTGCTTGCATCGGGCAGGCAGAACGAAGACTAAAAGTTTGCACCGGTACCCTTAGTAAGTGTCATAAATGCTTTTTCCAGATCAATCGGCTCTTCCTGGAAGAGGGTAAGACCATAACCGGCTTCGATTAAGACTGCCGGTATATGGCTGTAATCCTCACAACCTTCGACCAACGTGACAATCAACTGCTGGTCGACTAGTTCCAGACTATCAACGTCATCATGTTGTTCCAGTTCACGTGCTGCTTTAGCCGAGTCACCAGACACCATCACATTTAAGACTACCTGCTTGCGCATCTCACGCATAATATCATTCACGGCCGAGTTTACGGTCATCACCCCACGATCAATAATACCGATCTTATTACAAACATCAGCCAACTCCGGCAAAATATGACTCGAGACAATAATCGTCTTACCCGTCTTTCCCAGTCGACGGAGAAGCTCTCGCATTTCAATCCGGGCGCGCGGATCCAGGCCACTTAATGGCTCATCCAGTAAAAGCACCTGAGGGTCATGCAGTAATACGCGGGCAAGTCCCAACCGCTGTGTTTGGCCTCGTGACAGTGTATTCGCATACGCATCACGCTTAAAATCCAGATCAACGATTTCCAACATCTCGTTACAACGCTTGCGACGGGCCTCCCCTTTAATCCGGTATGCTGCCGCAAAGAACTCTAAGTACTCGATCACTTTCATGTCGTCATAAACGCCAAAAAAGTCCGGCATGTATCCGACCAGTCGACGAATCTCTTTGGGCTTCGTGTAGATGGAATTACCACAAACATAAGCCTCGCCGGATGTCGGATTCAGCAACGTAGCGATGATCCGCATTGTCGTCGTCTTACCAGCACCATTGGGGCCGATAAAACCGAACAAATCACCCTCATCCAGATCTAGATTGATATCGCGAATGGCGTACATATCACCATACTTCTTCGTTAATCCTCTAGTCTCAATCACGACTCATGATCCCTTCAGGTAAATTCCTCTGCCGCCACATTAAGGAGCAGCATTCACCTTAAATACAACTCGGTAAAAATTTTTTCCGGATTCCAAGGCCACATCACTATCACCATCGACAACATACTCGCTGTTACCCTGACTGGTACGCGCAACCAACACTGCCCGATTGTAAGACAGCACATGGCTGAGATCGTGAAATTCTTCATATCGATTAATCAAACCTGTATATTTGGCTCCGCCAATACTCTGATTAAACATCATTTGTCTCACGATTCGTTGCGTGGATTCTTCCATTGCACTCCACCGACGACGTTTACCTTTGCTACTACCGGCCTGATATCGGGAATAATAGTTATCAACCCCCTGCGATTGGTCACTGATATCAAAAATATCTACGGATTCACCTGCCCGAAAGGTTCGGCCAATGGGGTAAACCTTACCGTCAAAAACAATCTCCACTTCAAACAAATCGAAATCGAACGGATTCGTAAGGGTTCCCCGCAAAGCACCGCTAATTGGATCTGCATATAACTCGGGTTGCGTCTCAACTTCCATTTTCCCCGACCAACGAGAACGAATACTCTTTGTTCCGCCGTGCTGTACCGGAATACTTTGTAATTCCGTGACTGCAGTATCCACCTGATATTCATGATTTATATACGTCTGAAAACTGGCCCTTCCCAACGCGCCGAGTCCCGTCCCGGGTAAACCGTGCCAACCAGTTGTTACGAACTGTTTCTCAACCGGAGGAATCGAGTTGTTTTGCGCCATTGCCTTCGTTTCCAATTTCACATCAAAAGCATCAATCTCAGGACTATACAGTGCCAGGTAATCTGTTCCGCGAACAGTACCTGTCACAGCATCGATATCGACAATATGAAGTTGGTTCATCTGCGGCGAGTCGGCTGGAAGCGTATGACTCATCATCACCACAATGACCGCAATAAGAATCACAGCCGCAGGAAACGTTCCCCATGTCCAATGGAAACGATCGAGTTTGCTTAACAGATAGAAGTCGAGTGGGCCAATTATCAAGACAAAGAATGCAAGTAATACTGCGATCCAAACAAACTGAACCGGAGTGACGCTTTCAAACTTTTCCAGCTGAGAACGCAGCTGCCCTGAAAGATCCTGATACCCGGCATAATTAACTCCGCTACCGGCTAATGAATCGTCTTCCTCTCCGGCATTCCGGCCCACGGCAATGAGTTTTTCCAGAACACGGGAGGATGAATTCCAATCATCCAGCGGTGGGACATCGATATCAAATGCGACGTAAACCACCATGCCGAATCCACGGACACTCCTGACAATCAGCGGGTGTAAAGCCTGCGCGTTCTCCTGATCACGCAACAGCACTCGGCCATCCGTCACTTCCAATCTGGCAAGCGGATTCTTTTCGGGACTCAAAAAAAGACGTTGCTGAGCATTACCATAATTCTCCAAGCCTGATGTATTCCACTGGTCAACTGTTCCGGTAATCTTACCGGGAACCAAATCGGAAAGCGGTGAATCCTCCGCCGCGACCCGAGCCACCTCTTTACCGGCAAATAAGATCAAACGTCCTCCCTGATAGACCCAGTCCCGCAAAGCCTGAGCCTGCGTAACCTTCAATTGGTCAAGGATTCCGGAACTGGCTGTTGGCAAAACAATCAAGTCAATAGCTTCATACCCAATCCAATGATGAGGCAGCTTCTCAAATTCATCAAACTGAATGAGCGATAACTCAACAAGATCGGCATTCGCTGAAAAAGAGCTTTGCAAACGCGAGCGACTTATCGGCAAACCTTTACCTAACTGCAAAACAAAATACGAAGTGGCTTTTCGATTGCCTCCGGCTGCCCGGTCAAATAGTTTCTGGTCGACGTACTTTTCGGTGGACCGGTCCAAAATCCCTGTTTCCACTCGCCATGGAAGCCTACCAACTTTGATGTATTGAGCTACAGAAACAGATGCGCCGGCAGCCAAAGTAAACTTCTGACTTTCGTTCGTATAAATAACCGGGATACCGTCAACATCTTCAGCTTCGACAATGAACTGCCCCTTAAATTCGCTGTCACCATTGTTCATGACCTCAGCCTGAACAGGTATCCAAACCCCCCGCTTAAACTCCCCACCGAAGCCCAACTCATACTCAACCTGAATCTCTTCGATGGACTGCTGGCCCGAACAAAAGGAAGGGAGAACAAGCCACCAAGCCAGTAAACCGGCAAGAATCATTCGACATCTAAGTGTGGCTGAAGTCATGAGTTGAGAATAGACTATCCGTAAAAAGCAATCGGAAAGGAAATGCACAAAGCTGGGCTCGATCTGCAAAAAGACCGGCCTGTTTCTTCTTTCATCGGCTATTTAGCTAAAGAAAGTACCGCCTTATTCACGATTCCGAACAAGGTTTTCAGCTTCGAAACCATGCCTTGGCTGCTACGGTTTTTCGGAATTGCTACAGTGACAAACATATTGGAGGCAACCGGGGCACCCATCACCATATTTCCGTCTAATGGCATCGTTTAAATCGATACCGGCAACATTAGCAATTGTCGTCAGCCATGCCAACACATCAGCAAATTCTTCCGACTTATCATCTTCGGAACCGCTGCGTAAAGCAGCCGCCAATTCACCGACCTCTTCCATGAGCCACATAAAGGTGCCGTCAATTCCTCTTTCTACGTCCTTCTCCATATACATGGTTCGGATCAGGGATTGAAATTCAGAAAAACTTATTTGAGTATCTTTGCTCACAGTAAATCAATCATCCTTTGCCGGCACCAGAACCTGAATTTCATCCTCTTCAATTCGCAATTCGAAGACATCGATCTTCAGTTCCGGGTTGTCGGTCCAGCCACCATCATTGATACAAAATCGCCAGGCATGCCAGGGGCAAACCACAGCACCGTCCAGAATATAGCCGCCCGATAGAGGTGCTCCCATATGAGGACACAAATCATCGGTGGCTCGAAACTGACCGGCATCATTAAAGACGGCGATCAGGCGTCCATTCACGGTATACCCTCGCCCTTCCCCCTCCGGAATATCGGCCACGCGGGCTACGGTTTCAAATTCAGACAAGACGAACCTCGTTCCTATTTCTCAAATTACGGAGTCGGACTACCTGACCGTCGTGATCACATCCGTCATGGTTTGTTGCAACAATGACATCGCACCAATCTGACCTTCGATTTGCATGAGTTGTTTAATTTCAGAGTGACTCATGGCACCTGTCTGGTTGTCGAAGTACATCGTTCCTGAACTTGATTGTTTCTTGATATTCAAACGTGGAGCATCCGGCAACTTAGACTCGAGCAATTTTATCACCATGGTAACATCCAACTTCTCTAACGCTTTACCGTCAACCTGCACCGTTCCAGCGTAAACATAGGAGACGGTCACGGCCGCTCCCCCTGCCTGAGCCGCTGATGAAAATTTAGTTTCCCACTTCACACCTTTACTTACAGGTTCTTCCGGCAGAACAACGGAACTCTGCGAAAGCATGCTCTTAAACGACTCCTTACCAAAAATCTGTTGATAGACCGTTGTCGAGGTGTCCGTCGCTTTCTTGGCCAGATTGGCTGGAGGTTCCACGTCCAATACGACTCCTCGGTTACTGTAAGTCACTTTGAACTCAGCACCAATTAAAGGCCGCATAACCTGAGACAAAGCATTGACCTGGTCGTCTTCCTTAAGATCATTGCTGTCAAACTTCAATGCGACACCGACAAAGCCACCGGTTGATTCCATCTGAATTCGTGACAATTTCTGAAGCACCACCGCCGAACCATCCGGGTTGACCTCTTTCACGGTTTGGTACAAATCTATTGCCATGTTTAGATTTGTTTTATTCTTGTTTTCGCCAAACTCCGTATCGACAGTTGTCTTGTTGACCAAAGAAATGGTGGACTTTGCTCCCGGAACAAACTTCATGCGCAATGTCTTTTGTGCATGTACCTCGGCTGTCCATAGCAGCAAACAAAGTATCATTCCGCCTAATACGTTGCATTTCATTAATCTAGCCTTTCACTAACAAATCAATTTCTGAAGTGGGTTCCAACATCATACAGAATCAGGACTGCCTAGCGTACCAACTTCTTTAATTCAATCAAATGCGTTTCTTCATGCAAGACATCAATCTTTTTCCCACCCTCACTGGTGATCGTCTCCAGCGCCAACTCAATGACGACTTTTTCAACAAAGCGTTCTGCCGTATTGATATAAATCTTCCCATCCATTGCTTGTCTTTTTACTTCAACATCAGCCTGATCACTATCATCAAATTGAATTTTAGAAGTAAAAAGAATTTGCGGTCTTGTCTGCTCCTGCGGACTACCGCCGGAAAACGCGGTTTCATCAACTCCCAAATATTTATAAACCGGCATCTCTTTAGGTTCGGGAGTATTCAGCGGAAGGGTTGGTTGCCATGTATCACCAGATTTGATCGAATCAGAAGGAAACTGGATGAACACATGCTTGAATGCGCGGGCCACTCCTCCAGAATCAAACAGTTGCGGCAAATTGCCGTTTCCTAGGCGTGCCGGCTTTTCAGAAGATAGTCTTTCGGGGGCCTTCGAATCCTGACGCAACTCTTTGACACTGCTCAAACGAGCGGTGTTGTTCACCACCAATTCAAATCGTTTCTGTAATAATCCGCGCAATGTCGCCTGCAAAGTAGCCTCCTCAGGGGTCTCCGCTTTAACATCGGTATCGATCTTCAATTGTCCATCTTTGGCGATCGGATTTATCTCAACCCGCTGAACCTGCCAGTGAAGACGAGCAATGCCACTCGAGTTAACCTCGGCAACAGTCCATTGACCTGAAACAATAATTTTGTTTTGGTAATTTAGCCTGTCACTATCCGAAGAGACCGCAAGAACAACGTTAGAAGTAAGCTTAATGTCATAGACATCACCTACAGTCCATTGCCAACGCAATGTATCTGCCTTTAGAGGAGTCCCCTGTAGAGGCATCAGGCTTAGTAGTAGCCATCCCCAACAAAGAAACCTCTTCACAGCTCAATGACTCCATTAATATCCAGAACCACCGGCTGAGCCTCGGTGGATGAAGATACTTTGTCAGCCCAGGCATTGGCATCCTGCTCAATGGGGGGCCAGGTATTAAAATGAGCTGGCACCACTCTCGCTGGCTTCAGCATTTTAACAGCCTCCACGGAATCATCCGGGCCCATCGTAAAATGATCCCCCATACTCAGGATTGCCAAATCGATTCCCTGACGGCCATATAATTCCATTTCCATAAAGAGAGCGGTGTCACCTGAAAAATAAACTTTTCCTTCGGCTAACGTCAAAATATAACCTGCCGGATTCCCTCCATAACTTCCATCTGGCATTGATGAACTGTGATGAGCAATCGTCATCCGAACATGCCCAAAGGGAAGTTGAATACCACCGCCTAAATTCAGTTGGATGGTGTTCTCCACGTTCTGTTGGCTTTGGAACCATGTTGCTGCTTCCACCGGAGCAATCACGGTGGCTCCGGTACGATTGGCGATCGATGCCACATCTGCCACATGATCAGCGTGACCATGGGTTACCAGAATAAAATCTGCCTCTAAATCATCGGCAGAAACCGTGGCGACAGGATTGTCATTTACAAATGGGTCCACCAGCACTGTTTGATCACCTGTTCTAATTTCAAATGCATAATGCCCTAACCACTTTATCGACGTCGCCATATTTTTTAGTCCTTTTGTGAATCTGCAATTCCCAGCAGTGATTTCATATTTTTCTTATATGCCTCCACCCCGGGCTGACCGTAGGGATTTATTCCTAACAATCGTCCTTCAACCACTGTCGCCAGCATCATCATCTGGAAATACTGCCCCAGACTAAATGCATCTGTACTTTCAAGCTGAATGTCGATGACTGGGCGTCCGGCTTCCTTGAGAGCCTGATTTGTTCCTTGATAGGCTGCCGATAGCAATTCCGTGATCGGTTTTCCTGCCAGTTGATTCAATGCATCATGATCGGAACCACGTTCAGGAACCCGAATGCGATCGGTCCTTGTCGATCGCGTCGTTACATTGACAATGACTTTATTGCGTCGTCCTTCCTGATGTTGCTGTGCCCGCGAATGCAAGTCACGAGTGTTTACCGCGGTCACTGGTGTAGCCCCTATTTCGGCTTTCCCCAAACTCTCGGCAAGAAGTTGGTCATACCAAAGCCCGGCAGATTCAAGAGCCTTAGCCCAAACACTCAAAACTCGAATATCGGCTCCCCTTCTTTTCTCGAGCAAGTGGGCAGCACCCACATATTGCAAAACAGGGTTTTGTTCAGCCGAAGCATTACGAAAAGTATCATTCATGGAGGCAGCGCCTTTCAGGAGTTGAACAACATCCACTCCCATACAGGCTGCTGGCAATAAACCCACCGAGGATAAGACACTGAAACGACCGCCCAAACCTTCCGGTACGCGGAATACATTTTTGCAATTCAAAGTCTGTGCTAACGAATCCAACTTTCCTTTGGGACCGGTGACCGGAACAATGCGACTCGATACTTCATCAGGAAACTGCTGCTGCAGGGACTCCAAAAATAATCGAAAGGCAACCGCTGTTTCCAGTGTTCCGCCACTCTTACTAATCACGACAACGGACCAGCGACAACCGGCTAATCTTTTGAGCAAAGCCTGCAATGAATCATTATCTAAACTATTTCCTTCAAAATAAATACGTGGACGCCCCGCCCGTTGTTCCTTAGATAATTCGTTGTAGTACGGCTCACAACACCCATCGAGAATAGCTTTCGCTCCCATATAGGATCCACCAATCCCCAGAATGACGACCGCTTCACTGGACTCCTGTAACTGCCTAGCCACCGACAGAATTTGGGCTAGCTCACTTGTCCGTCGATCCTCAGCATACTGACTGAGTAGCAGTTCGGGTAATTCATAGAACCTTCCGTCTAACGGCATCTTTTCAACGGGAATCGCCCCCGACTCAAGCAACTTCACATCGGTAAGTACGGTCTCATCACGTATAGATTCTAAACGATTTGCCAATTCAGCAAATTGCAACGGAGTAATTCCATATTCATCCAGCCAACAACCGGACAAATCGACAGTCAACGACGAACTCACAAAAAGCGACTCTTCTCAGGGATAAGATAAATGTTTAAGACCCCTTTGATTCTACCGAGAATCACACAATTTGGCAGTTCTGACTTTGCAAAACTAAATGCTCAATCTAAGGGCAGCCGCCAAACCGTTCCGATTTATAACCGATTCGTTAATCGGGGCTTGCTCATTTAGCCACGGAAGTGAAAATAAGAGAATCTAACAATCTCAGGACAATCTCAAAAGAAAAATCGATAAGACATGGATACACACGACTTAACCCGGAAGCTCCAAGTTAAAAATGACTCAAAAATTGTCATGCTCGTTGCCGATGGTTTGGGAGGTTTACCGCACGAAGTTGGTGGACAGACGGAATTAGAAGCTGCCAACACCCCTAATCTGGATAGTCTGGCAAGTCGTAGTGTACAGGGACTGAGCACACCGGTCCTCCCCGGCATCGCCCCCGGCTCTGGACCTGGACATCTGGGACTCTTTGGTTACGATCCACTCAAGTACGAAATTGGACGTGGCGCTCTGGAAGCAACTGGAATTGGTTTTGAACTACAGGACGGTGACGTAGCAATTCGCTGTAATTTCTGCACACTCGACGAGAACGGAAACATTACCGATCGACGAGCTGGGCGGATCGCGACGGAACTAAGTACACCAATCGCAGAGAGTCTTCGCCAGATTCAAATCGAAGGGATCGAAATCTTTGTTGAACCCGTGAAAGAACATCGATTTGTCGTTGTCCTTCGCGGCGAGGGTCTAGGTGGAAATGTTTTAGATACCGATCCTCAAGCAACGGGTGTCCCACCACTCGCACCAGTTGCTACCGATGCTGAAAGTGAGAAGACTGCCGAAGTCGCCAAAGAATTCCTGCGGCAGGCCGCTGAGATTCTCAAAGACCAACCACAGGCAAATTTCCATACGATGCGTGGATTCGCTGCCAAGCCGAACCTACCGACCTACCAAGAAGTCTACGGTCTTCGCGCCGCAGCAGTAGCCGTTTACCCCATGTACAAAGGTCTGGCGAGACTGGTAGGCATGGACGTTGTCGGTGATGCTTCCAACCTCGACGAACAGGCTGCTGTCATCAAAGACCACTGGGATGACTACGATTTCTTCTTCGTCCATTTCAAATACACCGACAGTACTGGTGAAGATGGTAACTTCGAAGAGAAAAAAGCCCGCACCGAAGATTTCGATGCCATCATTCCAAAAATTCTGGAATTAGATCCAACGGTTTTGATCGTCACCGGCGACCACAGCACGCCAAGTTATCTGGCTAACCACAGTTGGCACCCGGTGCCAACACTACTAAGCTCTGCTTGCTGTCGCTATGACAATCTCAATGAATTTAACGAGTCTTCAGCTCGCGTTGGTGGTCTCGGACAATTCGAAGCCAAGCACTTAATGACGCTTGCAATGGCCAATGCCGGCAGGCTCGGAAAATACGGCGCCTAACACTCGCAAGCCAACCGACAACTCTACCTGGCTTGTTGCAGGATAAATCTTGCATCAAGCCAGTTGGCGTAATCGGCAACGGTTGCTCGGTCTGCCATTCCCACAACAAGCGATATCTCTTTAGCATCTGCGAGTGGCACTTTGATTGTCTGTTTCGGATCCCCGCCCCTAATCACGCTACTTGAATAAACGGGAGTCCAATCACCAGAATTCTCACGCAGAAAAACATGGAATGTGACACTACCACGAGTTCCCGTAATGGAATCGATTGCAATATCGGAGATGAATGTGGTGGCAGCTTCTGGTATATCAAATGTCACTCGTGACAAGGATTTCATCCCAAGACCATGCTGGAAAGTGAATTTGTCATGGCGGAGCATTCCCCCTAACGCGTTGCGCCCGTGACCAGGCCGGGTATATTTTACTGGCTCGGTGGGAGTAAGCTCTCCTTCAAAAAACGGAATGCTCACAGCCTGTGTTTCTTCTAATCCATCGAGAAACACCACGTCTTCTTTGATGGGACGTAAACAGGTCAGATTCTCCCAAACATTCATCTGCTGCTGCATCAAAAAAGGCTTGTTCGTAGTCAACCGCACCTGGCTTGCTGTCTCCCATGTGAGCTGTCCGCCTTTTCGTGAAATATGACTTGCTTGTCCAAAGCTGCCGTCTAAAAAACCAACAAGCAGCTCTGCTGTTTCGTTCCGTTGTATTTCATTCATCACGATCGCTTTTACGGAAGAAAATGGAACGGTAAACGCTTGAACGGATTGAGAAGCATCAATGTGCAACAGACCTTCATCGTCGATCGTGACCTTACTATCAACACGAGTCTGCCGATTAAACAATAGAAAATGGCTCGCTTCATCATCGAAGATGCTTTCTAGTAATCTATCCCGAGCAGACAATATCTTTGGAACGTTTCGAATCACAGCTCGAACATCTTTCCACAAAACCGTCAGTGGCTGCCAAAGTAAGGATTGTATCTCGACCCCCTCCTTACTTAGCTTCATTCGATCCGCCACAATCACCTCACCGCATCTCAAAACAACCCAACCACGGTTAGCCTGCTGACGCAACTGACCAAAACTGTATAAGTCTGCTAGCGGGAGTGCCGAGGCATTTACAAACTCCACCCTTCCGTTCTGAACTTGTAAAAGCGTGCGTTGACTCACTGTTCCGGTCGGGTGTGTTTGCACACGATGCTGTGCAAGTATTGACCTACCACAACTCAGGCAAAGCCATAACGTTAAGAGCATTCGCATCGACATGTGCAAACTAGGCATTACCTTACTTTCTTAGCAGAGGAAGAAAGTTATTAGGCATCGTTAAAATCAGGCAAGCCATCGATGTTGCATACTCATTACAAATCGACTCGTCCTCCCACTCACCTGATGTAAGTTGCCTACGCAACAACAGTTCACTCACCTGGCTATACCATTTACTCCAGTGATCACCACCCACTTGCCATAAAGCATGCGCGGCATAGTACTGACCATAAAAATAATGTGGGTTTCCCGCGTATTCAGAATCTTTCGGAATATTTTCCATTAGATATCGGGATGCGGCAACAAACAGCTCATTCTGTTTAACTCCCAAACTCGCCAACGCCACGACGGCGGCACCAGTGCGGGGGTAAGCACTTTGCCCGTCAGCCGTAACATAACGAAAACCTCCATCATCATTCTGGAGGTTTCGAACATAAGCTCTGGCCTGAGCAATCGTTTGGCCAGGAACAAAAAAGCCTGCATTTCGAGCAGCTCTTAAAGCCATCGTCTGACAAACGGTTACAGAGATATCTGCATCTTTTTTTGTTGGCCCGTACCGCCAACCACCTTCATCGTTTTGGGTAGAGACAATCAGGTCGATAGCGTTTTTCAATGCCGGACGAACTTCTCGCTGACGAGTAGTACCGTAGACTTGAGCAAGTAACAACGCCGCAAAGCCATGGCCATACATAACTCCTCGAACGCTCTCATCCGGAACAGCAATCAGGCCATTCTGCTGAGCGTGCTGCAATATAAAATCTACTAATCGGCTAACGTATTTTCCATAAGGCCCACGATTTGGTAGATGCCCTCGCGACAAGAATGCCAACCCCCCCAGACTCACAACCGCTAAGTTTTGTTGGTATACCGATTCACCAAATGAGCCATCTTCCTGCACTCGTGAAGCCAACCAGTCGATCCCTTTCTGCAACGCCTGCTGATGCTTGTCAGAAAACAAATCTTTAGGCTTCTGACCGAACAGAAATCCGGAGGGTGCTACTGAGACATACAAGCCCAAGGCGCTAACTCTGGACAACCTTTTAAGAAGGGTGCGTCGGTCATCTCCAAATAGTGACATCAATCAATTCTTCTTTAAGGTGCTATAAAACTGTTGCAACAGACGCTCATAACCGGGCAAGAACGGTTGCGATGCCGATTCTCGCAAAGGAATCCGTACCATCGGCGGCAATTGGTTCCAACCGTTTTCAAGAAAATCCTCGCCTTGTCCAGCAATCATTGCCGGAACTTGATTCCCGGCTGTTTCTCCAACCGTTCCAATGCCTGCTTCCTGGCCAGCCTGACCTTCTGTTGGTGCCGTCACAACGGCTGAAACCACCGAATCCTGCTTTCCTGCAATCAAAGAATCTAATCGACGCAAAATATCGAATTGCAACGGCTCAATAGCCTCAGACAATTCGCCACTAGCGTGATTCTGTAATAACTGGAGATGATGTTGAATCTGCTGACCCACCATCAGCAACTCATTGTCTTCACCCTGCTGCCCAATATCTTCACCAACAACATGACGAAGCGTTTCGTTTTTAGAGGATTCCCTACGTGGAGCTGGTGTTATATCGCGATCGGGAACCGGTACTGCACTGGCCTTTCCCAAAAGTTTTTCGATGGTCGCCTCTGGGAGTACTTTCCCGCCGGAGTCTTGCTGCACTGCGTAAGCAACAACAGACGTGAGAGTCATCATAACAAACCAAATCAACCGTCGGCTATTCATCGACCGCGTCCTCCTGTGTCATTTGCATCTGCTTGACTGCCTCAACAATCCTGACCTGATGTTGGATCAGAGAATTTAGCTGCTGTTTTTCTTCTTCGTTCAGATCCGTTTTGTTGATCAAAGGATTCACCTCCGAATGGAGACGCTTTTGCATTATCCGAAGAAGCGAAAGTGCATCTGAATTGACCTTTGCTGACTTGCGATGATCCTCCTGACCTTCCTGCACAGCAGCCAATTCCTCTGCCGCGGCACCTATCATCACTTCCAACAGTTCGACGGCGTCCTGCTGGAACTTACGTGCATCCTGCATTTCAGAAACCATCATTCCTGCTGCCTTGGCTTGTAAACCAGCAACGCCCTGTAGGCCAATCTGAAGCAGAGGCGAGACAAAAGCTTGCTGCGAAAGCTCTGCAGAAACATCAGCCAATTGTCCTTGCCTCTCCATGAGCGAAGAAACGCCTTGGCTGTTGAGATCTATTTCCATCAAAACCACTTGTTGTCGATGTAAACTTTTGAGACGCTCAAGCAATACACGATACTGTTGATCGGTCGTTTGCAAATCTTGTTCAAGTTCAATACCCAATTCTAATAACACCCTCTGCATGGTTTGAACAATATATTCTTGCTGATTCAACACACGAGTCATTTGACGTTTGCGTATTTCCGTCGCCACCTGCCTCATCTCTGAGACTACAACGGCCGCCAAATTCTGGACGGGCAAACTGATTGACAATTGTTCTTCTGCAATGGTTTGGTCAACTAACTGAAAAACATCCGAGGCCAACGCAAGCTGTCTTGCTGCGAATTCATTAAGTGTCGCATTCAATCGCACGCCTTCACCAGTCAGTACTGATCCGGATTTACTGGCAATCTGAAGCTTCAGATCCATTTGTTCGGTCAATAAAACCTTCCAGGAAGATTCAAACTCTGCCTGGGATTGGGCGGACGACTGCAACCCTAAAACAGAATCGATGAGTCTCACTGCCGACTGCACATCCCCTTCAATTGCTTCTATGTCAGTCAACCACTGCCGGTTATCAGACCGACGATTATTCTTAACTTGATAAACACCGGTTTGCAAAGGTTGCAGATGCTTACTTTGAATCGTCACTGCCAACTGTTCAAGCCTCGCTAATGACTCACTCACCAGTGGAGCCGTAACCTTAGTATGGCCCAAGCCGACATCAATAACTTCAAGCCTGGTGAAAATCGAATTGCTACCACCTGCCAGCACGCCATTCATATTCGTTGCTTCTAAACTCAGCTGATGCAATACCTTTGACGCTTCCAAGTCAGAATCACTAACGGAGCGCAACAACTCCAATGTCTGAAGGGAATCCTCCAAAAGTCGTTGCAGAATGCGGAATCGAATTTGTACATCCTCTAATTCCCGGGTCAGTCGACCGCGGAGCTCATGGTCAGACGAAACGGTTAAATGCACTGTTTCGCTTGCTGCCTGATTGCCAAATTGATCTGTTGCTATAAATCTAAGACTCAATTCCGCACCAACAGCAAAGCTAGGTAACGAACTCACATCCAAGCCACACTCAATCTGAATACTATCAGGTTGCTGCACCACAAAGATTCGATTGGTATCAAAGACAGGTCGCGGACCGACGAACACCTTCGCAAGATCAATCGGAATACGAAGTCCCTTCTGATTTTTTGCGTCCTTGCTCTCAATCAGCACATCTAAACTTTCCACTCTCAAGTCATCGGTAACTTGGACTGACACCGGAACGACTCCTGTCACGGTTAGCAAGGTATGTTCGGAAGGTTTCCGCACATGTAATTTTGGCGATTGATCTTCCAAAACGTCTATTTGCCAAACTTCGCGAGTCTGGGAAACGACGCCGTTAGCATCTTCAAATTCCAACCAGAACAGACCGGACTTATTAAGCTCGAGGGCATCGATAGATACCTCATACCCTTCCCTGTTGCGTGCCACCAAGAGGTTGTGCGATGTATGATATCCCGCGACATCCCAAATCAACTTGGCTGTCTCGATTGGATTATCCAAAACAGCTCGGAAGAATAAACGGCTTTGAGGCAACGCATTACCTTGCTTTTCGACCACATACGGATCCAGTCCCGTATATTCCGGAGGCTTCAGCCTGAGTTGAAAGTCACTAATAACAGGCGCCGCGACAACCGTCACTTCATTCCATCCCATGTCATGAAAGTCACCGCCATGAAGTCTAAATCTAAACGATTCAAGTAAATTACCAAGTCGGAATTCCGAGACTTTGTCAGTTTGAAACATCCTGATTTGCTCGCTCGTGTCAGCACTCTCCCATTGAATTTCCAGCAACAAATCATCCGGTAAGGAGCCATTGAGGTTCACGACTTCAATCAGATAATCTCCTCCTTCAGCAACCTGCGCACGATAGTCGATAACCCTCAACTCAAATTCACGCGGCCAATCTTGACCACTCCACGGCATTATCACTCGCTGAGTCGCTGTCGCCACTTGCTGAGGGCTGGCAATAAGCATTGAGACAATCAGCAGCAAGACAGCGCTCACGCTCAAAACCGGCCGGAGTAGAGCATGGGGGTGAAAACAGCGTTCTAACTCTAATCGAGATACCTCCTCACTTACTTCAGCGGCGAGGCCATCTAAGAAATTCAACTGGACCGGAGACAACTCACTTTTCCGTTCGGACAAATCACAAACGGTGGAGAGTCGCTGATGAAGTTGAGGGAATGTCACCTCCAAACGTCTGGCTATTTCGACCAAACCTGGCCTATATCGTTCTGCCGGAACAATAATTTTGGAAACCGTAAGAAGTAACAAAGTAATAAACAACGCAAACTGAAACCACACCACATAAGGTGAACGCAGTTGCAAAAGATAATCCATCGTTGCCAGCAGAGCCGTCCCGGATAACAGTAGGCAAACAAACAAACAAACCGCGCGCAAAAAAACCAGCTGTCGCGTTCGCTGAGCCATTCGCTCTACGACACCTTGTAAAACTAAGAGTGCGGGCTTGTCCGATAATTCACGAGTCATATTTTAATTATACCACCGTCGTCTTAATCCCCACTCAATGCTAAGCGACAACACAAAGATAGATACCATCCAGTTAGTATTCCATAACAAACGCCGATTCAATTCTTGAATCACCATGCGTTGACCATGCGGCAATTCCTTCTGAATCATATCCCATTGGCTGAGTTCATAAAATTCGCCGCCAGAGGTAGCAGCCAGGTCTCTTAATGCCTTCACATCACCACTGGTAATTAACTGTTCTTTAGGTTGGTTGCGAACCTCCATTCTCAACGTAGCGGGGGTAGACGTCATTCCAACCGGACTAACCAGACGTAAGGTGTATTGTCCAACCCTCAAATCACTTAGACTAGCCGTGAAGACCCCCTGAGAAATACCACTGCGCGTCAAACGAACAATCTCTGCCTTACCTGTTTCCTCTGACAATTCGACGACGACCCTCTCTTCCTCCGGAGCGGCTACAGGATTCAAAAATCGCACTTTGACCTCGACACTTTCTCCAAAAGCCACTTCCTCGGTACTGACAGAAAGTGCAACGCCTGTACGACCGTTTCCTGCTCCTGCCCCGGCTAGATAATTGATCAATTGAGTCCAATAAAGCGCATACCCGTTTTTCAGGTTAGTCTGCTGTTTCCATCGCCAAGTCGAATCGAATGCCTGAAAAATCACACGTCCAGCTCCTGCGAACTGTTGTGTCACCAGAGGCACTCGAACTTCCGTTTCTGAATCAGCATAGACAAGGACCTGGACACCTGATTGCAGCAATAGAGATTGAACCAGCCAGTAAGGACCAGGCAATGTCTTCCAAACCGCACGATTTGCCTCTGAGGTTTCAGTCAGGGAGGTGAGTGCCGTTCGCTCACCTAACTGAGAAAGCTGGAGAGAAGCTGGTTGGTTTTTTTGCAATTGGGACTCATAACTATCAACCTCTGCTGGAAACAGCTCTGCCAAGGGTTGGTCATTAAATTGCTCAGGTAAAAACCTATCCCCCGCAATAAAGACCATTCCTCCACCTCGTTGCTGAACGAAATCGACCAAAATTGACTGCGCATCAAAAGTCAGTAAATCGGTTGGCACATCGCCTACAACAATTACGTCAAAAGCAAACAACCAATCTCGATCTTCTAGGACGCTGGTATACAATCGGTCATCTTCCTGAGCCAACTGCGGATCAGCCGTTCCCAGTACAGTGGTCACTTGAAAACGAGACTGTCCCGAATTGTTTGTTGCCCGGCTTAGTAAATCTTCCAAGGTGCGAAATTCGAATCGGGGGAACTGCTCAATAAGTAAAACGTTGATCGCATCGTCCACGGCAAGAAAATGAAATTCATGCTGTTCCAGATGACGATTACGACGCTGCTCGTCTCTCCCCAGAATCTCACTGCTTACATACTCCACTCGTAATACCTGCTCGCCTACGTTTGCTACCGAATGCTGTATAGAAAGCGTTGCCTGATCTTCCCCTTCAGCAAATGAAACCTCCACCTCACGTTCACCATCTTCACTAACAATACGAAATGGAAAAACTGCAGTCTGGCTAACATCTCCATGACGCGATACATCAATTTCAAACGAAGTTGGCTGATCAACCTGTACACGGGTCGGGCCGGATGGATTTAACAATTGGATACTTTCATTCTCAGAACTACCAATTAATCCAGGGACAATAATAGGCACTGAAAGCTTACGCGCAATTTCACCTGCTCGCTTTAAGGAGACTCCGATATTCGACCGGCCGTCGGTGAGATACACAATCGCCGCGACAGACTTACCCCGATGCCGTTGTAAAACTTCAACAACTCCTCTTCCCAATGCAGAACCTTCAGCGGGCTGCATGTCTGTCAGGCTATCTGCCGCTGACTGATTTTGACGGCGTTGAGGGACGCTTTCTCCTATTTCATATACATGCAAATCGTATTCTTGCTCTGCCCCGGCTAACGCTCCCGATGGTAAATCCACCGCTGTCTCAGAATTGGAACCACTGTTTCCGAGAAAAGCTTTTGCCAACCATATTCTTGGTAATGAAACCGTGTCGCCACCCTTCGAGATCCTTTCATCAAATTCTTTGCCATAACGTTCTAATAACCACTGTCTGCTCACATTAGTGAGATCCTTGAGCCTAAAGTCATCCTCAAACTGCATGCTACCTGAAATATCCATCAATACGATCAAATCAGACTTTCCAGTCTGTTCTTCGTACGATGTCCAACCCGGCAACATCCCCACAAGTACGAGCATGGCTGCAATCCGTAGTGCGACCAGTAAAAGTCGCTGTTGAAGCGGTAAGTTTTGGTTACGAAATACCAACCAAACAGTAATTACCAACAAGGCAACGACAGCCAGCATCCAGATCAACGGTAAGGGCCAGCTATATTGGAGACGCGTCTGAATTTGTCCCCAGAGCGTTATCGCAGAAGAACATTCCATTATGCGTACCTCCTCCCGTTACGATATCTTCCATGCCTGATCCTTACCCAAGTTATTTCCAGCACCATCAAGATCAGGGTGAGCATCAAAAGCTCTTTGTAGAATCCTCGACTATTATCGGTAAAGCCCAAGGAACCAGCTGAGCTGGTTTCAGCACGAACATTCAGAAAGGGGGTTAGTGTGTTGAATTCAATTAAATCATGAGCACTCTCGGTGACCGCAAGATTCCCTACAACCAGCGATGTCTCTATCACCTGGTCGTTTGAATGTTGATTCACATAATACACTCCCGGCATTTTGAACTCCGTATGCCACCAATATGCGTAGACTTCATCTGAATCGGAGTCTCGTGAGAATTCCATCGCATACTCAAGTGTCTGTCCATCGGGAGCCTGCACGGCAATGGAGACAGGGCCGTATTGCATAGAAACACGACGTTCAGGAAATACGCCGACATTGACATTAGAAGTTCGCACCCCCTGTTCTATGACATACTTCATCGATTCATGAATCAATGGTAAAAAACTGGGCCAGGTTCCCAAATCACTCCAGCGATCTTCCTCCTGATCAATAGCAACCGCTGTACTTATCGTCAGTACATGCCCTCTTCCGACCGCACTGCACATCAATAGCGGAGTACCGTTTGATAGCTCTAAAACAATCTCAGAAGTTCTGTCTGAAGCAACATCAAGCTCAACATATTTATAAACTGGCAGAGTCCTGATCCCGCTATTTGGATTTCTGCGGAACAAACTTGCAATCGCATGATTCGTAACCCGGACATCTGGCTGAGCCTGATCAACGGACGGATTATTCACAACCTTTCCCCAACGAATCCCCGAACTACCTACTACCGAACCCGGGGAAATCGAAGTGTAAAAATTATTATATGAAATCAAATCTGTCGAATTTCCGGGAGTTACCAACAGAGTTCCACCTTGCTTGACAAACCCAAGTAGTCGCCGCGTATTGAACTCCGAAATAACATCAAGTTCGCATATCGCAATGACATCAAATTCTTCCAGATGCTGTTGTTCAAACTCAACTTCATTGATGGTGTGGACGTAAACTGGCCAGTCCGGCGAATTTCTCGGAGCAAATGCCAGGCTTACAGCAGCCGATGCCTTTTCAGCACCATCTACGCAAAGAACCCGTATACGAGCAGGGCTATCAAAGGCCAACCATCTGTGGTTATCGATGAGTAATGAATCTTCGTCTAAACGTGCCTCGATCTGGTGACTACCAGAACTAAGATTGTTTAATGACAATTCAATCGTCGTGGTCTCACCACTACTGATGGCAACTTCATCACGAACAATGAACTCGTTATCCAAAAACCAGGAGAGACCAACATTACCATCCGTCTTCCTATAGTAGCAGTCAAGTTCAGCAAAGACTGTGACTTCCGAAGCGAAAGCACCTTGCGGGTATTTCATTGTTAAATTTTTAATGGCAATATTGGCGGCAGGATCAACGCAGCAATCAACAACAGACAATTCCCCCAACTCTGCAATCTTTTCCATCGAGGACTGCACCAGAGCATCCGGAAGTACTATTTCATCCCAGACATCTCGCTCCATGTCGGAAAACACAATGAACTGAGTGAAGAACAAATCTGGGTCCTGTTCACGAGAGTTCGCCGCCAACTCTGCCCCCAATTCAAATACCGGGCCAAGCTTACCGCCTGTTGGCTGAGGCTGAATTTCATTGATTGCCGCTGCCACCTGCTGAAAATCATCACCGGGAGCTTCAACAACCCAATTCTGAAAATCGCCGATGGTTAATACAGAAACAACATCCCCATCGGGAAGTGAACGCACATACTCACTCGCCTTTTGCTTTGCCTTCTCTATCGAGGTCAGCCCTGTTTTGTCATCGATCGTGCCTGACGAATAGGTAGCGTCAATCATGAGGATGTGATGTGTACCGTTGGATTCATCGCCCACGTTTGGACTAAGCAAGACTGTACTGGGAGCACTGATAGCAAACAAAAACATCGCCAGTACGGCAACTCGCAACATCATCAGTATCAAGTTCTGTAGTTTGGCTTTCTGCGACTCTTGCTGCACCGCTTGCAAGACAAACTGCATGGCTCCCCAGGACTGCGATTTAAATCGGCGTCTTTTTAACAAATGAAGGACTAGAGGAATCAGCAGAGCAAAACTCCACCACAAACGTTCCGGAGACTCAAACAGTAAAGCAAACATCAGGAACGCCTCCGTGATTGAATGCGTTGGAAATATGCCAACAATGCTGTTTGCAAGTTCACGTCGGTAACAAACAATTCATAATCAGCCCCCAGATTCCGGCTTCTGGCTTCAAATTCCTGACAATACTGACTGATTAATGTTTTATATCTATCAGCAATCACCTCAGCTTCAACTCGGACTTTCTGGTTATCCTCAAGCCCATTTAACTGGAGGACCCCATCAAATGGAAAATCTAACTCATCGCGATCCAGAATATGTATCAGTGTTACATCGTGACCTTCCACTCGTAATCGTTCAATCCCCTGAAAGACCGGTGGAAGTTCCATTAAGAAATCGCTAATGACATAAACAACACTTCGTTGTGACAGTCGCTCTGCGGTTTCAGTAAGTACATTCTTAAAGCTAAAATCTCCTGACGATCGAAGTGACGAAGGAACCGCTTGCAAGAGCTCAATCAATCGTTCCAATTGGTCCGGATGAGTTGACGATGGCAACCAACCTTGTAGTTTGGTGTTTCCATGCCCTGCTCCTGCCGCATCACCATTACGCAGAACGAGCCAGCTCAATGCGATCGCGATACACTGCGCATATTCATACTTGTTTAGCGTACCCTCAGCTCCGTAATTCATACTGGCTGACGAATCCACCAGCACGCTACAGTGCATATTCGCTTCATCGACAAACTGTTTGAGATAGAGTTTGTCTGTACGCCCGTAAACCTTCCAGTCCACATGGCGCAAGTCGTCACCAGGAACATACTCACGATGTTCTGCAAACTCAACACTAACGCCTCGAAACGGACTTCGGTGACTCCCCGCCAGTAGACCTTCGACTATCTGACGAGATCTCAATGAAAGACCATCAAGAACTGCTAGCGTCTTCGGATCTAAAGACTTTGGAAGATTGGTCACGCTGCTCCCGAGTCAAAGTGGAATGGTTATCAATTTCAGCTGAGCCCGATGAATTCAATTGCTGAATAATATGATCAATGACCTCGTCGGGGGTAATCTGACTAGCCGTGGCTGAATAATTAAGTCGAATCCGGTGTCTCAAGACACTATGAGCCACGGCGACCACATCATCATAGTCTACGGATAATCTCCCATGCAGCAACGCATGGGCTTTGGCGCCCAGTACCAAGAACTGGCTACTTCGAGGACCGCCCCCCCACGCGACATGTTCACGTACAAAATCAGAGGCATCATCATTGGGGCGTGAGTATCGAGCAAGACCAATGGCAAATTGCGTGACATGGCTAGCGACAGGCATCTCACGAACCAAGGCGATGGCCCGCTCAATATCGTCAGCCCCTACCACCTGTTCAACCGTATTGTGCTGCAGCCCAGTGGTTCGTTGTACAATTTCCAACTCTTCCTCTTCTGTCGGATAGTCAATCATAAGTTGGAACATGAACCGATCCAACTGAGCTTCCGGAAGCGGATAAGTACCTTCCTGCTCAATAGGATTCTGAGTTGCCAACACAAAAAAGGGGCTCGACAGCTCCCGAGTCTTCCCGCCCACGGTCACCTGGCGTTCCTGCATCCCTTCGAGCAACGCAGCCTGAGTTTTCGGTGGCGTTCGGTTGATTTCGTCAGCTAACAATACATTAGTAAAAAGTGGCCCACGCTTAAATTCGAGCTCACGTTGACCGGTTTCACCATTCTCCTGAATAATCTCCGTGCCTGTGATATCCGTCGGCATCAAATCCGGAGTAAATTGTATTCGGCCAAAAGACAAATTCATCGTATTGGCTAAAGTCTGGACCATCAGAGTTTTAGCCAGACCAGGCACGCCCACCAACAGGCAATGCCCTTCGCATAGCATCGCAATCAACATCTGTTCAATCACTTCGGATTGACCGACGACCTCCACGGCAACCTGCTCGCGTATACTGCGACAGAGTTGCTGCACGTCTGAAACCGCCTTCTTGATATCTGTTACCATTTGCCTATTTCTCGTTTACGTTCGCAGCCGGAACTGCCTTGAATGCTTTCAACATTTTACCATCAAATAGAATCGCAAGCCGTTGGTTCATTTGTATCTGGTGCGCGTTTGATATGTCTAGCGAAGACTGGTGTACGGAAGCTTTACCTGACTCCCTATCCCAACTTACTTCGTACAACTCCTGACTTCCATTCACACGATATACTCGGTCACCATCAATGCAGATGGAATGTTGCGATTTCACCTCAGAAGACTGCAAAAGCAGAGGCACTCGTTTTGAATCATCAGCGGTGTGCATTTGCCAAAGACTATCACCACTCAACAACATTTGTCCACAAGGAGTAACATAAACTTCGGCCAAAGCCAGAGAGGGGTCCCTATATGCATTATGGGCAAGGCCTGTTCGTAGATCTAGCGAGAATACAATCTCAGAGTCAGCCGGAGCTACCACAACAGCCATTGCATTACGGTCAAAGCCGGCGGTGGACCGCCGCACAACTCTGGTTTCCAGCTCAGCTGATGGAAGGGGGTGATATGTCCTTGGATAAGAACAAACCCAATTTAGCTGGCCTGAAAGATCGACGGATGCCACCATCCCAGTATTGGTAGTGAAGATCGCCTGGGCCCCAATCACATCAAGACCACATGAAACCAAATCCGTAATCGTACGATTAGCAATTGGCCTGGCCGCACCGACGAAACATCTCCAATTTAGAGTCCCGCCCGACAGATCATAACTGGCGAGATAATGTCGGCACTGAAAAGCCTGATTCTCGCGTATGCCAACCAACAATTGCTCACCTACAATTCTGGGAGCGGTTGCAAAGACCTGATAAGACCCCGATTGTGCTACGGGTAACTTGAGGGGGAAACCTTCAAGCATACGTCCCTCTTCCGCAAGGTCTAAAACCACTATCGAATTACCTTGAATATCCCCCGACTCAACACTCTGATGATGAGTTAGGGCCGGGTCACCCTGACGTGCCGCCAGCAGGTCTCCCACAACGTCAACGACAGGTGTGCTATTACCCCAATAGGGAATTTGCGAATCAAACCAACCGGCCACTTCTTGCTGGTGACCACGAAGCAGCCAATAGGCTTCGTCGCCTTCACCGAATAATGGCTGACCACTGGTCAGGTTCAATGCCAGAATACCATTCATGGTATTGGCAAAGAGTTGATCACCGACGACCTTAAAACGCACATCTAGCTTTTGCTCCAAGCCTCGCTCATCAACCAATGCAGAAATATCACATCGCCACAGCTCACCGGACTCAAATATGCGGGAACTGTTCCGTCGTAATACTGACTCTGGTAAGAACTGCGTGACTGGTCTTGTTCCTCCAAAATGCTGCTGGAAAAATCCTTCCAGTAAACTTTGCCATGTTCCATTGAGTCCTCCCAGAGACCGAATATCCTCCGTGCCGTTCTCCGTCAACGCTTCGAGTAACTCTTTGGCTACCACTTCACGCCCTTCCAGAACATCCAGTACAACTCTTCTTACCCCAATGCGTAACTGCGCGTCTTTGGACATCGCAAAGTCAGGCTGCCACTTTCCTGTGTAGGTCCTATTCAGACCAATCACTGGCGAAGATTTATACCGATGCAGGAAAATACGGGCGGCTTCCAATTCGGCACGATTCATAAGCTCATCGCAAAGAACAAGATCCCAATCAGAGCTGGTAATATGCTGCGGGAAGAAACGAGCAAATTCCAATGACGGAACAAGCCCCATTCGAACGGCCTCCGAACGTTTATTCCGATCCTGATCACGAGCGGAAAAGTCGTCAGGCAGTTGAGAGTACCAGGCATTCACAAATTCCGGTACCGAAGCAAAGTTGCGCAGTGGAAATTCCTGAATTCGTGGCAACGGAACAAGGGAATCCGTATGCTGATAGAGAAGCTGGACCATTCGATCTTCAGCGCGCCGATACAAACCGGATTGCAGTGCCTGATTCGCCTGTTCGATGAGTTGATACCCTTCGGGTGACAACAGGTTTAGACGTTGATCTTCGAGGCCAGCGGGATTGAGCACCGGAGCCAAAGAGGATTGAGCATGAATTACCGGTACACACCAATGAAAAGCTGCCGCAAAGCAGAAACTGCTTTGCCAAAGACGGTTCATTAATTTTCCTCTGCCCATTTCGTTATTCGCCCAACTACTGCTTTACAACGTAGCCTTCCACTATCCGCCCAAGATAAAAGACACAGATACCAAAAATCATTGCCACCAGCAAACCGTCCACGCCAAAGCCAAAGACATCCTGTCCGGCACGTTCCAATTCACTTTCATTGGTATCCGGATCGTCAAAAATTAACTGCAATACGATCGCGGCGGGAAGAATGATGAGACCGGAAATCTGCATTAGTTTCCCCATTATTCTGACCAAGACATTATCTCCACAGGATTTGGCTGTATTTGACTAGTTACTCTATAGTGAGTTTTGACCTCAACTATATACTATTTTAGGTAGAGGCAATCCAAATCACCAACACATGCTTCTAAAGATAGATATGCGATTCCTAAAAATAATAATTCAAAGTCTACGACTAAAGTGCTGCGTTTGCGGGCAGGGGAAAATGTTCCGTCGATGGCTCATCATGAATGCCGACTGTCCCGAATGCGGTTGTCATTTCGAACGAGAAGCTGGCTTCTTCCTTGGTAGCATCTATGTAAATTACACTTTCACCGCTCTGACGATGACAATCCTATACATGTTAGGTTACTTCTTAAAGTGGGCCGACAATAATACACTTCTGATCTGGGCCTTGTTCTACGTGGTCATTGTGCCCGCTATTATTCACCCCTTTGCCCGAAGCCTGTGGGCTGGATTTGATCAGATGTGGGACCCCAGGGAACGGGAAGATTAGGCTTCGTCCACAACTGCAGACAGCGACTCTGCTTCTGTAAGCTTCTTATGACTACCTGTTTTCTCGCCGTTTTTTTTGCTCTTTCGTATAAGCACGTAAAAGTACGTACCAATACCAGTCAAAATGCTGAACGGCATCGCCATCATGAACATAATGCTCCAGAAATATCCCTGAACAAGCTCTTTGTTATTCTCGGATAAACTCTCTTTACACGTAGGGCATGCCTGAACGGAATCAACAACGAAAAGGGCCAACAGCAATGTAAATGCTAAAGCCAATCGCTTTGTCGTACGGGAAACTTTCATGATGCCTCTATTCTAACTCGGAACAGGAACTTGGTACAGCAGCCAGTAAACTACCACGCCGGTGACCGAGACGTACAGCCAAATTGGAAACGTTACCTTTGCCCACTTCAAATGCTTTGTCCGATTGTTTTTCAAACCATGTCGAATCGTGACAATTGCCCCGACCGGAACAAAAACAGCCAATATGATATGACTAATCAAAATGGCAAAATATGTAATTCTCAACCAGGACGGATGAGATTTAGGAAAAGGTGTTCCGCCCCCTTTTTGATAGTGATAAATGAGATAACAAACCAGAAAAATTGACGATACGAGAAAACACGAAAGCATGGTCCACTTGTGAGCCTTTTCCTTTTTTTGCCTAATAAGGATGAAGCCGACAATCAATAGCACGGTAGCCAATGCGTTGAGTGATGCATTTACAGCCGGAAAATCCATATCTATTCTTCCATTTCCCCGATGACACCTGATTCTTCCGTAGATTCTGTACTATCTGCCACATCGGACGAATCTTCCGCCAACTCTTCTTTGTTTTCCTGCTGGCTTGTGAATTGAGCAATTTGCTCTTCCAACTGTTTTCTCTTTTCAGTCCACTCGGCAGGTTCACTCTTTTCCGTGAGAAGTGTTACTAGTTGCTGATTCATATCTTTTAACTCACTCTTATCCAGCCAGTTATATGTCCCACGCACATTCCCCCATTTATCTAATAGAACAAATGAATCTGTATGTGTTCGAGGCCCAACTGACACACGAAAAAATTCCGAGCCTATTCGATTGATAAAGCCTCCATCTCCTGACAGGAACTTCCAATTCTCATTATCTGTCGTGAACTTCTGCGAGTATTCGTGTAAACGTGCCGGCGTGTCATTCTCAGCATCGCATGTAATACTGACAAACTTTACACCCTTTCGAGCCCAAACTTCATGTAAGGCCTGCTTTTCGCGATTCTGCTGAACGCAAGTTGCGGGACAAGAGGCGAAAAAGAAACTCGCCAGCCAGACTTCTCCCTTTAGTTCCGTTGAACTAAAAGCTTCCCCCTGTTGGTCAACGAGTTCAAACTCAGTCACCCAAGGTTCACCTTCACCTGTCTCATAATCGGCGGGTTGAATCTTAGGTTGCCAGTCTGAATCAATCGTCATCTCGCTCTTACCAGACTGCTGATCCGTGCTGGAAGAAAGCTTCAGCAGTAGCAAGACGCCACCCACTAAAAGCATTAATGCCACAAAAAAACCTGCTGCTTTACTCATTTCAAATCACCGGAATTAGGTCGTTGACAAATTCTAAGGGCCCACGCAAAAAATAGAGCAGTGGACACAATGATTACTAATATGCTTACCGTAAGTGATGGTACCCAAAAGTCCACTTCCGACAATCGGTCTTCGTACATCAAATCCCGGACAAGCGCAACTACATGCGTCAAAGGATTAAATTTCATTACCCAATGCAAAACCTCTTGTGACAACTGGCCCGTACCGAGGACCGGAACAGGAAAGAATGCTCCTGACAACAACCACATCGGCATGAGAACCAAATTCATGATCGCATGAAAGCCCTGAGTCGACTCCATTCTCCAGGCAAATGAAAAACCAACACAAGTCATCATCATCGATGCAATGAACAAGACGCCAACCAAAGTCGCGAACTGGCTAACGGACCAACTGACGTCTAAAAACAAGGCTGCCGCCAGAAACAGGACTCCCTGAAGCATTGCAATAAGACTACCGCCAAGTACTTTACCGGCAACCATAGCATGACGAGAAACGGGAGCTACCAATACACCCTGTAAAAATCCTGCCTGCCTATCTTCGATTACAGAAATCGTAGTGTAAATCGCGGTAAACATCAGGAGCAAAACCAGCGAACCCGGAAAGTAGTATTCGAGAAAGCTCGTACGGGTGTCTGCCGACGTTGCCACCGAGAAACTACGATCCAACCCAAGGCCAAATAACAACCACATAAAGAGTGGTGTACCAATCGCACCAATCACACGATTACGTTGCCGAAAGAACCGAGCCAATTCTCGCCAGGCGAGGCTTTGAACGACGCGCGTAAAAGATACCTTTGGAGATCCACCTCTCATCTAAGATGCCCCCCAAAAACGATGACCTGTCCGTGCAATAAACACATCTTCCAAACTCGGCTTCCCCACCGAGATTTGCTGGATATGATCTTTGTAATTCTCATGTAACTCGGAAACCACTGAAGCGTCTGAAGTACCGGAAATACGAATCATGCCATCCACCAGTTGGAGTTCAAGTTCCATCTCGTCTTTCAACTGCTCAATTAATTCCTCAGGGGTCTGCGACCTGATCGTAATGACATCGCCACCAAGTTCAGAGCGAAGTACATCTGGCTGGTCTAACGCGACTAATTCACCTTCATTTAAAATGGCAATACGATCTGCTCGGTCCGCTTCTTCAAGTAGGTGGGTTGTCATAAAGACCGTCATCCCTGTGGACTGCTGAAGCTGATGTACATAATTCCAAACGTCACTGCGTGCAGAGGGATCAAGTCCCGTAGTCGGTTCGTCCATGATGAGAAGACGTGGTCGATGCAAAAGACTTTTGGCCAATTCCACACGACGACGCAGGCCACCGGACAACTCATCTACTTTATCCCGTAAGCGATCCGCTATTCCTAACTGGTCACTTACTTCAACGATTCTCGCTTGCGAATCCACTCTAGACAAACCATATAAAGAGGCTTGAACTGCGAGATTCTCATAGGCCGTTAATTTGCCATCCAGACCAGGTGATTGAAACACCACTCCCAAATCATGCCGAACAGCGTCCGCCGCGGAACGCAGGTCATTTCCAAAAACGGACAGACTGCCCTGCTGAGGCGTGATTAATGTGGATAGAAGACGAAAGAGGGTTGTCTTTCCGCTACCGTTAGGTCCGAGCAGGCTAAAAAGTTCACCCGTCTGAACATCGAAAGCAACCTGTTTCAATGCCTGACGGTCGCCATAGTGAAAAGAGAGGTCTCGAAATTCAATCGCCAATTGTTCCGGCATAACGGAAACCTCTGAAGCCCCGGCCATTTCCTAGCACGTAGCTTTCTTAGAGTCTAGTGGGCATCATCTTCTGAATGTTCACCATCGGAAGCGTCACCGAGACCTGTTGCATTCACAGCGGCCACATCGTGATCAGGAATTTCATAGGCAGCACGATCAGTACGTTCATCGGTGTAGTGATTCGTTCGCATTCCGACATCAGGCACGAGCATGAGGATTAAGAATAAACTCATGATCGAGGCAGGAATTGTCAGTACCCACTTCCATGTTCCAACTTCCCACTTCAAGTGCATAAAGAATGTAATTACAAGGAATGCCTTTACACAGGAAACCGTCAGCATAATCCCCCAACCGCTCAACTCATTGCCATCGAATACACCTTTGGAAATCAAAGTGCCGACAAAAGTTGAAATAGCTGTACAAACCATTAACCCCACGAAAACTCGCTTAAAGGTTGGCATATGGTCATGATCATCATGGTCTTCATGATGTTCAGCGTTTACATCGTGGTCACTCATCGTATTACTTTCACTCAGCAATTCTTACAAATTGAATAAGAGCAAATAACTCCAGAAATTAGAACAGGTAGAACAGCGGGAAGAGGAAGATCCAAACAAGGTCGACAAAGTGCCAGTATAGCCCGGCATTCTCAATGTAATTAGCTCGTGACTTCTCTAACGTCCAGAACATTGGGAAGGCAAACAGAATCAAACCTACGATCACGTGAAGAGCATGAAAGCCCGTCAGTAAGAAATAGGTCGCGGCGAACATATTCCCACTTGGAATATGCATTGGCAGGATAACAGCAGAACCCTGATCATGCAGCGTTACATTCAGGCCACCGTGACTATGGTCATCATGACTATCGTCTTCATCGCCACCTTCAGAATGAAGATGTTCTTCCAAAAACTTTTGACGCGCCTTCAAGATCGTCTCTTCGTAAGCAAGCATACTGAGAACATCATTGTCTTCACCAGCAGCCGTTACGAAGTCAGGCAGAACTTTTAAGCGGGCTTCGATATAATCACGCTCGGCTTCATGAGTTTTCGTGGTCAAATCTCCGTAACGTTTTTCAAGAGGATAGACTTCCTGAGCTAACGCTACCAGGACTTCTCGATGATTTAATCCATTTCCCTCTGAAGACATTTCCTCATTTGGGACTTGTCCGATCACGTACTCAGCCCATTGTACCGAGTGGTGAAGGAATCCCTCTAACGTCTCACGTCCCGGATCCGAGGATGTTGGGGCTGCCACTTCCGCATCCGGCACCTGAGCAGCGGCTGCTTCAGCATCCGCACTTTTTGCTGCCAACGGAATGACCCCTTGAACACCCGTGACGACCGCTTTCAGGTCGCGCAAATAATATACATCCGCCTGTTCATAGAGCAAACTGCGACTACCGGGCCTGGGGTGAATACCATGCTCAAATTTGCCGGCATATTCCAACATTTTGATTCCCAAAAAGGCACAACCACATAGAAAAGTGATTGCCAAGTAGACCTTCGCCTTCTTCGCTAGATTTCTCTTGGTAGCTTCATAAGTCAAAACGACCGTAAAACTGGAGAAAATAAGAATAAAGGTATTGATCGTTCCCCAGATCTCGTCCACATGGACATCATGAGGACGAGGCCAAGTGCCGGCCGGCGCTCCAAATCGCAATACGATATAAGTACCAATCAGACCGGCAAAGAACATAATTTCGGTCGATAGGAAGAGCCACAAGCATACCTTACCGTTATTAATTGGCAACGCATCTTCATACTCTAACTGAAGGTGGCCATGATGATCGTCATGACCTTGATCAGATTGGCCATGTTCGTCGTGGTGTTCTTCGTGTTCGCTCATTTTCAATTTTTTTCGACTGTGAGGTCTTTTGTCATTGGAGCCGACAACTAGCCGAACTCCTGTCATCATCTTCTATCACTAACCCGCCATCGGCATACTTAACAAAGTAAACAAAACCAAAGGCAAGTAGATTAAGCTAGCCCGCAAAAGTTTGCGAGCCGTTGTATCATTTGCGTTCATGCAATAACGGATGGCACATAACAACTGAAATACGCCAAGTCCGAAAACAATCACTAACTGGACGCTGCTATCTGGTACCGAGCCAATCGTTGCCAGACTAACCGGCAATACGGCTAATGCACCAACAACGGCCTCGATTCCCGATCGTCGTTGAGTGGGATCAACTACCGTCCACATCTTCATACCCGCTTCACTATACTGTTTGCGGTACAAGTAAGCGATTGCCATGAAGTGCGGAAACTGCCAGAAGAACATCACCAAAAAGAGTGCCGCCCACCGAGCATCCGTCCAACTTCCTTCCACCGCAGCCCAACCCATCAAAATAGGCAACGCTCCGGAAACGGCTCCAACAGCGGTATTCAAAGGAGTTTTGGTCTTCATAGGAGTATAAAAGGCGATATAAATAACCCAGGTGAGAATAGACAACCCTGCTGTCAATGGATTCACCATGACTGCCAGATAGCCAGCACCCAATACTAATGAAGTAATCACCAGAACCATCACCTGCAGACTGCTAATGCGTCCGGCGGGAAGAGGGCGACTTTTCGTCCGTGGCATCACCCCATCCAGATCACGTTCCATCCATTGATTCATCGCGCTGGCACTGCCAGCAGTTAACAGCGTGCCGACCAAAGCATGCAAGATGGCTAAGAAATCCGGTTGACCATGACGAGCTACAATAGCAGTAATCGCAACACTTACCATAACCATCAGCGAGATACGAGGTTTGGTTAACTCAACATAATCAGAAAAGCGCGCACGAGAAGTCTCAGCCGACTCATCGTATGTAAGAACACTTGCACTCATTTGATTAATCTCTTCTTCAACTAACGATTCTTCGATATCTCGCCGGACCAGTTAGTACTAAATTTACTTCGTCTTTTATACTGTCACTTTATCTGATTCGCCGGCTCCTGACTTGACTACAAACCTCAGTCGAAGCAGTCGGGTTACAACGGCAACACAAAAGACTAACAGGAGTGAGCCCGTTGCCATGTGCGCTGTCGTAATATGGGCCTGCCACCATCCGTATGTTGTCACCAGATGATTAGCTGTTAACTCATTTTCACCCCAACCGAAGGGATATCCATAGTTCAACACCCACGTACTGGCTCCCAGTCCAACCTGAAGCAGAACCATACCCGTCAACCACTTTCCGGTTCGACGGATACTTGTCGCCAGTTCTTTGTGTTTCCACAAACTCACTGCTAAGGCAATGACATGAACCGTCACGACCAGTGCCATTACTAAATGGAAAATCACTAGCGTGGAAAAAGTCTGCGTCGATGCTGTCACGGGGACGTGACGAATCGACGCACCTAAAACCAACTGGACATAAACTAACACGGTCGTGATAGCCGCCAATCGCAACGGTTTAACCAGTCGTGACAGATCCTGCCCGTTTTCTGTCTGGCAATCTGCCAGAGGTCCTCTCCAAAACCTGGTATAGGTTGTGGAGTTAAACACTGTCAAACTGAAAAACAATGGGGCCGTACATCCATGCACCATAGCAAGCAGTACTTCGTTTTCGGTTACCCGAACGCCGCCCAGGATACCCTGAGCACTGACAAGCAATAATGCAAACACTACTAGTTTTCGCATCCATGACCGCTGCTCCCATTTGAAAGCCACGACAACAAATGCGATTGATACCATACCAACCACGGAGGCAAAGAGCCGGTGACCATGTTCAATAAACAAGTCCCACGGCCCAAAAAACCAGCTATACCAAGGATACAAAAACATGTTGTAACCAAAGGTAGTTGGCCAATCCGGTACCGCCATACCCGCATCTGTCGTCGTGATAAGTCCACCAACGAAGATGAGCGGGAATGTTAGGCAAGTCACCAACCAAGCAAACCGTTTAGGCCATGGACTCGAGAGTCCATCTTGGCTGACCGGCTGATCGAATAAATCGACATGCGTAGTCATTGTCACTTACCTTTTCGTGGTAATCCCGAGGCAATTAATGAACCTCCTCTGACGACGTCACACCATCAGGTGGTGGCTGAGTCTGAGGATAATGATCCGTATCAACTTCGGGAGAACCATATTCGTAGGGGCCGCGATACACAATAGGTTGCGCATCGAAGTTTCCGTGTCCCACCGGCGGGCTTGGACAAAACCACTCAATCGAGTTACATCGCCATGGATTACGGCCAACCTTCTGACCCTTAAAAATGCTGTAGAAAAAGTTCGCCGCAAAAATAATTTGGCTGACAACCATACCGATTGCACACCAGGTTATAAAGCGGTTCATTGGTAAAAGATGCTTAAACGTCTCGTAGTGATAGGGATCTGCCAATCGACGAGGGAAACCTACCGCACCGAGAATGTGCATCAAATAAAAGGTCCCGTTCATGAAAAGAAAAGTTAGAAAGAAGTGCCATTTGCCGGCAGTTTCGTTCATTGCCCTTCCAAACATCTTCGGAAACCAGAAGTAAATGGCTCCCATCACGGCCATCGCTGTTCCACAAAACAGGACGTAATGGAAATGAGCCACAATATAATATGTGTCATGGATGAAAATATCCACGGGCGTAGCTGCCATAAAAATCCCTGACAAGCCACCGATGACAAACATCGAGACGAATGACAACGAGAACAACATTGGCGTCGTGAACTCGATTTTTCCACCCCAAATAGTTCCCAGCCAGTTAAAGACTTTCACGGCCGAAGGCAACGCAATCATCATCGTCGAAACCATAAAGGTCATCCCGAGCATTGGATTCATGCCCGAAACAAACATATGGTGACCCCAAACGATAAAACCTAAACCCGCGATCCCCGAAATCGAGTAAACCATCGGCTTATACCCAAAAATCGGCTTGCGGGCAAAACAGGACAATATGTCGGAGACCATCCCCATTGCTGGCAGAATCATAATGTAAACAGCCGGATGCGAATAGAACCAAAAAAGATGCTGCCACAGCAGTGGCTGCCCACCACCGGTCATCATATCGGCATTGTTAACGATCAGCCCTTCAGGAACGAAGAACCCTGTACCTAACATTCGGTCAAGGATCTGCATAAAGCCACCTGCCGTCAAAACAGGCAGGGCAAAAGCCTGCAATACCGCGGTGATGAACATACTCCAAATAGTAAGCGGCAAGCGGAACATTGAAAGCCCAGGGGCTCGCATCTGAATGATCGTTGTCATGTAGTTCACCGACCCCATCATGGAGGAAATACCAACGAGGGTAACCCCCATCAACCACCAGGTCTGAGCCATTTGACTACCAGGAGCCGCAGCACGGACGGCCGACAAAGGTGGATAACTGGTCCACCCGCCACCAGCACCGTACGGCGGAGTAAGAAAACTGATTCCAATACAAATGAAAGCCGGCCACATGAACCAATAACTCAACATGTTCAATGTCGGAAATGCCATATCATCAGCACCAATCATCAGAGGAATCAGGTAGTTGCCAAAAGCACCCGCCAAGATTGGAATGATCACAAAGAAAATCATGACCGTGGCGTGCATGGTAAATAGCGTTGTGTAAAACTCCGGTGAAATCTGGCCACCCTCAGCCGAGAACAAACGTCCTCCGATGATGGGCATATCGCTCCAAGGATAAGCCAGTTGCCAGCGAATACCTAAAGCCAATAAACCACCGACGATAAACCAGAGCAGCGTCGTAAACAGAAACTGCAAACCAATCATCTTGTGGTCTTTAGAGAACACATAGGTTGAGATGAAATGGCTAACGGTCATACCGTTACCATGCCCATGCCCTTGTGATACTGCAGAAGAAGTGTTCATTGTTTAAGTATTTCCTAGTTGTCGCTTTCTACATTATGGGATGTGCGAGTTTGTTCCTGAACAGCGTTAGCATACCAGGCCTCAAAGTCTTCCTCTGATTCAACAATCAGGCGACCCCGCATTTTATAGTGACCCCAACCACAAAGTTCGGCACAGACGATATCGTATAGACCGGTTTTCTTGGTTTGAAACCAAACATGTTGCTGCATACCTGGGACAAGGTCATGTTTGATACGAACATTCGGGAGAAAGAAGCTATGAAGTACGTCTGCACTCTGAACCCGCAGGACAACCTCGTCATTCACTGGCAAATGCAAATCATTCACAACATGTAAATCATCTTCTGTTCCAATCACCTCATCCGGACCAGCATACTGAATTCGCCATTCAAACTGGCGTCCGGTGACCAGGGCCAGGGGAGGCTTCTTACTACCATCCTCTTTAGTTGGATAAACCATTTTATTGTCAGCCCATGCATCCATCTGGAAGACGGCAATGAAAAGCAACACGGCTGCTGGCAAAATCGACCATACGATTTCTAATGTATGTGAGCCATGAGTAAACTTCACGGGCTCCGGGTTCTTCTCAGCATCGTACTTCCAGCAGAACCAGAACATTAATGCGCCTGTCACGATAAAAATCACACCTGTTAAATACAGGATGAACATGAACAAGTCGTCAATCACCTTACCATGCTGACTGATATCCTCAGGCAACCAGTGATTATCGAAGACACCTCCGGGCACCACAGCAAAAACAAATACTGCGACTCCCAAAACAGGTACCAACAGGAAAAGTAGGCTCCAAAACCGTCCCACTGTGACTCTCCCAAAAATTTAAATAATGTAACGTTTGTTACGTAACGTGTTAGTTGTTATTTATTTGACCCAACGCCCTGAAATACCGGTGCCGTCTTAGGACGACTCGCTGGTTCATAGGGCAAACTCAAAACATAAGCAACCAATGACCATGCCTCTGCCTTGGTTAACTTAGTATTCGAAGGCATCGGGCTTCCTTCAATCCCACCTGTAATTCTCTGATAAATATCGATCGGCCGGCGGCCTCCACGATAGTTACCGATACGTAGATTACGAGGTTTAATATTTCTTGGCTTCACGACACCTATCTGAGCTAAATGTTCACGATAGAAGTAATCAGGGATTCCGGCGGAGACGCCATCTTCACCAGAGCCGGAAGCATCTCCAGGCTCATTACCCAAATGTTCGAGCGTCCAGTTGTCAAACAGATTAGTTTGCCCATCGCCTATCGCCGTCCGTCCGTGACAACTATAACAGTTGGCCTTTGACTGATAGAACAGTTTTCTCCCCAACTCGACACTCTCATTCGAATCCCATTGATCCGGAGCTTCTTCGATAGTCCGCTGAACGGTCCCGGTACCACCATTTGCCCAAGGCAGCACGATCGGCGTGAGCAAATCCTTAACAAACTGAAGGTCGTCCTCAACTCCATCACCACCAAATCGGACCAGTATCTTCTCAGGATTATCCGGAATTTCGTTCGGATCACTTGCCGCCAAATACGCTTCACCGATTAATGCTCGCTCCATCTGCCCACGAATCGATAGATAAATCACATAATCAATCATCGCATCGCGTTCAGGTTCAGGAAGCACACGAAAACTCGGCATCGCAGTACCAGCAATACCTTCCTGGAGAAGATGTCTGAAGTCAGCTTTGGACGGCTTTTTATAAGCGCCATCTCCATCGGTAAGCTTGAACTTAAACTGCCCCATTCTGTAGTCGCGAGGATAGGGATTCAAGAACTCTGCGGTCGGACCATGTCCGTCACCAGAAACACCGTGGCAGTGTGCACAATGCCTACGGTACAAACCACTTTCCAGACCAGTAGCACTGTCCTCTGCGCCCGTATAGGTAACAGGTCCGGCAGCAACGCTGAGCTTTCGCAGACTAAGGAAACTTTCCAGACCAACACCGCCAGGCAAACTAGGCTCATCCGGAGTCCCAAACAAACCCTCAAGGATTTCACTAATATTTTTTTTCTGAGCTTCGGACAACGTTATCGTTTGCTCACTTATTAGTTGAGGCTTGGTCACATCGGCTTTGTACTCGACAGCTCGAATATAAGCCTCATTCATCTGAAACGAGGCCGGTTCCGAATTGCAACCGATAAGCATAAACATACATGCAACTAACAAAGAAGCCACAGATGCTTTGCCTTGCAAACTTGTCATTACTGTTAATCGTTTTAGTTTCATTCCTGCTATTGCTTTACTTGAAACCGCGGTTAATTATTTTAATTAGTTGACTACAACGCTTTATTAAAGTCGTCAGCGTTGATGGTAATCTGAAGATCTACATCCTGCCCATCTTCCAGCGTCTGAAGAGTGAACCCTCCACGACTCACAGATACATCTTCTCCGTTGACCTTCATGGAAAACGATCCTGATGGAATTACTTCATGCCAAAACTTGAATGGCAGTTCGACTCCCGTTGGGACATTCCTGATTTCAAAAGTTCCATCCTCGCCAGTCACTGCATACAAGGAGTTATCACGAACGATAATGTAAGAGCCCATCCAGGGGTGAGCACTACATGAAACACCAAATGGCTTTGACTCTTGAAATCCAGGTTTGTAATCAACAGAGGCTCCTGCACCGATCTGCAAGTTAGCCGATGTCAAACCGTCTAACTTAGCATTGTGCCCGACACTGTCACTGTTAAGAATCTTAAGAGTCTGCCCAGTACGCATGGCTTTGATCCGCGAGAGAAAAATACAAGACTTTTGGTCAAAGGCCAAATCACCATCTAAAACAGCAGATCCCTGCGTCTGATAGTCAGAATGATCCCACTTCTCATTACCTACCTCAAAATCACCATCATAGAACAGAAGCCCCCATTGAAGGCCACCATCATTTACCTGTACGCGCCGATTGACTTCAGAACTACATACATTAGCATCTTTGTTGACGGCATAGCTCACGAACTTTGTAGTATCAATACTACCTTCGATGGTGACCTTCCCTGTAATATTGGCAAATCCAGTCGGATCCGGCAATTCAGCCTGAGCAGCACCGTCTCCTGTTGCTTCCAGTTTGAATTTCGAGGCAACTTTACTAACGTTACCTTCATCCGACTCGCCAACGCTACTCGGAAGGCCACGCCGGCATCCCAAGACTACAGACATCGCAATTAGCAATGTAAGACCAAAAATTCTGTTTGTAGATTTCATTTTCAATTTCCAAGCCTTCAGAACGGTTGTTCCCAAAGCAATGTTTACTTGAACTGATCTGCACCAATGACAATGGTTCCAAAGTCATTAGTCTTCCCATCTTCAATTTTAATTTTCACACGACCACGAGCCCATTCAACGGTCTTCCCATCCTGAGTGACCTGCTGAATATAGCCAGCTTTTTCCTGCCAAATCTGGAACTCAAATTCACCCACTGGAAGATTCTTGATTTCCAAATTCCCATCTTTGTCACTAACACCGATGTAGGGGTCGTTACGAACAACGATCCAACCGGTCATCCACGGATGAATGGAGCAACTTACCTTCGTTGGCAGACGTTCTTCCATGGAATACGACTGGCTGATCTTTGCGCCAGCTGGCAAAATCGGATTGATCACCGGATTAAAAAAGGTATCAACCTTAACATTATGCCCCACAGGATCACTGTTCTTGAAATTGATCTTTCGCTTTGTCCAGACTGAAGTCACCCGAGGCTCGAAACGACATTTAATATTGTCTACGACGACCGGTGCTTCCAAAGTGTCGTTATAGGAGGGATGAATCTTAGCAGGAGTACGATCACGATAGAATACAATCACGTTCGCAATGCCTTTGCTTTCAGGGTCTACCACCAGTGACTCATCCACGAGGCCAAATTTACCGCAGATCGCAGCATCACGAGTAACGGCAATCTTTGGCGGGGCAGCATATTCGCCACCATAGGTAAATTTAAATTTAACGTTACCCCATCCCTGAGCCATGCTTGAGCCGGAAAGTAACACAATAGCCGTAAGGGCTAAAATTAAGGTTTTTAAGGTTTTCATTTTTTTCTCCGATTCCACGGTCTATAAACCAATCTTTGGTAACGCCGCAAATTTAATCTAACTCGTCCTGAGCCAGTACCTGCCCCGAGGGGCCGGATTTCCTATTAGGCGGGAGGATGCAAGCGGAATCGTTTTGGCCTGCACCCCGATTAAAGGTATCTTGTTACTCCTCCGAGGCAGCAGCGGCTGCCGCTGCTGCTGCTTCTTTAGCCGCTTTGGCTTCCTCCACTAACTTGGCAACTGATGCACGATCTTTTGCATAGTTGTCAAAATTCATCAGTAAGTCCACCAAAGCATTTACCGTTTCCGGACTATTACCATGAAACAGTTTGTAAGTCTGAATCGCGCCCAAGTGCTCTTGAGTACTATCGTAGGGTACAATCACTGGCATGGCGGTATAAGGTAAAATGGCATTCGGTTTTGCAATCCAACGTTTTACATAATCTGCTCGCAACCGTTTGTGCACCAGACCAAGATCTGGAGCGAGCCCTTTAGGCGTTCCATTTGGCATAAAGTCGGCGACAGCATGACATTTCACGCAGTAGTCCTGACTTACGACGATCTGCATTGCATCCGCAAGACGATCACCAGGCTGAGCACCTTCATTACGATTAACGTATGCCGCATCCGCTTCTGCTAAGTGATCGCCATTTACACGATAATCGTGTTCATAAGGGTAAATCGCGTTATCACGGGCGGCAAAGTAATTAACAATCTTAGTTGCTTCGTCACTCGACATATTGAACTTGGGCATTCGCAATACAACTGCTGGCCGAATACTATAAGGCTCTAAGAGGAAGTCATGGAACCATTGGTTCTGTACTTTTGCCCCTTCGCCCACTAAAGGCGGAGCAACCCAGGCCCAGCTTTCTGAACCTTTCGCCTGAGGATTTGACAACCTCTCACGCTGTGTCACATAGGGCAACAAATATCTCGAAAGGACTCCTCCATACGCATTGGAACGATTTGCCACAGCGGCTGGCTGAATCCGTGAAACATTAGACCCAGATGCGGCAATTCCACCCTTTAATGGGCTTGCTGCCCACAACTGGAACTGCAACTCCCCAACGCCCTTCAGTTGGAATGGATCTTCGAGATATTCATCAATCGGGTCACCAAATTCAGCATCCGTTGCTGAGGGCAGGCCGGAATTACCAACCGTTGGCATCCCAGCGATTGTCCCCACGGTTCGGTCACGATCGTTCGGCTGACTGGCCGCATCAATTTCCTCCTGACTATAGGGAGGAACCATAAAGGGATACTCTTTCGTCAGATCCACATGCTGTGCCAACAAAGTTCCAAGTTGATCTTCGGTCATATCGAGTGTCCATTTCTCAGCTTCCAGAATATGACAACCGGCACAATTATACTTGTCGATCACCTGCTTACCTTCAATCAACGCTTTCGCACGCGAATCTGGCTGATACAGATACTTGGTTCGCGGCGGATCAGCTATTAACCCAAGCACAAAGGTGATAACAGCTTCACGGTCTTCCGTACTGAACGGAAACAGAGGCATACGTAGGCGATCGTTGTACCTGATTCCATCTGTCTTGTGATAGTCATACGAACGAGGCTCACGAAGCTTCTGATAGATAAACCCTGTACGGTTATGAGCATGTAACTGATGATGGTAGAAATCACTCAACTCATCATCATAACGATTAGGACGAACATCACGAGAACCGTGGGCATTACCCTCAGTTATTTCTGAAGTCTCTTCACTATGAGCAGACCCAGCATGGGCGTCAGTCTCCTGGCCATGCGTGTGGTGATTCTCCAAATACTTCGCGATATGCCCAAAGTCCAGTTTAGAAGGATCTTTACGTCCCCAATCTGCCAGCCCTGCACCAATTGGCTTCGCATCTTCGAACCCCGGAATATCGTGACAAGCATAACAACCATATTTGCCTAATGCTTTACGGCCAATATAAACCAGCTTCGTATCGATACTCAAAGGAGAAGAAGTGTCTCGTCGCAATTCCTCTTCGGAGACTTTAATTCCCGTCGCATTCAGGGGGATACCATTCTTCGCATATTCCTTAGCTACGGCATCATAAAAGGAATCGGTAAGATTAACCAACAGTAAATCTTCTAAGGCTTCACCCAATTCTCCTCCCTCTTGAACCGCATTAAGAGAGAAATCTTCATCAGCCACATGCCATTCGCTACCTTCACCCAACAGATATGTCACGATATCCAAAACAGGGTCAACTAAAACATCATCTCCAGCCGAATCTTTAATTACTTCTTCATCGATGTACAAATTAGGCATTACTGTTCTGGCATGGTATTTTGTCGGTTCCTTAATCCAACTGTAGAGCCACTTATCAGCGTCAGCAAAACCAGCAAACTTACCTCCCAAATCTGAGAGATCAGGTCCCTGAACCCACTCGCCTTCAGGTCGGAATTTTTCTATCTCTGCCAACTGTGGATCGTTATGGCTATGGCACGCCAAACAACCTCGTTCCTGAAAAGCAACCTTTCCACGAGCCACATCTCCCTGCACCCCTTCGGATGGACTCAAGTAATCAAATTCCTGAGAGTATGCCTTGAGGTATTCGACCATGCCTAGAATTTCAACCTTCTCAAATTTCTTGGCGTCATCATCAGATTTGTTATCACCAAAGTGCGAGTGCAAATTAAAGAACCGAGGCATTCGACTACTGGGACGGAAATTCTGTGGATTCGCAATCCAGTCATACAGGAATTTATCGCTGTTTTTCTTGGACAAATAACGCAAACTCGGGCCAGATTTACGCAAAGAACCTGGAGCCTCTATGTCAGCTAAAACCCCAATCAGACGATTACTTTCAGCCGTATCTATCTTTGGCTCCGGGGAAGCGATGTCAGCTCTGAGAACATTCACTAAGTCATAACGAGCCTGATTGTCTTCAGGGTGACTTACCAATCTGTTCGCAAATTCCATCGATTCTACCCCTAACTCGCCAAAGCCTTCCTGACTTTGTAGTTGCAAAGCCGCTGCAAAGTAGTTTGGTTCAAGACGCAGGTCTGGACCAACGCGTTTGTCNGCACCAGNATAACCGTTCATTTCATGGCACCCATAACAACCAAATTTACGNATAGTGTTATATCCGCGTACAACTTTTGGCGCTGGAGCCTCCGGGAANCTAAGACTTGGTTCCAATTCAGTCACATTATGGTGACATTTTAAGCATGTCGACTCAATAAAACGTTTTGGATGCTGCGGGTAAATCCAGTGATGATTATCAAACCAACCATGCTCTTCCATCCAACGCTTACGGTCCAATTCACTGTCAGGCATGTGTGATGCCCACTTAAATTCCGTCGCACTTCCCTGCCCTTCATGACAAATTGTACAAGCAAAATCGGATACCTTATGGGGGCTGAGCGAACCAACGAAAAGGTCGAGTCGAGGGTGGCTGGCAAATGGGTGCCCAATACCTCGTCGCACAACAAGCTTCAGTTCTGTTTTGGATGCATCCTGCTGAACATCAAGCAGACGTGCCGCTACCACGTCAGGATTAACCACCGGGTCACCATCAACACTCACAATGACGTCACCGACCTCCAGCCCTGCACGAGTGTGCCGCGCAAGCGTACTGTTCTTGATCGGGCTCGCATCGGTTTCAGACTGCAATAATGCCTTTAGAATCTCTTCGCCCGAGAATTCTTCATCCAGATTGAGAGCTTCAACAATTTCAGCTTTCTTGGCCACTGAGTTTGGAGCCACATAGGAGATGGTGACATCGTCTGCACTATAAAGCCCTCTCGGTGAGAACCGCAAACCATATCCGTACTCAGCCAACGACTGCTGACGCTCCTGGGCTTTCCCACCAATCGGTCGCAATTCCTGCAGAGGATTGCCTTCATCATCAGCTTCGACGCTGCCATCATTGCCAATCCTATCCTGGAGTGCCGTCGGCGGAACCTGCAGGACAATCTCGATCATTCGGTCGGATACAAAACCAGGTTCTGTAGCCTGGCCGGGGACGGATTTTTCCATCATTTGATGACAAGTTGTACAACGATCAAAACGACGAACCTTCTTAAAGTTATAATCCTGCTCAAGATCATCGCTCCAAAGGTTATCAATATCCAAAGGCCCATTGAAAGCATCAAGGATCGGAAGTTCCAACCAGGCCTTCCCCAGCCACTTGCCTTCCCATAATGCTGAATGACTAGTACTGATGGCATCATTCAGACGCACTTTATCGGCATTCACTTCATCAAGAGCTTTTTGCGATTCACGAACAGAAGCCTGAAATTTATTGGCAATTGCTCCCAATTGACGACGAAAGTACGTTGCCTTTTCATACTTCAATTCATAGGCATTTAAGCCGTCAGCTGGATTTTCAAGGATCTCCTCCAATTTATCTTTAAGACGCGACTGTCCGTCTTCATCGTTAGCACTAAACGCAATACCCAATTGCGATGCCGTTTCATCCCGGTTAGCTCTTTTGAACTTCGTATCGGAAAGTATCTTATCCTCTTTAGCTTTCAGCAAGCGAACGGCTTCACTTAAAGCGAAGGCCATCGCTTCACGAGCTGCGATCTGTTCTTCCGGCTGCCTATCTTCATCATCACGCTGCCATACTGACTTGGCGTCTTCCAAATCTTGTACAAAATCGGCCGTAATAAGTGCTGCCAATTCCATAGCCCCACTAGCTTCCGGATCACCTTCGGCCGCTTTCAGAGATTCCGTCTTGCCCAAAAACTCTAAAAACTCGTCTACAACTTCCGCACCTTCCGTGGTGCTCCCTTTCGCATTCTCAAGTCCGATTTTAGCCACTTCCAAACGGCCCAGCACATCCGCAGTCTGACTTTCCATCAATCGCCACTGACTAACCGTAAGATCAATAGCTCGAGCTTCCTTCTGGTATTCTTTCCACGGGCGATCGTGGTCTTTCCAGAACATCCAAACCGTGGAGAACACCAAGATGACTGACGTGACGGCAAAAATCACATGCATCTTCTTGATGTCGCGTACTGTTTTGTCAGTTGCAGGCATTGTTAGTCTACTTCTGCTTTCTCTTACAGTGCTAAGTCTTTATATAGTTACGAATCGAATCCGAAATTCGGTTCACTAGAAGTTAATAAAATACTCGGGAATCGAGATAAAGTATTTCATACTTAATACCCAACGGGCGAGCATCTTGATGGGCAGCAAGGCCATCCAGAGCATCAGATTCATCATCACCATATAACGAATCAATCCCATACGTTTGTACATCGGCTGAAACAAGCGTTTCTTATCCCACAATGCCAGCAGGGGCGGCAAAATGGCAAAGTATCCAATCAACAGGATAATTCCAACACACTCTCGCTGAGCGATCACGAAAACCTTCGTAAGGAACGGTGCTTGAGGATCTGGCTTCGGCAATGGCTGGCCCAACATTTCGACCCAGACATACTGAGATAAATCGACATTATTCATTGCTTCAACAGCATGGGAGTCCCAGTACTCATAGAACCCAAAGAAATTCCAGTTCGGACCGCGAAGAAACGTCCCCATAATGATCAGCGTGACCCATAAGACCAAAAATCCAAACTGGAAGGTCAGATAGGCAAACTTACGCTCATTAATGGTGTAGTAACCATTTCCTTTTTTNTTAAAGTCGATGTANGGAATCGCCATGAGACCGGCAACAATCATNCTTGGCAGTACCACACCAGCCATCCACGGGTCNTAATAGACAAGCATTTCCTGCAATCCGAGGAAATACCANGGGGCTTTCGACGGATTAGGAGTCTTGACCGCACTGGCAGGTTCTTCAAGCGGGGCCTGCAGCACNATCGCCCACAACAACAANANGGCCGTCAAAGCCACCATGCAAATCAATTCGGTATAAACCAAGTCCGGCCAAACGAGCACTTTCTCCCGCTCAGTTTCNGTCGCTTCCAAAGGNAATTCACCATTAGCAATGCGTCTGTCATTTTCCACAGCCTTNGAGGTTGCCAACCANGTGAAAAANGCCAACAGGAAGATCAAGCCAACNATCGGCACATTATCNGGCTTCGTGACAATCGCGGCAAANTCTGAATCNGCCATGGAAAGGCCCATAAAGAGCATCATNCCATTAAGNCCTAGCCAGGCAATATTTGGCCGAACNAGAACTTCCCGANACTGGAACATTACCAACAAGATNACAAGCGAACCTAACGAGTAGGTCGTNGGNGACATGAGACTATCAANCANCCCCTTGATCGTTTCATTAAATGANATGTATCCAATGATATTCTCATTACCACTGGCNACCATCGCTGCAAGGACTAGCGTCACGATTGCAAGTCCAGACCANGCCANCGCCTGNTTNGACTCTCCCTTTTGCTTCCATCTATAGAGAGCGAACAGTCCNTTCATCGCAGCAATCAGTACGTAGTACCCGCAAAGGAACCCGCTCAACTGGGACAGAAATTCTTCGTATGTTATACCGTGCATGGCGTGCTTTTTATTTCTAGTTGCCAGCCCNACAAATCAGNCCAGCATNATTCATGCATTAATAAATCAGGTTAATTCCACAANTACATTGGCCCACTGATACCACCGTCCTTACGGACTCGCCAGAAGTGGATTGCCAGAAGCAATGCCACACCCAACGGGATAGCGATACAATGCAACACATAAAAACGATTTAATGTTTCTTCTCCCACGAATCGAGCACCAAGTAGCCCGAATCTTGCATCGGAGGCNTTCGTAATCATATCAATGCCCCCCACGGTAAGCAGTTGAGCCCCCGGCCCCTCATACCCGAGGAACGGAGTCGCGCGAGCCATGTTCGACCCCACNGTAATAGCCCAAATAGCCAACTGATCCCANGGCAGNAAATAGCCTGTAAATGACATCANCAAGGTAAGNAGCAGCAGTATCACCCCGACCACCCAGTTAAACTCCCGGGGCGGCTTGTAGCTTCCCGTGAGAAANACCCGGTACATATGCAACCAGACGGTAATCACCATNGCATGNGCCCCCCANCGATGCAATTCGCGCAGCAATCCTAAGGANGTCGCATCTCNNAGCGTTAATATGTCNGTNTANGCCCACTCAATCGTTGGNCGATAGTAAAACATCAACAAAACNCCGGTGATGGTTTCCACCAAAAACAGGAAAAANGTAACNCCACCCATACACCANGTGTAGCTNAGAGCAATCCCCTGCTTCTTGGCAGAAACAGGNTGAAGATGAAGGAAGAAGTTCGTCAGCATNACNACNATTCGGTTACGNCGGTCCACNGGAGCCGNGTGCCGAAAGATACTCTTCCAGATCTGAGAGTTNCGAATAATATCACCGAGTGAAGGCATTGATCAATTTAACCTGTATCAAACTCTAAGGTGCCACAAACTAGTTACTAAACGCTNACATAAGAACTGGAGTCAGCCCACTGACCCANCTCNTCATTAAACTTGGTACTCTTATCNACTTCCAACTGGCCGTCANCTGAAAGCCGAATGGCATATCGCTCCANCGGTCGCGGAGCAGGNCCTTCNAAGTTAACCCCATCCTTGTAGAAACCACTACCATGACATGGGCACTTAAACTTCTGCTCACCTTCCANCCAGTTAGGNGTNCATCCNAGATGAGTACAAACNGATTTAAGTGCATAAATCTGNGCCTCACCTTCATATTCGTANCGCACAANCCAAACACCAAACTGTGCTTTATATTTCGCTTCNACCTGACCAGGGGCATACGCGTCAGGNAATCCAACTTTGAATTTNGTNGGCGGCTCNGTCAANACATTNGGGAACATGAATCGAGCAAGCCCCAGCAACCAAAGCAAGCTGGTGATCGCCATTGAGGTAAAACCCACTGCCAAAGGAGCACCAAAAAGAACACCTACCGTAGCACCAAAGAAACTACGTCGGTCTGTGGCATCAGCTACAACCGGAGCTGGCTTGGGCGGCAGGAAATCTTCACGTCGCGGGGCAGGAGGTAATTCGATCGGCGGCTTACGCGCTGGCTTTGCAACTCCCTCTTCCGCCGTCTTGACTGCATCTTCCACTCGCTGCGGTCCACGCTGGTTTCCCTTACGAGCAGCCGCAAGGATACTGGCTGTGTCACGCGGTCCAGTCTGAGTAACCGACTCTTCTTTCTTAGACGCTGCAGTTGCTGCAACCTTTGAGGCCCCCGGCTTGGGTGTCGCAGCAGCCTTAGGAGTGGCCGCTGATTCACCGGAGGCACTTGTTCGAGCGGCTGCTAACATGTCAGCCACCGACATCTTCGAAGGATCCATTGGAGCAGGCTCTGCTGCAGCCTCTACAGCTGCTTCCTCTTCACCAGAAGCGCTGGCGCGAGCAGCAGCCAACATATCAGCTACCGACATATTCGAAGGGTCAATTGAAGCAGGCTCTGCCACAACTTCTTCTGCCGCAGCTTCTACAGAAGCGTCCTCTTCAGGAGCAGGAGCGGAACCCCCCTCTCCATCCATCTCACGGCACCGAAGCAGAATCTCTTCAACTGTTAAGTCTTTATCAGCCATAAGTTAATTTGCCTATGGTCTACTTTAAATATCAACACTTAAGTATCCAAACACAGCCTAAGAGTAATTCACGTTCAATCACTCCGCGGTCCTCGGGAGTTGGCGGGCCATACCCAATAGAATTACGGCGGTGCATCTACAACACAAATTCGACCAAACGAACGGCAACGCGTTAACCGTCGAGCCTACTTTGTGATTTTTTTCACAATTAAATCGAACGAAAAACCAACAGGGGATAAACCACATGAACAAGCTCTTAGCTCTTACGAGCAGCCACCACTGTTGTCATTCTATTAACCGTATTTCCCTTAGTTTATCAACCGTTGTTAAGTGAACGTAGTACCCTACGGCTAGGAAACTACGTATTTTCAAAAAATCTTTGGTCTAATTTACCACTGATATAACCGAGGAACTGTGACACTTGTCACAAACTCTAAAGAGATACCCTTTAGAGTGCTTTGTCTGCAATATCAGTTCTATACCAACTACCTCGCCACTCAATACATTTGGCAGCTTCATAAGCTGATGATTGAGCCGATTTTAGGTCATCGCCAATCGCCGTCACACCTAACACACGACCACCGTTGTTAAGAATCGCTCCGGACTTACCAATTTGCGTTCCAGCGTGAAAGACTTTGACATTCTCAATCTTGGCCGCCTCGTCTAAACCACGTATGACCCTGTTTTTTTCGTAGCTTCCCGGATATCCTTCACTCGCCATAACGACACAGCAAGTTGGCCGGGGATCCCATTCCAGCGGGTCAATCCGAGCCAGATCCCCATCAGCTACCGCTTCCAATACATCCACCAAATCGGATTTCAGGCGCATTAACAATGGCTGACACTCCGGATCACCGAAGCGAACATTGTATTCCAGCACCTCTATTCCCTGAGGTCCCTTCATAAGTCCGGCGTAAAGAACCCCCTTAAAAGGAGTCCCATTAGCCTTCAACGAATGAACGGTAGGAACGAGTACATGCTCCTCCACCCAGGACATGTCATCTTCTGTTACCAGTGGAGTCGGGCAGTAGGCCCCCATCCCACCGGTATTTGGCCCTGCATCTCCGTCATAAGCAGGCTTGTGATCCTGACAGGCCGGTAATGGAATAATCGTCTGCCCATCTGTGATCGCCAATACGCTAGCTTCCTGACCCTCCAATTTCTCTTCGAGAATGAATTTAGCGCCGGCATCACCAAAGACTTTATCGCGTGCTATTAATTCAATCGCTTCCAGTACTTCATGCTTTTTACTGCATACCGTCACCCCCTTACCCGCGGCCAAACCATCGGCTTTTACAACCATTGGGCATGCGGTGTTGGGAGAATCTCCCGGATAACGATCATCAATCATTTCAATAGCCGAATCCGCATCGCGAAATTCCCAGTAATCGGCTGTAGGCACATTCCCGGCATTGAGAATCTCTTTACAAAAGACTTTCGAGGCTTCCAATTGCGCTGCGGGTTTAGCCGGCCCGAAGATCTTTAATCCTTCAGCCTCAAAAACATCGACAATACCACCGGCCAAAGGCACTTCCGGCCCAACTACCGTCAGACCAACGCGATTGGCCTTGGCATAGCGAAGTAGGGCGCCATAGTCATCCAAATCCAGATCAACGTTAACCGCTTCCAACGCTGTACCAGCATTTCCCGGAGCGACAAAGACATCCTTAACACGGGAACTTTGAGAAATCTTCCAGGCCAGAGCGTGTTCACGACCGCCACTACCAACTACCAGCACATTCATTGTGGATCCATCCTTGAAAATCTAGTGATCTGACTTGCCCATGAATATAACGCTCTCGCCTGCGACACTCAAGGAGGGGAGCAAGCACAGGGAAGCCTAGCGATTCTTATAAGCCTGAACAGCCAGTTCATCACATCGGTCATTCTCAGGATGGCCGCTATGTCCTGCGACTCGTGTATATTTCACCTCATGGGAAGCAAGTAGTTCATCCAACTGCACCCACAGCTCCTGATTTTTAATTGGAACTAACCGCCCCTTTTGCTTTCGCTTCCATCCATTTCGTTTCCAGCCGGCCATCCATTCCTGCAAGCCCTTTCCGACATAGACGCTGTCAGTAAACAATTCAATTTGACAGGGTTTCTTCAGCGCCTCCAAACCTGCAATGACTGCCTGCAACTCCATACGGTTATTGGTCGTATCCGGCGCATAACCATTGGCTTCTTTTTCCTTACCCGTTGCGGGATCTCGCAAAATATATGCCCAACCACCAGGACCTGGATTTCCACTGCACGCACCATCTGTGAATAGATGAATATGAGGTTTTGCCATTGATGTTCTCGTAACTCACTTTGTACCTACCACTACTACGCCTGAGGATCATCCTTTAGCGGTTCATGCTGACTCAAATTCGTTTCATCCGCCATTGCATCGATATCAACCTCCCGTGAGTCACTGAGAGACTCTTCGGGATTTGCCGGAAACGCCTGCTCACCGACCGGCTGACTTGAAGTCGGTTTTAAGGACAAGTCGGTCTGGCCGCGATTTAACTGATCGACCCGATGATTAATATCTGATTTAGCCTCGGGCTGCACTGGCGTAGTCTCTTTCGGCAACATAACGGTGAATATCGAACCGATTCCTAACTGACTTTCCACGGACACTTCCCCGCCCAGCATACGACAGATTTCTTTGACGATGGAAAGCCCTAATCCGGTACCAGCATACTCCCGAGTCAGATTATCCTGACCGCTGGATACATTACCTTGTCGGAATTTCTCGAAGATCACTTCCCGATCCTCCTCAGCAATACCGATTCCGGTGTCAATCACACGGATCACAAAGAAGTCTTCCAGATCTTTACTCTCTTCAAGCCGAACGGTTATCCGCCCTCCTTCAGGCGTGAACTTAATCGCATTCGACAACAGATTCGTAAGTACCTGCTGGATCTTACCCTGATCCTGAAAGACCATAGGGTCTTCCATTTCTTCACTGATTTCCAACGAGAGATTCTTCTCTTCAACCAGCGACTTAACAAGATCACACTGTGCACTGGTTACCAAATGCAGGTTCATTTCTACAGGATTGATTTCCTGTTTACCCGCTTCTATTTTTGCGAGATCAAGGATTTCATTAATCATTTCAAGCAAAATTTGCCCCGAACGTTGGATATTGGAAGCATATCGGTGTTGTTTATCGTTCAGGGCATCGACACCTTGCAGCACTTCCGAAAATCCAATAATACTGTTCAGCGGGGTGCGCAATTCGTGGCTCATGTTGGCCATGAACTCATCTTTCATACGGTTCATGTCAAACAATTGCATGTTGAGTTGAGCCATTTCATCGACCTTGAGATCCAAGTCGGCATTGACCGTCTTCAACTCATCCTGAGTTTCTGTCAGGTGTCGCACCATCTTATTAAAGGAAGTTCCTAACTCTTCAAACTCGTCATCGGTCAAGATTTCTGCGCGGGACTCCAAATCGCCATGACTAATCCGATCACTGACATCTCGCAAATGTTTTAACGGCCGAACCACTAGAAGACGAATAATCACGTACAACGCGATCATCGACACAAAGACGGTCACAATAGCAACGGCAATCAAAATAGCCCGTGCCTTATGAATGGAACTCTGAGTTTCCTCGTATGGGATTTTTACTTTAATGACGGTGAATGGCAGTTCCGCGCCATCAACGGGCGTCCCCTGTCCTGCTCCCTCGACCCCCGGCGTCTGTTCACTGTGACAAATAGTACAGGTATTTCCCCAGCGGACGGGCTCGTAATATTGGTATTCATTAATATCCTGAGCCACTCGTTCGACGAAGATTGGACGATCTTGATCTGATACGTCCTCTACAGAGAATAATTCGGAAATATCAACATCCGGTACGTTTCGCTCCGGCAATCCTTCTTCCACCTGCCCCTGCGCTAATTCGGCCGCACGTCTCTCGTCAAGCATTTTCTCGAGTTGCTCGAGAATGTTAACCTCCTGAGCATTACCCGGAATTCGTACGTTTGGGATTTGCTTCGGCTTCGACTCTTCATCCTGAACAATCACTTCGTGATTATTGCGACCGTCGGTACGAGCAAGCTGTTCACCTAACAAATCGGCAAACCCCTGCTTATCCTCACGTGTTTCCCAGTAGTTGAAGTGCGGTTTCAGCAAGGCGATATCAACAACATCTCGAGCTGTGGTGCGAGTATTCTTAAGAATTAAATCCGAGCTCACTTTCTCGACGCCCCAAAAAGCTCCGGAAATAAGCAAGGTCAACCAAAACCCAAACAACAAGCGACACTTGCGTTCCAGGCTAGTCTCGCCTAACACTCGTCTCCAGGATTGCTGCGCCATAAAACCCGCTTCTCTAGGTAGTAAACGATTGACGACGCGAGCTCACGTCGCTCAATCTACCTTTATTCTATTCCAAATAACCAAAACCAACCAATGCAGAACTACAAGTACTAACCGACGTCGCCGACATCCAGCACCCGACCATACCGACGTAACACCTGTTTACGAAGTTTTACAAACTCGGTGCTCTGCAAACCCGGATCAGATTCAAGCATCGCTTGTGCATCATCGCGAGCTAATTCGACGATTGTCCTGTCTCGGCGTAAGTCTGCCATACGCAGGGGAGGCATACCATGCTGTTTCGTACCAAACAAATCACCTGGGCCACGCAAGTCAAAATCTATTTCAGCCAGCTCAAAACCATCAAGCGTATCAACAAACGCCTGCAACCGGTGCTCGGCTTCTTCATTGGCTGGTGCTCCAAAAACACAAACATATCCTGTATGATGCCCTCGTCTCACGCGACCGCGCAGTTGATGCAATTGGGCTAAGCCAAACTGCTGAGCATCCTCTATCGTCATTAACGAAGCATTAGGCACATTCACCCCAACCTCGATCACCGACGTCGCCACCAACACATCCAGTTCCCGGGCATGAAATTGACGCATCGTCTCTTCTTTGTCAGCAGGCGACATTTTGCCATGCACCACACCAATCCTGAAGTCTGACAAAATCCGACTCTTGAGTCCTTCATATATTTCTTCAACGCTGACGAGATCTTCACGTGTGGCCCGTTCCACTGTCGATGCAATCACATATCCCTGCCGACCTTTCCGAAGTTGGGCACGAAAAAACTTCCACCACTTTTCCCGCTCAGCAGGATCCCCAAGATATGTATGCACTGGCTGCTGATGATCAGGTCCTTTCCGAATCGTAGAGATATCAAGATCGGCAAACATCCCCATCGCAATCGTACGGGGAATCGGCGTCGCAGACATCACCAGGTAATGTGGATTCAGTCCATTGTTACGCACGGCCATCCGCTGACGAACTCCAAACTTGTGTTGTTCGTCAATCACTACCAACGCCAACGACTTAAACCTAACTTCTTCGCTAGCCACACTATGTGTGCCTATCAACAAATCAATCTCTCCGGTGATAAGATCGTCTAATACCTGTCGACGGTCACCGGCAGTCATCGAACCGGTCAACAACCCTATACTTACCCGCGAATTCTGAAGATCTTCACTGAGAGTACGGTAATGCTGTTGCGCCAAAATCTCTGTGGGTGCCATCATCACTGCCTGATGGCCATGTGCCACGCTCAGCAGCATGGCGTATTCTGCAACCACCGTCTTGCCACTACCTACATCTCCCTGAAGTAAACGATTCATCGGTTGGCTATCTGACATATCATCACAAATGTCCTGCACAACACGCTGTTGAGCGGCTGTTAGCTCAAAAGGAAATCGAGCCGTAATACGTGCATGAATCCGGGCATCCGTTTCTAACTGCGGAGCTTTGTTGGCAATGCTATGGTGCCACCGCCGCAACGCTAACGCCAACTGCAACACTAACAATTCCTGATAGACAAATCGCAAACGATGATGAGCAACATCCTCGAGAGATTCGGGCGAGTGAATCCCTCGCACCGCTTCATGGATCGAACCAATACCCTTCTGAGTTCTAATCAGTTCCGGAATCGCTTCTTCCAGCTCTTCGACATAATCTTCAACAGCCGTACGTACTAATTTACGAATCGCAGGCTGGCTGATCCCCTGCGACAAACGGTAAACAGGCAACACCTGACTACCCTGCACTTCGGCATCCTCAGCCACCACAGAAACTCTTGGATGAGTCATTTCCCAACGATCTGCTTTCGGTTTTGCCACACCCGACAAAACAACACGATCACCTGCCTGATATTTATCTTTCATAAAGTGCATGTTGAACCAGGTAGCTTTCAACAGTAACCCCTCGCAACCCACGGTCATGGAAAAGATCGACTTGCCGTATCTGGTACGTCCGGTACGAGTCTCTTCAATTTCTCCAACCACCGTGATCTCGGACTCACCTTCCAAATCCGCCAGATCGACAAGTTCCCCGGTGCACTCATAACTACGAGGAAAGAAAAACAATAGATCGCGAATCGTGCCTATTCCAAGCTTCTCGAGCGGAGCATTCCAAAGCCCGCGATAGCCACGGAGTAACGAAACCGGACTTGTTAGCGTCGGCTTGCGGGGAATGTCTGTGCGTTCGGGATACTTCATACTCTGTATTCTACCGGTACTCGTGAATCTGATCTAAAAAAACGAACGAGTCTGACATCTCCAGACATCTACAGAAGACTCAGCGGATCTACATCCACCACCCATTGAATCCCCTCCACCGGCTTCGACTCGTCATAGACCTGCCTAACCACATTTCTCAACAAGTCTCCTGCAGTCCCCATCAGCAGGACATGGATTCTATATCGATCTCGCAGTTTAGCGATCGGTGCCGGAGCGGGTCCCAGAATTCGTACTTCACTCTGTCGTTCCCCTAATACCTCTCTACACTGTTCTACCAGCTTACCTGCATGTGCCATCGTTGCTGATTCATCGGGGCCACGAATGATCAGACGAATCATTTTTGTAAATGGTGGATATCCAAACTGCTCACGTCCCGGCAACTCGCGATCAGCAAACATCTCGTATTCATGTTTCGTCGCCGCCTGAATTGCCAAGTGTTCAGGCGTGTAAGTCTGTACCAAGACCCGTCCTTCCATTTCGCCACGCCCTGTTCGCCCTGCAACCTGCGTCACTAGCTGGAATGTCCTTTCTCCCGCACGGAAGTCCGGAAAGTGCAGTGCCGTGTCAGCATTGATAACGCCAACCAGCGTAACGTTAGGAAAATCCAACCCTTTGGCGATCATCTGAGTACCAACCAGGATCTTAACCTCTCCACTTCGAAAACGATTCAACGCCTGCTCATGCGAATTCGGACGTTGCATCGTATCTGAATCCATTCTCAAGACAGGCACATCTGGAAATCTGGACTTTACTTCTTCTTCTAACCGTTGTGTGCCCAAACCACCGAAGCGAATCGCATCTCCAGCACAATCCGGGCAGTGCTTGGGAGCCGCCGTTTGGTAATCACAATAATGACAAATCGCCAACTCCCGCCGCTGCCCACTTATGCCATAACGATGGTGAGTCAGCGAAATTTCACACTGCGGACACTCTAAGACGAATCCACAGGCTGGACATTGAATATTAGTTGAGTAACCTCGGCGGTTAAGCAAAAGAATTACCTGACCATCATTGTTCAGCGTCTGCTGCATCGCCGTATTCAACTGCCGGCTAATCGAGCCGAAGCTTTGTTTACTTCGCCCCTCGTGCCTCAAATCAACCGTGGCAACTGCCGGCAATGGGCGATTCATCACACGCTCTGGCATCGACACCAATTCATATTCCCCTGTCTTGGCTTTATGCCAGGTTTCAAGAGCAGGTGTCGCCGAGCCTAACACTAATGGAACGTTTTGGAGCTGAGAACGTTTGACGGCTACATCACGCGCGTGGTAACGCGGTGTCGTTTCCTGCTTAAACGAAGTTTCATGTTCCTCATCTAACACTATCAGTCCAAGTCGAGGAGTTGGTGCAAAAATGGCACTCCGAGCACCCACAATCACTTGCACTTCTCCATTGGCAATTTGCTGCCAATGCCAATGTCGTTCAGCGTCACTCAAATGACTGTGCAGTACAGCAACACTATCGAATCGCGAGCGAAACCGCTGTCTCGTTTGTGGTGTCAATGAAATCTCAGGTACCAGCACGATAGCCTGCCGGCCATAACTGATCACTTCTTCAATTGCCTGAATGTAAACCTCCGTCTTGCCACTGCCCGTAATCCCGTGGACAAGAATTGTCTTATGTTGATTCTGCTTGACCGCGGAAGTAATGGACTCCAAGGCGCGATGCTGCGCTGGATTGAGAGTCAAAGCCTGCTCTCTTTCCAGTACTTCCTGTTGAATATGGTGCTTATAGATTCGACGCTTTTCAACTTGCAGTAATCCCTTGTTCATCAGGCTCTTAAGGGGAGCTTGCGTACAGCCAACCTGCTTACAAATCTGATCCCCGGTAAGCCACACTTCCTGACCACGTAACACTTCCACAATCCGTTGCTGTTTGGCTGGCAGCTTTTCAGTATCCCCTATCGCCAGATTGGTCGAATTGAGCGAATAGAATTTCACCGCGCGCGTCCCGGCCAGACTTCTCACTCCAGCAGGAATCAGAGCTTCCAAGACCTGCCCGGGACGAGCCAGATAATAGTCAGACATCCAATGAGTCAACTCGAGCATATGAGCCGAAATCAGAGTTGTCTTGTCCAACACTGCAGTCACTGTTTTTAATTTGTAACCAGACGTATCCCGGCCTGTTTCATGCCGAATTCCAACACAATACCCAATGACCTTTCGGTTTCCACGTCCTAACGGAACCTCCACCCGGCGACCAACCTGCACTTCCACTTTTAAGTTGTCGGGAATCAGATAATCAAAGGGACCCCAAGGAACTTCCGAAAATACAACCGTTGCCAGCGAGCGATCCTGAGCGGCATCCCGTTCCCATGGCGCAGGCCCTTCCGACATATCAAACGTGTCGTCGTCAAATAATCCCTGCTGCCGATCCATTCACCAAACATCCGTGTCAGAGTCTTCGAGTTACAAGATAGTCTACAGCAGGAGCGCCGCTGTGCCTAACCATTAAACAAGGGTGTCCGTCGGGACTCTAGGTCCGCCCGTCATCAGGTGATACACTCAAAGTACGAGATAGATATTTTACTCTTATCGGAATAGACATGGCACGTATCGGAATCATTGGCGGCAGTTTTGACCCCGTTCATTACGGTCACTTATTGCTGGCCGAATTTGGGCGTGAACAATGTGAATTGGACGAAGTCTGGTTCATTCCCACGGACATCAGCCCCTTTAAAAAATCAGGCGGTCAGGCGACGAATGCCCAACGACGTGACATGTTAACCCTGGCGATTGCCGGTCATCCTGGTTTTTCAATTGATGAAATTGAATGGAAACGCGGGGGAGTCAGCTACACATACGAAACACTCGAAACACTCTCTGAAGAATATTCGGAGCACGAGTTTTTCTTTCTCATGGGAGCAGACTCTCTGGCCGATTTCCCACAGTGGAAAAATCCCCGGCGAATTTGCGAACTCGCAACCCTGGCCATCGTATCCCGTGCTGGCAACCCGGCACCGGATCTGAGTGTGCTGAGTCCTTTGGTCGATAACCAATATCTGAAGCAAGTCACTGACGCTCAGATAAAGATGCCCGCGATGGACTTAAGCAGTTCAGAGATCCGGCGACGGATTGCCTTACAGCAGTCCATCCGCTTCCAAATCCCTCGTGGAGTCGAACAATACATCAAGACTCAGGGGCTTTATCTCAAAGAAACTTAGTCGCCCCATTTAATCGAACAGGTAGGAATTACCATCCAGAACAATCAGTGTTTTACCTTCCAGTCGCAGAACCGATCCCAGATCTTTACCAAAGCGGGCTACCAGGTCGAAGTATTGTTTGCTGAATCGTTTTACCTTCAACGCCTGAGCAACCTGCGCCTCGGTGGCAAGAGAATCTACCCAGACCTGGTTTTCTCGATAGAAAGATTTACTCCCTATCTGTCGTAGGTTACGAACCTCTTCAGCTTTTTCCATATTGGGGCGTTTGAAACGAACGGTCCCGTTAGCATGGGCTGACTGTCCGGGAATATTGAGAGCCGGTAAAGCAGTGTCAGTTGCTTCATTGGCAGTAGGAGAACGTTCACCGGACAGGCCGCCCATGCTACCGGCCGACTGCAAAGCTGATTTCATCACTCTTTGTCTGAATCCGGCTTCCCCCGACTGCTGTTCTAGCCCCTGCAACCGGTCACTCACTCGTCGACGAGCCTGGTCCAGGTCACGTACGTCACTATTTTCGTCTGCTAGATAGGCCGTATATGGTGTCAGGATGCCGTGCTTTCTGGAAAGATGTATCATCTCATCCATCAATTCCCCGTTTTGGCCATACAGGTCAATCTGGTCGATAATTTCCCCCACACGGCGTACAGCCCACAATTTCTCTACGAAGGCATACTTAGATCCTTTAGATTTTTTCACAAGCTCCGTCGGAAACGCCATTTTTACTTTCTCGCCATTCACCTCCCCCCGAACCATGACTTTCGCCGGACCGGAATGACGATAACGACCAACCAAAACCATCTGATCTCCAGCAAAAACATCATATACCTTCTCCGGATATACGCGATTCAGTACTTTAGACTGAACATTTCTGTCTGTATCCAGATCAAGATCGATTGAGATATTCGTCATCACCGGAGAGGATATACGAGAGTAAAAATGAGACACTTTCTCTTCGATGTCTTCCTCTGGACTGACATAAACACTTTGTCCAAACCCTTCTCGGGCGAGTTTATCCAACAACAAACTGTTCACGTTGTAACCAACCCCGAAACAACAAATCCTGTTTCGACTGGTATTGGCTTGCTTCATATTTTCCACAATCTTGGAAATTACCGTCTCCCCCCGTGTCGGCTTACCATCGGTCAGAAACACCACGTAGCCCGGAAGATGCTCTTCTTGAAGGAAGTCTAAAGCCGTGGATAACGCGCCGTCAATATTCGTACTTCCCCCGGCAAATAACCCTTCAATAAAATTCATTGCCTTCAACCGCGAGGTATTATTGAATGTTTGGAGTTCTGGCTCGAATGCTTCAATCTCAGCATCGTAGGCGACAATATTAAACAGGTCCCCATCATTGAGGTGATTGACAACAAACTTAGTTGCTTCTTTCGCCTGTTGCATCGACTTGCCGACCATACTTCCGCTACGGTCAATGACGAAAACCACTTTTTTGCGAATCGTTTCTTCCTTCTTGTGTTCTACCCTGGGTGAAACCAACATCAGAAAATAACCCTCTTCTTTTTCATCCGGCCGGTAACTAATGACACTCGCTCCTAACGACTGGCTCTCAACGTCATAGAAAACCTGTAAATCTGAAGACGGAATAATATTGCTGAGATCCAGATTGACTCGAGCCAGATTGTCCGATGGACGTTGGACTCCCAAAGTATGTGTGGGACTATAAACACTCTTAATGTCCTGCTCCGATTTGATCACCAGATTTACCTTCAAACCTTGCAGGGTCTTGGACGTATACTGAGCATTACGTAACGGTAAGTTCCATTCTGTGAGCCCCCTGTATTGACGGCATAGCTGCGAATATCGAATCGTCACCATACGTCTTTGGCCTGGTGGTATCGGGAATACACTTGTACGGAACATTCCAGATCCCAGCCATTCAAGTAAGGCCGGATCCTGATTTCGACGAATATATCCTTCGTAAATACTACGAGCCTCTTCACGAGGCAATAGCTTCGCTTCGTACTCTTTGTCGTCAACCATCAAGGTGAGACGTTCAATTGCCACATCTTGAGGAATCGGGAACACGAAGCTAGCCTCGATGGTTCGATGAGAGGTATTTTGGAATTCCTGAGAAATCTGTACTTGGGCAACCTGGCCTTCTAGGACGGCATCTACCGTGAGTGACGTCACTCGATAAGAATGCAATGCCTGCCCAGCATTGACGATGTGCGGTCTGGACGGACGGTCGCGGAAATCAATCAAAGCCCCTTGTCCAAAAACAGCTGGCAGCCCACCAACAGACAGGCTCACTAGCAAAAGTGCCAACAACGACATACCCAGTGACGGCTTGCCAAATTGTGATGGATTCGTCTGTAAAGGTTTCATCGTTCTCTCCCTGGCTTAAGTTTCTGGGACGCACCACCTACACGGATTCTACCTACGCCGACCCCTTCTTCACTTTGGATACCATTTGAACTGCAGAAGTTCCCCAATGTTTAGGATTTCTGAAACATTCTTTCGAAAAGAATACGGACTTGCCATATTTGTCACAATTTGACAAACTTCCGGCTCAATAGAACCCTCTTCAGGCGAACACCAACGTGCGCACAGATCAGAACAGCCATTACCTACTTATATTAACCGTTCTAGCCGGAATGACACTTCCGGGGTGTATTAGTTCGCGTGTTTGGAGTTGGGGCGATGATGGTCCCGAAATCGAAGAGAATTACGTTCTCGAGGAAGCGGAACTACCCAAACTCGAAAACCCCATGGTGGTCCCCTTACGCGACCGCAACCTACTCTGGAACATTCTGGTCGATACGATGGAAGACTACTTTGTTATTCGCCACGAAGAGCAAATTCAACTCGTTGGGAATACGTTAACAGAGGGCTACTTACAAACGGCACATGCTGACGCCGCCACGATGCTAGAACCCTGGCGAAAAGACAATGCGGCTGGTTTCGATCAGCTTTACGCTACACTTCAAACCATTCGACGACAGGCCGAAGTCCATGTGCGCCCATCTCGCGAAGGATTCAGAATTGAGGTGGTGGTTCATAAGCTACAAGAAGATTTAGCTCAACCTGAATACGCCACCGTGGGCGGGGCAACGCTTCGGCATAGTGCAACACACTCCCGCCCAAGAGATCGGGGAATCGTCACCACCGAAACGCTTGGTTGGATGCCTGCAGGCCGAGATACGGCTTTAGAACAACTCATCCTAAATGATTTGCAGCAACGGATGTCCGAAGCCTCTGCTCCGGTAGGTGGTCCGCCGCAAGCCGAAGCGAATCCCAACTCGCTGGGACCTATCCGATTCCCTTCTCTGGGAAACTGACCCTAATTCAATCAGGCTGTCAGCTAGAGATAAGGTTTCCAAACGTGTCTTAATGCAACTGGGATCTGGTTCGAATCCAGACTGTCAAGAAATCTCAACGCATTACCAATGGCATGGAGTTGTTCCATTGAATTCTGACTCACATCCAGAATAATCCACCTCTTTCCTCCAAATTCACACATTCCACCGTGTTGGTCGCGAAGAAGATCCTGACGAATATGGAATCCCAGATCTCTGGCTGTCTCCTTCGCCAGACTCAACATTTGTCGAATTTCCATTCGTTACCTCTATTTCATACAGCTAACAAGTTTGCCTGTCTTTCCAATGCCGCAAACTTTAACACATGGTGCCCAATCGCAGGCGGAATTATAGGTTCTAGCACTATTGTCACCCAGCCCAATAAGTCGATTTATAAAGGGTGGTGGCTCCGCATCCTAACCAAGTTGATACCAAGTGAGGTTAGCGATTAGCAAAGCGGGACAAAGAGAGGTGTACTTGGCAAATCAGGTAAACTTTACCGCCAACAACAAATCGAGTGTTCCAAAGTTACCACTGCGGGAATTAGGAAAGATAACGGGTAGTTATATGGACGAATCGGAACATAGCGAATCAAACTTTCTGGATAACGATCTCTTCGCTAAGGAAGAAGTCGAGTCACCGGCGTCGAATGAAAATAAGACGGGGGAGGAAGATCTGCTTGTCGTAAACGACAAGGCTGCGGCCGAAGAGAGACCATGTTCACAAACTCAGATTGCAATGCTCAAACAACAGCTCGCTGAAGCTCAAAAAATGACGGCTTTGGGTGAACTCGTTGGCACCACAACTCACGAATTCAATAACATTCTGATGACCGTTCTTAACTATGCCAAAATGGGTATGCGTCATCGCGACGATGAAACAAGAGATAAGGCTTTCGACAAAATTCTGGCAGCCAGCCAACGTGCTGCCAAGATTACCAACGCCGTCCTGGGAATGGCTCGCAATCGCTCGGATGTCATTGAGTCAACCGATTTGGGTAAAGTCATCGATGATGCTCTGGTTCTGTTAGAACGTGAAATGAACAAATACCGTATCTCGATGGAAGTGGAATTATTAGACGTACCTGAAACTCAATGCAATGGAAATCAAATCCAACAAGTTCTCTTGAATCTGTTGACCAATGCACGACAAGCGATGGATATCGGTGGCACAATCTGGGTCAAACTCGAGCATGATGCTGAGGAAAACATGAACCTGCTAACCGTGAGAGATTCAGGGTGCGGCATTCCACAGGAAGAACTTCCCAGAATCTTTGATCCTTTTTACAGCACAAAAGCCGGACCGGATGAGAGTGGCAAAGGCGGCACAGGACTGGGTCTCAGTTCCTGCCTAAACATCATTGATTCGCATCAAGGTCGCCTCAAAATAGAAAGTACTGTCGGCGTAGGAACCCAGTTCATCATTATGCTGCCTGTTGCCAGCGACGACGAACACTTAGCTGTAGCTTAGATAGTCCGCCAAGGGTAGTAAAACTATCGATCTGTTTTTTTTAGCTTCTTCTTCTCTCGACGACGTTGAAAGTCAGTCACCTGACTGAGCAATGGATTAATCGTCTTTTCCTGAATATCATGCGGAGGATCCCAGTCCACCCATTGATAATCCAGATGCTCTGTCGGAACGACCTTTCCGGAAACACCTTTTTTTAACTTTGCCAGAAAAATGACCAATCGTTTAGTGACATTTTCACCACGACCTTTCCAATTCTTGACCTCATAGTATTCTTCAAATCGAAAATCTTTCTGCAACTTAATGTCATTGCGATCGATACCTGTTTCTTCCTCAAATTCGCGCATCGCGCACTCGAGTTTCGTTTCACCCGGATCGACATGTCCCTTCGGAAGATCCCAACGGCGTGCATGTTTCATTAGCAAGAATTGTTTACGACCTTTGTGTTTCCTAAGCAATAGAATGCCACAGGAAACCGGTTGTTTCTCGGAAGCTGTTACCATAATGATCAATCCGCCATCACTTATTCTGCCTATTTCCCTGGCAGCACAAAGTCTCCAATGAACAACTGGCTAGTGTGAGTATCTGTTCGAGTACTTGTCCACATTAACTGTTTACCATCAGGTGAAAAGACTGGAAGAACATCAGCACCAATATTATCTGTCACTCGCACGGGCTCACCAATAGAAAACTTATCTTCTTGGGAGACCGAATATCGGGCCAGCCATAGGTCATAATTTGGACGACCGCCTGTGGAATGATCAGCTCCGGACCAAATAATATACGGTTCTGTTGGATGCCAGTATGGCCCCCAATTCACTCCTGTGGTGTCTGTCAAAGCAACTTCATTTTTGCCATCGATACCAATCACATAGATCTGCAGCATGTGCTCTTCTTTACGATCACTACGGAAAATCACCCACTTGCCATTCGGTGAAATAAAAGGGCCTCCGTCATATCCTTTAGCGTTGGTCAACTGCCGTACATTCCCGCCATCAGCGTCCATCAGATAAAGGTCCGGGTCTCCGTCTCTAGTACTACAAAAGGCGATCAGCTTACCATTATTTGAATAAGCACCCTCTGCGTCGTAACCTTCAGCCTTGGTCAAACGTTTAATAATCCTACCCTTTGGTGTGGCCACGAACATTTCCGTATGTGGATCAAATGGCCATGAGTACCGACGCCGCACTCCGTTCTTACGATCTTCTTCCTGCTGTTTGATCTCTGCCTCTTCCGTGGTTGTCATTTCGGGATCAAGATGACTCGAGGCAAACAGAATATTTTTACCATCGACGGTAAAATAGCTACAAGTGGTACGTCCTCTGCCTGTACTGACCAACCGCGGACGTCCACCTTCCAATGACTGGATGTAAATCTGGTAGAAGGGATAATCTTTCGTAATGGCTTGGTAGACGATTCGTTTTCCATCCGGCGAAAAATATCCTTCGCCGGCTTTGACAAAAGAGGAAGTCACTTGCCGTACGTTTTTTAGAAACCCCGCCTCAATTTCACTGATCGAGACGTCCTGAGCGCGAAGCAATCCAGTATCGCTTACCAGCATTATCAAGCTTGCTACGAATGTAGAAACTATATGTCTCATATCCATTCAATCCTTGTATATCAATTCGCCGGCCACCCAAAACACCAAGGTAGTTCTAAGTTTTGTCTAATTTCAATCCATCTTAATGTATCAAACCGTGTACCATAATCAATGAGACACATGCTGCTCAAACGTTTCACTCTCTACGAGTCCAATTAGCGATATACCAATGAAGATCTACACACGAACAGGTGATTCGGGAGAAACCGGTTTAGCTGGCGGTGGCCGAGTTTCTAAAACCAGTCTGGCTATCGAAGCGGTTGGGACAATCGATGAACTGAATGCGGTGCTGGGAATTGTCCGCAGTTATTCGATTACCGATGAGGTTCAAAACCAACTTCAACAGATTCAATCCCGACTGTTTGATGTTGGGGCTTTGGTGGCTTCCAAAGAAGGATACGATTGTGGCGTTGCTATCTCTGCTGAAGAATCCACCTGGCTGGAAGCACGCATTGACAAACTGAATCAAAATCTACCCGAACTGCGGCAGTTCATTCTTCCCGGCGGACACCCTGCCGCTGCGCAAACACACTTTGCGCGAACAGTATGCCGGCGAGCCGAACGACTTGTTGTCAATCTACAACAACAATCAGAGAATCCTCTAGGCAATGCGACCACCTACCTAAACAGGCTGAGTGATTATCTATTTGTACTAGCCCGAGCTTTAAATGCACTGCATGCAGAAACGGAGACAACCTGGACCGGGGCTAGTCGTAATAACAACCAGTCGGCTTCTTAGATATCCATCCCTAACCGGAAGCTTAGTTGATCAAATTGCTTCCGATATACAGGGCGCGAAGAATGCACATGATTTTCCTCAGTGATAAATCGCATATCTTCCATCGGCCAAACGTCATAACGAAACAGAATTCGTTCAAACGACGTCAGGTCTTCTGCATAAATCATCAACATCTTGTGTTCATCGAGTTGAACTTCAAGTTGCTTCTTCGGATTTACCACTGCCACGCCTGTACAGCCATCATTCATGATCAGAGACTCGTAGTCGTATAAGGTACTTTTCAGAACCGGCAGGTCGATCTTTTCACGATAAAGATCTTCATGTGAGCCATCACCATGCGAGTGACTTGTCTCCAAAACACAATCGACGAGTTTGCCGAGTGGATTCATAAGATCCAAAAACAGCTCAAACAATACGTCACGCGTTGCGGCCGCCAGAATCATCGGCAATTCCATATTGCGGCTACGTGAACGAAAAGTCTCGCGGCGATAACCCTGCCTTAATGCCAGAGTTGAGTCTTTGCCAGGACGAACCGCATCTGTGAACTCAAACGAACCAATAGCATTCAGTTCGAAAAGTGCTTCGGATGAAGCCAATTTTCTGTTGAAATAACCCTGCTTTTCAGCGGTTTGTGCATACCAGTCACGTCCCTGTGCCAGTGAGTTCGTTTCATTGGATTCAAAGGAAGGAGTGGGATTCATCAAATTCGTGCTTTACTAATCATGCCGGTTAAAGTGAGTTCATTTCCCCAAAACAGATGATTGTTCTGGTGACTACATAAACGTAGGTTACGTTGTGAACCGTGCATGAAATTGCCGGTAAGATTCAAAGAAAAATCATTCGTGGTCAGCAGACTACCTACAGAAGACCCTTAAATCCCCGAGTAAAACCATTCCAGCCAGCAGGAATTCCTGATCGTTTTCGTCAGCCAGTGATGAGTCGGCAATTTTTATATAACGAGACCATTTCACCCTATCCAGTCTGCGAGTCGCATCCACGCTCTTCCAACGACCATCCAAATAAACTTCATTCCACATATGGAAGCAACAATTGGTCTGTCCTCCGTCCGGTATAGCAACCAAACCATTAACCAACCGAGTTGGCAATCCTGCAGCTCGAGTCATTGCTGCAAATAAACAAGCGTGTTCGGTACAATCACCTTCGCCACTTTCAAATGCATCGGCTGCCGATGCCATCGCTTTGGAGTAGTTTTTCTTATCCATATGTTCATAGACAAATTCCTGAATAGCCATTACTTTCTCAACCTCAGCCTCCAACTCCTCTGTGAGTTCTTGCACCTTGGCCCGAATTCCGGCATGTTCAACCTCAATAAGGAGTGAACTAGCCAGATACTCTTTCGACGGATTTTCAGCGTTAAGTTCAGTATTCAAAATGTCATCCGACAACTCCAGCATCACTTCATCTTCACTTTTCTTCTTCACGGTTTGATAGAGCGTATTGGAAAACATATCACTCAGGTCAGTCAGCGCAGAGTACAGTGTTAATTCTTGTCGTGACGCTTCCTGATCATAGATACCGCCAATCTCCACTGAAGTCACGTCGTTGAAATCAACTGCCTCAATCGTCCTCGAAGAATCGAGAAAAGATCCTGTTACTTCCATGCGATCCTCGACATACAAAAACTCCATGCCCATTTGAGGATAGGTCGCCTTCATTGTGACACCTTCGCTATTGACCCAGAGCTTACCTTCGAGAGAAATCCCTTCCCCACCATCCGATAAGACGTCAATCTGCAGCAATGACTGTTTGGGAAAATCCTCGATCTTTTCCAAGTCATGAGCCCTCAAAGTTTGCTTGTAGACAGCAAGGTTCGTGGGTTCAACATTAGAGAGGGATCTCGATTCCCCGGGCTTCATCATATCCCTTACCAGAGACAGGTCGATTCCTAATGGTCCAAGTGTTCCCTGTTGCCATGGGATCTGCTTATCCTCGACTTCGTCGGACTTTTCAACTCGAACTTCAAGTGAATCCCCTGCTACGACTGCAAACGTTGCTGTGGCTCCTCCTTCATTCGAATCAACCGTCATGCTCTTTAAAACGCCGTCTGATGATTCGACAAAATGAACGTCCATCAGGGAAACATTCGTCGCTGCCCCTCGATTGAGTTGCAGCGTCATAAACCAAGTACCATAAACTTCATCGACCTTCTCATCATGCTTGGCATCCAGCAACACATAGCCGACGGTATGGCCCTTTATCTTGACCAGATAATTGGCCTTTAGCAGCACTTTATCACGGCTGCTTTCCACTTCTACTTTGGGCCACTCGACCTTTGCCGGTTCGTTAGTACACCCGGCCAGAACCATTGAAGCTGTGAGAATTAAAAGTGGAGCGAGGCGTGGAAACTGCTGATCTACCATGTCTTTATTTCCGCGAGAAGGAATTAATTTTAGGTGCTTCTACGAATACCTATTAAATCTGGCTTTATCATCAAATCCGGTTCCGATAAAATTGAAGTAGTTAATTGACGGACCCCTATCGGTCTGCCTCGTCTTCAATCTTATTTTGTTCAGAACGGGTAAAGTGCCGTAGCCACTCGTTCTATGTCTTTTATTTGACCACAGGTTTAACTATGAAAAAAGTAGAAGCCATCATTCGACACTTTAAACTGGAAGATGTAAAGAACTCACTTGCCGAGCAGGAAATCCACGGGATGACGGTATCGGAAGTACGTGGTTTTGGGCGGCAAAAAGGTCACACGGAGATGTACCGAGGGACGGAATATGCGATCGACTTTGTCCCCAAAGTAAAATTAGAGATTGTCTGTACCGACGAGACGCTGCAGAAGGTTATTGATACCATCCTCCAAAATGCCCAAACCGGTGATATCGGCGATGGTAAGATCTTTATCACGGAACTGCACAATGCGATTCGAATTCGCACAGGCGAAATGGGAGAAGAAGCGGTTTAATATACGACTTCTTTCCTGCTTTCTGCTTCCAATATAAAAACGCTTCATGTCTGAAAACCCAAGTTTTAGCGATTCCATTGTAAAAGCTCGGCAACGGCTACAAGAAGGTCGAGAGCGAATCAGGCAGCAACATGAGGGTGGATCGCCGGGCATTCAGGTTTGTACTGGAATTTCAGACCTCTTCGACGAGATCGTACTCAGCATGTACGAACTTGCGATTTCCCAGGTTGTACAAAATGAAGAACAACGAGTTCAACTGGAGCAAATCACGGCGATTGTGCCCCATGGCGGCTATGGCCGTCGTGACGTAGCTCCTTACTCAGACATCGATCTCATGTTACTTTGTCAAAAATCAGATGCCTTTCTGGTACCGGAATTAGCACGAGCTCTAAGTCAAAACATCTACGATGTCGGTCTGCAACTTGGCTTTGCCACTCGAAATGTAAAAGAAGCGTCAAGCCTGGGGCTCAAAGATGCAAAGATCTTCACATCGCTGGTGGAATCCCGATTTCTAACGGGCAATAAAGAACTCTATTCGGAATTCTTCACTCGCTTCCGTCGACGGTCTCGAAATCGCTGGAAACATCTTATCAAAATGGTCTACACAGCCCGACATGAAGAACGCCTGCAATTTGGTGATACCGTACATTTGCTCAAGCCGAATATTAAACGCTCACGCGGGACTCTTCGGGACCTCCAATTTGTAAGATGGATTGGCTTTATTGTTCACGGCGAAGCGGAACCTGTAACACTGCAACGATTAGGGGTTTTGACTCGAGAAGACTATCGCACATTGCGAAATGCCCGAGATTTTTTACTCCAGTTGCGCAACGAATTGCACTTTCAGGCCAGTAAATCACAAGATGTACTGAACCGCTTCGAACAAGTACGTATCGCAGAAAAGTCAGGGTATGAAAACAACACCGAAACTCTGGCCGTCGAACAGTTCATGCAACATTACTTCGAACACATCAGTCAGGTTCGCTATACGGTAACTCACTTTTTCCAATCAAGTCGACCGGAACGCTGGAGTTCCAAACTATCACTTCCTGGTTTCGTGAGAAAATTGGATGGTAAATTTCGAATGGGACCTTACAGCATCGGAGCTTTGCCAAATCAGATCGACCGTATTCGCTCCAACCTTAGTGACGTTATCAGGCTGATGGAACTTGCCAGTAAATACAACAGACGCATCGACCACCGCACCTGGACGGCCATCCGTGGAACCATGATGGAACAAGAGACCGTTGAATTGACTGATCAGGTAATTCAGCAGTTTCTGTCATTACTCGCACGCCCGATACGACTGGGCGAACAACTTAGAAAACTACATCAAATGCGAGTGCTGGAAAAAATAGTGCCCGCTGTCAAACATGCCAGGAATTTGCTTCAATTCAACGACTACCACAAATACACCGTCGATGAACACTCCATGCGTGCCGTCAAGAAAGCGACGGACTTTTTTGGCGACAATTCCGTCTTAGGCAGTGTCTATCGAGAACTCGGCAACAAGACGATCCTTCATCTGGCCCTGTTAATTCACGACCTCGGGAAAGGTTTCCCTGAAGACCACAGCGACGTCGGTCGTGAAATTGCTGAGCAGGTTGGCAGACGCTTTAACCTGACCGACCATAATACCGATATCCTAAAACATCTCGTTCACAAACATCTGCTAATGGCTCACACGGCGTTTCGACAGGATCTCCACGACGAAAATGTGGTGATCCGTTTTGCTTCCGAAGCACGCTCGCTGGAGCAGCTACAAATGTTGTTCGTTCTGACCTGCGCCGATCTTGCCGCCGTGGGTCCCGGAGTGCTTAACAAATGGAAACAAGACCTCATCACGGAACTGTACCTGAAAGCCCGAATTCACCTATCCGGAGAATCACAGGCAAAATTTGCCGAAGACTGGCTGGTAACTCAGCAAAGAAAGCTTCTAAAGCTACTGCCCGGAGAGGCAGCCACGTGGGAATCACATCTTGTTAAGCTACCTCCTGCTTTGCTGAACGATGAACACCTCGCCAGATCCGTCGACTATCTTACATCCCTCGCTAAACTAAAGCCGAATGACGTGGTCACCTGGGCTCGCTATGTTCCCGAACGTAATGCTACAGAATACACGATCGGAGCTCACCAGAAAACACTCGACGGATGCTTCCATCGCATTACCGGCGTTCTTTCAAGCCAACGCAACTCCATTCTGGGAGCAGAGATTTTCAGTCTGGCCGACGAGTTAGTCCTCGATCGTTTCTTTGTTTCCGATCTGGATCATGCACATGTTCCCACGAATGATCGGCTTAGTTTGATTCAACAAAAACTAATTCAAACCATTAAACTCAAAGAAGATGTAAATCCAACCTTTCGGCAGGTCTGGTCAGCCTCGTCAGAGACCACCGCTGGCGAGATCAATCCATTGCCATCACGAGTCGGTATCGATAATAAATCGGCCCGGAAGCACACTATCATTACCGTGTTCGCGTATGACAGACTGGGCCTTCTCTACAAAATTACAAAGGTCCTGTTTGATCTGGGACTGGATGTTCACGTCGCAAAAATAGGAACTTATATCGATCAGGTTGTCGACGTCTTCTATGTAACCGATCGAAATGGTAATAAGATAGAGTCAAAAGAACAGTTCGACGCAATCCGCGAGGAACTGTTGGAACAAATTGAAAAGTCAGTGTAATTCCGACCCGAGGTACATTCCTTATGAAAGCTCCCTTCTCATTCCTGCCCTTGCTTGTAGCTGCTCTGTTCGCTTCCACCCCATTGGTCGCTCAGGACGAAGACGCAAACATCGCTGAAGAAGCAAAGCAGGCCCCTGCCCGCTTTAAAGTCATTTTCGAACTATCCAATGATGGCCAAGTTGAAATCGAAGTCGCTCGCAAACTGGCGCCGCTCGGTGTCGACCAGTTCTATCAACTCGTGCAGTCCGGCTTCTACAATGAGTGCCGTTTCTTCCGGGTTGTCCCCGATTTTGTGGTGCAATTCGGAATCAACGGGGATCCTGAAGTACAAAAAAAATGGAAAGACGCTCCGATCAAAGACGATCCGGTTGTGTTTAGTAACCGCAAAGGAACGATCTGCTTTGCAACGTCCGGGGAAAACACTCGTACTAGCCAATTGTTCATCAATCTCAAAGATAACGAGAATCTTGATGGACTAGGGTTTGCAGCCTTTGGCCGGGTAAATAAAGGCCTGAAACACATCGAAGCGATCAATGACGAATACGGCCAGACCCCCAATCAGGGACTCATTCAAGATCAGGGTAATGAATACCTGATTAAAGAATTCCCTAACATGGACTACATCAAAAAGGCTTATGTCGTTGAAAAGAAGGAGAAACAATAAGCTTGCATCAGACGTTACAAAAATGCTGATCGCCCGAGGGTTATTCGTTATCTCCAAGAGGGTTCAAGCTCGTACTCAAGGCAAAAAGCCGCTACTGACAGTTCATGTCAGTAGCGGCTTTTTAATTTACCACAAAACTAGGCGACTTCAGACACACTCATGTCTTTAGGCGTTCAATTCAACCTCCGAAGAATCGGCAATATTAACCCAAACGTGAACATGAGGAGCACCGCGGAAGTGCCATACGAATGACGGACCTTCCAAACGCCAATTGTCCCAGACTTTGTCGCCACCAATATCGTTGTCGGTGTAGAAGGCTAAATGACAGGCATCCAAACCACCTTGTTTCTTAACGCATTCCAAGGCTTCCTGCTGGTCTGACTTGCGGAACATCGAAACCAGACTTTGAAGTGTTTTCTGAACGCCATCTTTCTGAGCACCATTCAAATCTTTCACTGCAATTCCCTGAATACCACCTTTGGCTCCTTTGAACGCAACGGCTTGTTCACGAACGGTCTTGGGAACTTCTGCCACCTTACGTTGCTCATTATCCAACAGCTTGTAAACATTATTGGCTGCGACGGCCTGTTCCCAGAAGACATTGCCATCGTGATCAGGTTCTTCGTCAAACGTTCCGTGTGGATCATGGCCGTAAAATAAAGGGCCGCCGAATGCAACATGATCTGTTGTGTTACCATCAGCACGGAGTGTCAAGTGCCGTGAAGTCATCACGAATTCGAACTGGTCGCTACCCGGTTCACCAAAAATTGCGATGTTGTTGGTCTCCCCAAATCCACCGGTATCATCTTCCTGCTGTTTGTCAAACTTGGCGTGCCAATCAGGTGCCAGCAAACCTTCGTAAATCATGCGAATCATGTCGCGTTGTTCAGCGGTGAAGAACTTGGAGTTCAATGTTGGCTTAGTGATGTGCCAGTTGTTAGCGATGCGAGTACGTAGTAATCCACGGCTTGGATCCATATGATTCCAATCGAACGCAACAACCTTCTTCTGACTTTCAGTCAAAGTATCGTACAATCGTTTGACAATGTTTTCAGGATTACCCTGTGACTTTTCTTTGCCTGAAAGCGGAGCTTGCAGTGCAGCTCCAGCCACAATCGACGCGGCCCCGGTGGACTGCATAAACTTACGGCGATTGAAATTAATAGAACTCATGAGACAAACCTTGTTTGATGACGGCGAAGCGGTATTCAACATTTGGGCTATTATCCCATACCAAGGGGTACCTTCGCAATGAAGAAGAGGTCATGATTATGGGAAATCTAAATGATATCGTCCACAGGTCGGGTGATGACCTGTCGAAGCTTCAGGATTCTCGATAACCCTGCTCATTATAGAAAGTATTATGATGCCTGAATTACCGGAAGTCGAAACAATGCGCCGCGGCATCCTGGCCATCGAAGGTGCAACAATTACTGCGGCTGAAAAAGTCCGTTGTCTCCGCAAGCCTATTGCTGTCACCCCCAACATATCCACCATTCGCCGGCGACTCGTTGGTAAAAAGGTCAAACAAGTCGGACGTATTGGCAAACGAGTGGTCATTCAAATGGAAAATGACGACCGATTACTGTTTGAACCTCGTATGACGGGCTTAGTTTTAGTGGCGGACCCTCCGAGTCAGGAACACGTACGCTTTCGATTGGAGTTTTCCCATGGGGAAAAAGAAGTGCTCTACTGGGACCGTCGGGGACTAGGAATGATTTACTTACTGAACGATCAACAGTATCAGGATCGGTTTAGCCTAGAGAATCTGGGGCCGGATGCATTGGATGTGACCGGCCCTCTACTGAAAAAGATCTTTGGCAAATCCAGACGCCCGGTAAAAGTAGCGTTACTGGACCAGAAGAAGGTGGCCGGAATCGGCAATCTCTATGCCTCTGAAATCCTTTACGTGGCCGCGATCCATCCGGCAAAACGATGTGATCGTATAACCCTCAAACAATGGGATCTGATCGCTGAAACAACTGTCGACATTCTGCAGACTGCAATCGCTCACGAGGGATCAACGCTGTCAGATGGGACCTACCGAAATGCACTGAATGATCCTGGTGGCTATCAGAATATGCATCGTGTGTATGACAAAGAAGATAAACCCTGCCCAATCTGCATGGACACGCCCATTACTCGGATCGTTCAGGCTCAAAGAAGTACTTTTTTCTGCAAAGCATGCCAAAAACGCTCGTGATGCGAGATACGTTTGACTGCCTTTAATCCAACTGCGGGGACTAACAGTAAAGAAGTATAGTCGATAAACTAAAGAAAGTGCGTGAATCGTACTCCGCTGGTCTAGCTCTTACCAGCCAAAAGAAAGTACTTTTTGCAACTCGGAACACCATCCCTTTAAAGCAACTTAGAGACGTTCAAACAACATGTCAGACCCTATTTCAGCCGTACCGAATTCGTCAGGTCGATTCGGTGAATTTGGTGGACGCTACGTACCTGAAACGCTAACTCATGCGTTAGATGAATTGGCGGAGGAATATAACCAAGCGAAGAACGATCCGGAGTTCCAGAGCCAACTAAGTGACCTCTTTAATACCTTTGTCGGACGTCCTTCTCCGCTTTATTTTGCCGAGCGACTTACCGAGCAATGTGGTGGAGCCGAAATCTGGCTAAAACGTGAAGACACCAATCACACCGGAGCCCACAAAATCAATAACACACTCGGGCAGGCATTGCTCACTTTGCGGATGGGCAAAAAACGTGTGATTGCAGAAACTGGTGCGGGCCAGCACGGCGTGGCAACAGCCACAGCCTGTGCACGATTTGGGCTTGAATGCATTGTTTACATGGGTTCCGAAGATGTACGACGTCAGTCTCCTAATGTCTTCAGCATGAAATTGCTGGGAGCAGAAGTGAGACCTGTAGAATCAGGTTCACGCACACTGCGAGATGCCATTAACGAAGCCATGCGTGATTGGATGAGTAGTGTCGAGACAACCCATTACATCATCGGCTCAGTTGTCGGGCCACACCCATTCCCACTCATCGTCCGTGACTTCCAAAGTGTGATCGGACAGGAAGCTCGTCAACAGAGCCTCGATAGCTTTGGTAGTCTGCCGGATCGAGTTGTGGCGTGCGTTGGCGGCGGTAGTAATGCTGCCGGAATGTTCTATCCATTTGTAGACGATGCAGAGGTCGAACTTCTGGGGGTCGAAGCCGGAGGCCGAAGTGAACATCCCGGTGACCATGCTTCCCCATTAACCTTTGGTGAACATGGGATTCTGCACGGAAGCTATAGCTATGTGATGCAGGATGAAGACGGACAAACCTGTGACGTACATTCCATCTCAGCCGGTCTCGACTATCCCGGAGTTGGGCCAGAACATAGCTACTGGAAAGACACGGGGCGAGTACAGTACACCCATTGCCAGGACGGTGAGGCAATGGCTGCGTTTGACACTTTGACTCGCACCGAAGGGATCTTACCTGCCTTGGAAACCTCTCATGCAATCGCTAAAGCCATGGAAAGTGCCCGTGAACTCGGGCCAGGCAAACGAATTGTTGTTTGTCTATCCGGACGCGGAGATAAAGACAGCAACGAAATTGCAAGACTTAAACAAGAAGGTTACTAAACCGAGCCCTTTCTCGTTCCAATTCTGAATTCCCCAACAGCCTCTAGATACCAGTCAGTAAATCTGAAATGTCAGCAATCGACACTACCTTTGAAACCCTCCGTAGTCAGGGGAAAAAAGCTTTTATGCCGTTTGTCACGGCCGGAGACCCGAATCTGGAATTCACGGGTAAAGTACTAAGAAAACTCGTCGAACATGGTGCCAGTTTGTGTGAATTGGGAATCCCTTATAGTGATCCAATTGCCGATGGTCCAGTGATTCAGGCCAGCTACACCCGTGTGCTGGATCAAAAACAAAAGCTTGCCAATATCCTTGATGCCGCAAATACCTGGACAGCCCAACTATCTGCTCCGGTCGTCTCCATGGTGAGTTACAGTATTATTCACCGACAAGGACTGGAAAACTATGTGATGCGTGCGAAGGCTGATGGAATTGCCGGAGCAATTGTTCCGGACTTACTCGTGGAAGAATCTGCAGCCTTCTCGGAGATATGCCAACGCGAAGACTTCAGCCTGATCCAACTGGTAACACCAACCACTTCTCGTGACCGGGCATTACAGATTTGCGAGACCTCGACAGGTTTTCTTTACTTCGTTTCCGTCACCGGGATCACCGGGGAACGGACGGAGTTGCCGCCAGAAGTTGTTGATCAGGTAGGCTGGTTGAAAGAAAGGACCGACCTTCCGATTTGTATTGGATTCGGTATCAGTAAACCCGAACATGTAAAAATGCTCTCCCCTGTCGCCGACGGCCTAATCGTTGGCTCTGCGATTGTCCGTAAGATCGCAGAAGTCGAAGAAAAGGGTGAAGACACCGTCCTCACTGAGATTGGTACGCTGGTTGACGAGCTTATCTCTGCCATGAATGCCTAAGGACTCTTAGTCTTTCTTTCTTCCGAAGGGTAACGAAATATTGAACAACTCCCAGCTAAACATTGAAGATGCAGTCGCCGAACGATATTCTCAGGCCTCTCAGGAAGCGGAAGCTGCACTCTGTTGTCCCGTGGATTACGATACCCGCTGGCTGGAAGTCCTGCCTGCAGAACTAATTGATCGTGATTACGGTTGTGGCGATCCTTCCCAGTGGGTTCAGCAGGGAGAACATGTCCTTGATCTTGGCTCTGGCGGCGGGAAAATCTGTTATATCGCCTCACAGATAGTCGGAGCCGATGGCAGTGTAACTGGTGTCGACATGAACGAAGACATGCTCGCGTTGGCACGACAATATCAAAATGAAATCTGCGGTAAAATCGGCTGGGATAACATTACTTTTCATAAAGGTAAGATTCAAGACCTCAAGCTGGACATGCAGGAATTTGAGAACTGGCTGCAGAACCACCCAGCTACCGACTCAAAAAGTTGGCTACAGGCAGAACAACAGGCTGAAAAACTACGCCTTACAAAGCCTTTGATTGCGGACAACAGTATTGATGTTGTTGTTTCTAACTGCGTCCTTAATCTGGTGAACCCCAATGATCGTATCCGACTCTTTGCCGAACTGTATCGTGTCCTTAAACCCGGCGGCCGAGCTGTCATCAGTGATATTGTCTCGAACCAACCGGTTCCTGCTGTGATGCAAAACGATGCCACACTTTGGAGTGGTTGTATCAGCGGAGCATTTGAAGACCGGAACTTCATTCAAGCATTCTTGAATGCCGGACTGGGCAAAGTCGAGATTCTGGCACGGCAGTCCGAGCCCTGGAAGATTGTGGAAGGTATCGAATTCAGAAGTATGACACTCCGAGCCTGGAAACCACTGGGTCTGAAAGACGAGACAAACGCCGGTGAGTCCGTAATCTACCGAGGCCCGTGGCAAGAAGTGGTTGATGACCATGGAAATACACTTACTCGTGGAAAACGCGTAACAATTTCCCGCGGACAAATGCGTGAATATGAATGCGCCCCATACGGAGCCGACTTGATCTTACTAAATGATGAAGGAAAGTTCATGGAATCCGACCAAAGCTCAAATACCTCCGCTCTTCCCATTGCCGATTCCTGTTCGATCGGCAGTGATTGCTGCTAATGGAATAGGCTTTATTTAAAATCAAAAGGAATAACGATGATTCACGTCATTTGTACTATCACCATTGCCTCTGGTCGCCGAGACGACTTTATTGCTGAATTCAAGGGAATCGTGCCAGAGGTATTAGCCGAAAAGGGATGTCTTGAATACGGACCAACCCTCGACGTAGAGACCGACATTGAACGACAGGCTCCTCTGGAAGGCAACGTCGTCGTGATTGTGGAAAAATGGGAAACTCTTGCAGACCTAAAGGCTCATTTGGTAGCACCCCATATGAACGCCTATCGCGAACGTGTCAAAGACATGGTCGAAAATGGTCACTTAAGAATTACCCAGCCGGCCTAAACGCAGATCATGACCAATGCGGGAACTTTCTCAACAACTCGAAGCCCTTGCTAACTCTCAGCAAGAAGCCGTTTATTGCCGCTTAGTGGAAACTCGCGGAAGCACTCCACAAAAGCCTGGCGCGACAATGCTGATTTACCCGGACGGCTCGCAAGCCGGTACGCTGGGAGGCGGGTGTGTGGAAGCGGAAGTTAAACGCACCGCTTTGACTTATCTCGAGGACAACCAATCACGCATCGCCAAATTCCAACTCGACCATGACTATGGCTGGGATGATGGTTTGATTTGTGGCGGCCGCATGCAGATACTCATTCAACCCGTTAAAGACGAGCCAAGTCGGAGCTATATTGTACAACTCTGCAAGTTACTACAAGCTGCTCCCGGATTCACTGAAGTCGTTTTATACTCACTTGACGCCGAAGACGGCATTCCAACCTTACTACTGTTTGATGACCAGAACCGTTTGCAGAGTTCGCTCGGACCGGAGAAATCAAGTCTGCCACTACAGGCAAGTCACCATCTGATTACACTCGAACAACGGCCACGTGCCTATCATCACCAAAAGATGGCGTTCCTGCCCTCCTTAGAACGCTGTCAACTCGTAATCGTCGGTGGAGGACACGTTGGTCAGGCCGTCGCGAATATGGCCGTCGATCTGGAATTCGACGTTACAGTAATCGACGATCGTGAATCGATCATTTCGCCTGAAAGATTTCCTCACATCCAACAACGTATTGCCGGGGATATCGAACAGGTTTTGCCCTCCTTGAGAATCACTCCTCACACTTACTGTCTGATCGTCACTCGTGGACACAATCATGACCAGAGAGCACTCTATCATCTCGCAGATCGTGGCGCTCGTTACGTCGGCCTGATCGGATCAAGACGGAAAATAAAACTTATCTTCGATGACCTCCTTGATGCCGGTATCTCCGCGGAAGCTCTCAATAACGTACACGCACCTCTAGGAGTTAATATCGGCTCACAAACGGTCGCTGAAATCGCTGTTAGTATTTGTGCTGAGCTCGTTTCACACCGTAATCGAGACGGCTTCATACCGGGACGCCCGGCCGGAATTGAGTTGCCAACATGAATTCTGTAGCGATTATCCCGGCTGCTGGATTGAGTCGGCGTATGGGCGAGCCGAAGCTGCTCAAGCCGTTTGAAGGAGAACCACTAATTAATCACGTGCTTGCTGCCTGGCTAGCCAGTGGTGTGCAAAGAGTCATCGTCGTTGTGCGTGAAGACAATACAAATCTTCGGGAACACCTAGCTCAATTTGATGTGGATGTCGCAATTGCTGATCCGCCCCCTGCTCAAATGAAAGACACCGTACTGGCTGGCATCAAATACACCGCTGAACACTACCCCATGGGTGTTAACGATGCTTTTCTGTTGGCTCCAGCTGACATGCCCTACCTCTCCCCATGGCTCATTGATCAGGTACTTGAACAGCACAATCCGGATGCCGCTGCAATCATCGCTCCTTCTTTTGAAGGTACCAAAGGGCACCCGGCCCTCTTTCCCTGGCCTTTCGTAACGGGCGTCTACCAACTTACCGACGATCAGGGAATCAATGCCCTCTGGGATCTCTACTACGGGCGAACATTCGAAGTCGGCGACAATACTCCACTCATTGATCTGGACACGCCGGAAGACTGGCAACAGGAGTAGAAAACGTCAGCCTAAAGAAACGCCATCCTAGTTATCGCCAATATTAAAAGATTTTTTTAGATACCGAGCTCGGTGAATATTGCGATCCGCAATATCAAGTTGACCTCCAACCATTTTTTGTAAATGGGCCGGCTGGGTTTGCAGGAAGAGTCGATTGAGCATTGGTACGTCAACTTCGATCAATCCTAGATTGACACCCAGTCGAATACTCGACAACAGATGCATTGTTTCTTCACTGCTAATCGTTTTCGCATTTTGAAGAATGCCATGCGCCCTGCTAACGCGATCACTTAATTCATCTCTACTTTCACGCAACAAAAAGTCACGAGCTTTACGTTCGTACTCGATCATGACAGGAATCACTTCGTTAACCTGTTGCACGAGTTCAACTTCACTCTTGCCTAATGTGATCTGATTACTAATCTGGTAAAAATCGCCCATCGCCTCAGAGCCTTCTCCATAGAGGCCACGAACAGCAAGATTGATCTTTTGCAGACTACGGAAAACCTTTTCCAGTTCCTGAGTCATCACCAAGGCAGGTAAGTGAAGCATAACGCTGACTCGCATCCCCGTCCCTACGTTGGTTGGGCATGCCGTGAGATAACCAAATCGGGGATGGAAGGCATAGTGCAGGCATGAATCTACAAAATCATCGATCGCATTGACACGATGCCAGGCCTCTGTCAAATCGAGCCCACTTTGAACGGCCTGAATTCGGAGATGATCTTCTTCATTGATCATAACACTGAATTTCTCATCCGAATCAATAAGCACACTGCGAGCGCCATTGCTTTCTGCAAGCTCACGACTAATTAATTGTCGTTCGACAAGAAATTGACGATCGAGATCATTCATTTCATCGATGCGGTAATAACTAACAGGATCACTCCATTTAGAATCCTGATTAATCAATTCAGCCACACGGGTTTCAATGGCTGACTTATCACTATCGGAGCATTTACGCACGAATGGGAATTCAGACAGGTTTCGCGCCAAACGAATACGCGAACTAATCACAATATCCGACTCTGGCCCGGTGCCTTTCAGCCACTCGCCACCTTTCCCAGCCAACTCATCCATAAACACGATACACCTCTTAACCGGACTGTTCTTTGTCAATTCCGATAATTTGGTCTCTCAACTGCGAGGCTTTTTCATAGTCTTCCACCTGAATTGCCTGTTCCATTTCACGTCGCAAACGAATTATATCCGTTCGCTTATCTGTACCTTCAGCGGCTCCTCTTGGTTTCTTACCAACGTGCATTGTCGCGGAATGGATGTTTGAAACAATTGGGTCAATTTCATCTTCAAAACAGATGTAATCATGCGGGCAACCAAGTCGGCCGACGTGGCGAAACTCATAAAATGTGATACCGCAAAGCGGACATGCCTGCTGGTCCAGCTTGGCAAGTTGCTCCGCAGCTTCGTTGATATTAAGATGTTGAGCCAGGGCCCCTGCAATGGAAGGCACATCCTCTTCATTGACATCCGCCTGCATGAGATAGATCCGTGCATGCTCCTCACACAGATGCAGTTCTTCGGGCACTCCATCTGTCAATTCAGTGATGTGAAAGGTTGCTGGCTTTTCGCAGTGCTGGCACTTCATTGAGCATTATCCACGCTGTTAAATCCGACTTCTCCAATGACAACTTGATTTTGATATAAATCAGTCATCAGGGGAGTTTCAGCAAATCAAAAAACTGTTCAAAATAGAAACATCGGCTGCCAAATGTTAGTCTCTGTTCCCGTGATGCGGTAATAACTGTTAGGATTCTATCAATGGGCCATTACCTGTCAAGATAGCCCAACAGCTCCTTAATTATATCGTTCAACTCAACCTACATTCCATGTCACATTCGCCAAACTTCGAAGCTTTTACTAATCTTGCCAAGGACCATGATCTAGTACCCGTCTACCGCCGGATGCTCAGCGATGGCCTAACCCCTGTCTCGGCATTCCAAAAGTTGGATGACGGAAAGGATGCCTGCCTGTTTGAAAGTGTTATCGGCGGGGAAAAAGTTGGACGCCATAGTATTCTTGCCACGAATCCTTTTATGGTCATCAAAGCTTGTGGGAATGATGTCACTTTAACACGCGATGGTCAAACCAAAAGCCATCAATCTGACAACCCGCTTGATGATTTGCGACAGTTAGTCGATTCCTTCAAAGCTCCTCAACTTGAAGAACTTCCTCCATTTAACGGGGGGGCCATCGGATATGCCGGATACGATGTAATACGCTACGTTGAAAACCTTCCGAATCCACCTGAAAACGACCGACAAATTCCGGACCTGACCTTCGGTTTCTATGATTCCCTTGTCGTCTTCGACAATGTCAACAAAACCATGTTTGTTATCGTCATGGCTCGACTCGATAAACATAATGGCAACACCCGAAAGGCCTATGACGAGGCACTTACCCGTGTAGACCAGTTGGTATCGCAACTCGCCGCTCCGACTCAACTTGCCATGGCGGACATTAGCACTTTCGGTGGCACTGAAACGCTAAATTATACGTCAAATTTCGAACCACGGGAATTTGAAGAAGCCGTGAACAAATGTGTCGATTACATTCGGGCCGGAGACATCTTCCAGGTCGTCATCAGCCAGCGACTCGAGATGGAACTCCATGTTGATCCGCTGGAACTATATCGGTCACTACGAGTGGTAAATCCCAGCCCGTTCATGTTCTTTCTCCGTACGGATAATGTAACACTCGTCGGAAGCTCTCCGGAAATTATGTGCCGGGTCGTTGATGGAAAAGTGACTGTACGACCACTGGCAGGTACTCGACCGCGTGGAACCACCGAAGAAGAAGATCAACAACTAGCCGACGAACTACTGGCAGATCCTAAAGAACGCGCCGAACATGTCATGCTGGTTGACCTTGGCCGTAACGATGTCGGACGTATCGCTGAGTATCGTACCGTCGAATTGTCCGACGTGATGGTTATCGAGCGTTATAGCCATGTCATGCACATTACATCGAATGTCACCGGGCAGCTACGTGACGATAAGGATGCATTCGACGCATTGGCAGCCTGTTTGCCAGCAGGTACGGTTTCCGGAGCGCCTAAAGTTCGAGCGATGGAAGTCATTGATGAATTAGAACGCCATCGCCGTGGTCCTTATGCAGGAGCCGTAGGATACATTGATTATGTCGGAAACATGGACACCTGTATCGCACTTCGAACCTTTGTCATTAAAGATGACAAGCTTTATGTGCAGGCCGGAGCAGGTATTGTTGCAGATAGTCAGCCGAAAATGGAGTATCAGGAAACACTGAATAAAGCGAGAGGGCTACTCAAAGCGGTGGAAATCACGGCAAAACGCTCACCGTCGCAGACTTCATAAGAGGCAATACCTTAATCGCCGCAGTTAGGCTTGCTCACGTAGAGTGGTGAAGCTGATAACGCCCAAACCTAAGGCACCGACAACTCCGCCAATATCCATCAGCATACTTGCTCGTGAAAACGGAATCTTGATTGCTAGATCAAGTGCAAAGACTAACAATAGCAAAACTGCTACCGAGAGTCCAAAAATACACATGATTTTCGACACGTTTCTATTTCCTCGCTTGGGGTAACGATCAGGTTCTGTTCAGCCGCAGTCTCGGCAGCACAAGTCCACCGGTCTTTACTGTCGAGCAGATAGTATAATCCACGAAATTTGTTTAATGCGACAGGGATTTACTAGTTTTCATTCATAATTTCCGTGTATTCTTTCGTCTAACCAAAACTACCATAAGTAAAGCCAATAAATTTTCATTATTTAATTAGACCAATCTTTGTGTCGATGCTCTTAAAAACAAGTTTAAAGCCATGACTGAATCAGTGATAAAGCAGCAATTGCGAGAGCAAATGCCGGTAGCAAAAACGCTGGCCTACTTTGACCACGCAGCTGTCGCACCGTTACCAAGTGTGGCAGCTCAGGCGATCACATCTTGGCTGGAGGAAGCGACAAATCAGGGAGACCTCTACTGGCCCAAATGGGCGAAGCGAGTCGAAATAATCCGCCGCAATGCCGCTAAACTGATTGGAGCGAGTGCGGAGGAAATCGCCCTCACCCCTAACACCTCTACCGGTATCAATTTCGTTGCTGAGGGTTTCCCCTGGAAGGAAGGGGAGAATATTGTCACTTTCGCGAACGAATTTCCCTCCAATCTATATCCCTGGATGAACCTGCACTCACGTGGCGTAAACACAAGAGTTGTTCCGGTGGAACAAGGTATCGCTGAGATCAATCGTCTGTTCGAAGCCTGTGACGAGCAAACTCGACTCATCTCGCTTAGTTGGGTCTCTTTTTCCAGCGGCTACCGATTTACCAATGAGCAACTCCACGAAATTGTTCAGGAAGCTCATCGTCGAGGTATCTATGTCATGCTGGATGCAATCCAGGGACTGGGAATATTCCCCCTTGACGTTGCTGAGTTGGAAATCGATTTTTTAGCAGCTGATGGGCACAAGTGGATGCTGGGCCCCGAAGGGGCTGGCCTGTTTTATATCCGCCAACAACACCTTGACTTATTGAGACCGTTAATGGTCGGCTGGCACTCTGTGGCCAATGCCTTTGATTTCAGCAATATCGACTGGAAGCCGCGACGGCAGGCTTCACGTTATGAAGGTGGCACACAAAACATGGTGGGTACGCTAGGCTATGGAGCTAGTCTTGAACTTCTGCAAAACCTTGGCGTTAGTACCACCGTCTCCCCGGTGGCTGATCAGATCCTTGCCTATACACAATCCGCAAGATCTCAGCTAAAAGAACTTGGTGCCGAAATCCATGGCTCCTCGGACGTCGAACATCTCAGTGGCATCACTTCGTTCACCATCCCAAACGTGGACTTAGCTCAACTGCGTTCAGAATGTATGAACATCGGTGTTGTCCTCAGTCATCGAGATGGCCGTTTACGTATTAGCCCTCACGCATATAACAATCAAGAGGATCTCGAACGCTTGCTTAACTTAATTCGAAATTCCATCAAATAGGCAACGCAAAGAGCTCACGAGCGTTTATCTAAGAAGCCTCCGTTACCTGCTATCTAAGCTCTCCCAGTCGTCATAATCGTTACAACCAAATGCCTGAATGTTGTAACGCGTCGTTCCCCTTTCGAACTCTTAGACAGACGCCCAGAGAGACGTCGATAAGTCTTGCATCGAGCTTTCTGCAACACGCGACCACCCTCCTATCCCAAGCTCAACAGTTATTACGTATCCCGTCCCTTGATTAGCTGAACTACTGGCGTGTCACTCATCCCACAAATTCTTCTTTCGATCAACCTTCCAACCCGTCAGGCGGTTGCAAAAGACTGCGTGCAGGCACGAGACACCATCAGAGATCACTTATTACGAGAGCTTGTAAAAAACGGGTTCGCCGCCACCTGGATCGTCCACGATCATTGCCTGCAGGACACCTACGAACTTTTACAGCAAACAGATTCCGCTCAGGAATTCTCGATGTTTGTGGACACAACCAACAACACGACTCAGCGAAAAGCACTTAACTCTCAATTAGCCGATCTGATGGAACGAAGTCGAAAGATAGGAGTGCGAATAACAACACTAAGCACCAATCAACGGATTGCTGAAAGCAATCTCAATATTCTGGTACGCAACAAAATCTCACTAGTAAACTACTTCTGCGGAACCCGAAGAAACTGGCGGTCGGTTAAATCACTGGAACCAAGCTCTTTAAGATTCGGAATCTGGGAAGTACCTGCTCCGCTTCAATGGGCACAACAATTATCTAATCCCGTGCGTGAACTGATACTTAAGTCCGTGATCAGATTCAAAAGCAAACATCTCTTCCAGCACGTTCAAATCGACATTCAATCGATGCTCGAAAACAAGACTCCGATAACAAAATTCGCCAAACTTTTACAGGCTCTTCATAGAATTCGTGAACGAGGGAGAATCGATGTCACTCCCGTTCGTTCATCAGCAGCACTTTTGCGGCACCTGCAGATGCGTCAGCCGACTCGTCTGCCAGCCGCCTAGAGTCTGATAGAGCCGGAGGTCATGAACACGACATCTTGACTCGCAAGTCTGCAATGATCTCCTGAGGCACAAAGCGGGCAAGCATATCATCGTCGGAAAACTGAGCAATCTGCTTGATTAGCGAACTTGAGACGTGAGCGAATTCCTCGTCAGCCATTAAAAAGACCGTCTCGATCTCCGGCGCTAACTGGCGGTTTGCCATCATCATGGTAAATTCACCAGCAATGTCGGTTAAGGGACGAACGCCTCGAACCATGACTCGAGAACTTTGCCGATGAACAAAATCGACCGCCAAACCGTCAAATGTCTCGACCACCACATTTTCCCAACGCGAAGTGACACGTGACACTAGTTCTTTTCTCTCTTCCGGGGAGAAAAGTGATTTCTTCTCAACATTGATACCAATACCTACAACCAACGTGTCGAACATCTTACTAGATCGTTCGATTACATTGAGGTGCCCCAGTGTGATGGGGTCAAAGGAACCGGTATAAACTGCAATTTGACTCATGGGTAGCGATTTGGGTGAATGGATGTCGATGACGGCTCAACGTCTCTAACAACCATCATAGTAATCACTGGGACAAAGTACAGTCGAGTCCTTAAGTTGATGTGCAATGTCCGAATGATTCCTCAAGACGCATTGGAACGTTTAACCTATAATTTGGTAGGTGTTGAGCTGGCTATCACAGCTCATTGAATCACGCTATACCCTTTTCTCCTATCCTTATCATGTCCAACCTCCAGGAAAACCTCGTGCCTGATCATCTACGAGATGATGGGGACATATTGAGGAATAACGACATAAACGAAGAAGGGGCACGCCGTAGTTTAACGGATTTGATTGTGGGGGCCGGAGCGCTTGGGATTTCAACTTTTGTCCATGCGGGCATTCTGATCATTCTTGGATTTTTCACGCTCACTCCAGAGATTCTGGAATCTTTCAATCTGGTTGTGGTTGAACCTATGCCGGAGGATCTTGTACGTCCCGAAGCATTGGTAACGATCGAACTTGAAGAAAACATAGACCCGGCGACTGAACTTACCAACTCGCAATCATCATCTACCATCGCCGGACTTCCGAATGCGGAGGGAGTCGGGCAGTTCTCGGAGCCTACATTTAATACTGATGTGATCAAAGATTCTGCAGAAGAGACCGGAGTGGAAATGGCCAATCTCACGGTACCGGCCAGTCTACAGGAAAGTCTGATGACAAACATTCCGATTGGCTCGTATGGAGACCCCCGGGAAATTGTGGACAACCTAGAGCAGGCAATCGACCGCATCACTCAGGAAATCATTTTCATGCTCGAGGAAGGTGATGTCCTGGTCGTCTGGCTGTTCGATCAATCCGAGAGCATGCGTAATGATCAAAAAGAGATCCGTGAACGTATCAATAAAGTGTATTCTGAGCTGGGACTTGCTGATACTGCAGCCGGTGATCATTTGTTAACAGCCATCACCAGCTATGGTGCAAACTATTTCAAACATACCAAGAAACCTACTTCAGATCTTGAATTAATACGCCGGGCGATCAATGAAGTCCCCATCGACCCGTCTGGCTATGAAATCATGTGTCCGGCCATCACTAGAGCCATTAAAGATCATGAGTCATATCGCGGAAGAGGAACACGTCAGATGGCATTGATTGTTGTTACGGACGAAAGTGGTGAGCCCGAAAATAATTTACCGACGTTAGAAATGGCTGTGGCGACTGCCAAAGAAATGAATTGCCGAACCTACTTCCTTGGACGCGAAGCGGTTTTCGGTTACCCACATGCTTACATGAATTGGCGGCATCCGCAAACCGGGGTCAACCATTGGCTGCAAGTGGATCGAGGACCTGAAACTGCCTTTGTCGAACAATTACAAACCAATGGTTTTCGAAGACGTCGCGATGCATTTTCAAGTGGCTTCGGCCCTTATGAACAATGTCGAATTGCCCGTGAGTCCGGAGGTATCTTTTTTATGCTTCCCACAATTGAGAAGGAACTTGTCGGTGGCGAGGCTGACAAACGGCGGTATGAACTACAGGCCATGAAACCATACCTGCCCGACTTGGACAGCCGTCAAAAGCAATTAGCGATGCGTAACGACTACCCACTGCGCTCCTTTATCTGGCAGGTTATCGTTAACCTGAACCCACTCAATGAAGAAACCGCAAAAATCATTGAACTGGATCTGACGTTTCCACGGGAACCCGATAGGTTTCTGGTGCGTGCCCGTCAGGAGCAGGAGAAGGCCAAAGTTTATATTAACTATCTGGCCAACACCCAGGCGGTGCTGGAAGAAGCTTATCCATTCCGCAAAGACGAGCTGAATGCCCGCTGGCAAGCCAACTACGACCTCATCTACGCTCAACTCATCGCATATCAGGCTCGGGTATACGAATACGGGGCGGCACTTGAAACATTCATTCGAAATCCAAAACAAGTACCGCAAATGATGCCCCCTAACCGAAGACTGGTACGTTGGGACTTAAGAAATCGTCTCGAACTTTCGGCGGAAGAAATAAGTCGCCCATATATCCACCGAGCTTCCGAGTTGTTTGAAAAAGTGATCGAACTACATCCGGGAACTCCATGGGCTGAGCGAGCCGCTGAAGAATTGAAAAGAGGCTTCGGATTGGAGGTAATGCCCGTTTATCGGGCTCCTCCCCGACCTACGCCTAATGCTCCCCGAATCCCGATACCGAAATTGTAAATAGATCCAATTCGTTCGAATTGATAAAACTGGCCTACTAGCTACTTTTCCAACTGAGTTAACAGTGCACCCAATGCTCCTCTATTTGATCGCGATGTTCGTCATGCCTTTGGCATGTTCTCCGATCATTGTGCGGCAACGTGGGAAAACACGTCAAATAACCCTTCTTGGTATCGTTATATTGGGAGGATTGGCTGCTGCCTATTTCCTCTCCAATGTAGAGCCGATCACCGAATATTCCCCCCCTGAAGTTACACCGAATATACGTCAGGCGACAACGGATGATCAACTGCAAGCGGCGACCCCCAAGCTGACCGACCATAAAGACTATGTCGGGTCCCAGGTCTGTGCGAAATGTCATGAGGCAGAGCACGGTTCATGGCATTCATCCTATCATCGCACCATGACTCAAATCGCTTCGCCGGAAACCATCAAAGCTGACTTTGATGGGCAGGAGATGAAACTAGGAAATACGACTTACAAGATCTATCGCAAAGGTGACGAATACTGGGTACGTGCCCATGACCCGGAATGGGAAGTCAGGCAGTTGCCTACAGAAATTCGCAATCATCCAAATCCACAGATGGCAGACAAACGAATTGTGATGGTCACAGGTTCCCACAAGATGCATATGTTCTGGATGTCCTGGAAACACTCCGACGAACAACCTAATCAGAACGAACTTGATAACAACTCTCTGTGGCTGTTCCCTTGGGTCTATATGATCGATCAGGAAAAGTGGATTCCCTACGAAGATTCCTTTATTGCCGATCCACAATTCGGTCGTCCGCCCACCGTCTGGAATCAATCATGCATCGCCTGTCATGCGGTTGCCGGGCAACCTCACCATGAACCTAAAGATGATCGCTTTGCCATTGAATTTCACTCGAATATTGCCGACTTTGGAATCTCATGCGAAGCCTGTCACGGTCCTGGAAAACCACATGTCGAAAAACATCGGACGCTACTCGACGCCAATATCGACGTGGAACTGTCCGGCACACCGGACAATACAATTATTAATCCGGAACGCCTTGGTAAGGAAAAACAAGCTCAGGTTTGTGGCCAGTGTCACAGCCTCTTTGAATCAAACCATCCAGAATCTTTTTTAGCAGATGGTCTAGATTACCAGCCGGGAAATGATTTGCTGGTAAATCGCAAAATGATTCACCACAAAGACACGGATCCCAGCATGCTCTACTACAACATGTTCTGGAATGACGGTACGATGCGAATCGGCGGTCGTGAATACCCAAGTCTGGTTCAAAGTAAATGTTATACGCATGGTGAAATGACTTGCCTCAGTTGTCACAGTCTTCATTCGATGGAAGAACCCAGTAAGCAACTAGGTCTTAACATGAATACCGATCAAGCCTGTATACAATGCCACAAAGAGCCTCAATACACGGCGGACTTAGCCAGCCACACACACCACCAACTCGATTCCGAAGGTAGTCGTTGCCTCAATTGTCATATGCCTCATACGTCCTATGCTTTGATGAGAGGTATCCGAAGCCACAGAATCGAATCTCCCAGGATCCGTTCCAATAGAAAAAATGAGAAGCCCAATGCCTGTAATCTGTGTCATCTAGATAAGACCATGCAGTGGACAGCGGATAATCTAAGCGATTGGTACGGGCATCCTGAAGTGGAACTGGACGAACAGAACCAAAACGTTGCCTCTAGTCTTGTCTGGTTGCTGCAGGGCAATGCGGTGCAAAGAACTTTGGCCGCCTGGCATATGAGTTGGGAACCTACGTATGAAACGTCCGCCACCAATTGGCGTTTGCCTTTCATGATTCAATTGCTAAACGATGATTATGCAGCAACCAGATACGTAACCTGGCAGTCGCTGATGCGACTGCCGGAATATCAGCTGATTCAAGAAGATGAAGCCGAATATGAATTTGTTTCACCTGCGCCTGAAAGGCTTGCTATTCAACAGGCTCTAATGAATAGCTGGAGTAACAAAATGGGGGATTTGCCACTTAGCAACCCACAATTACTCTTCACCCCCGATGAGATCTCTCAACTCAATTCAGCCGCGTTAATCAGGTTGATAAAGAATCGCGATAACACGTCAATCTTAATGAGTGAGTAAGAACCTAGGCGTCAGTTCTTTAACGCTGATAAATAGGTAGAAACGCATGATCAAGCTGCATCACAATCAGATTACAGGCCGTCACGTAGATCGGGCCAATGTTCCCAGTCCAACTTCCATTATCTGATTGCTCGTTGGCAATCCGGGCATACAACTGATCCCGGAAAGGAGCCCACTCTTTCAAGCCCTGTCGATAAACGACCTGAGCATAATAAAGGTATGTGTAGTGCCAGTGACCAAACGAGCGAGCACCACCTGAAATATTGTGCAGGTTCTTCTTCGAATAGGCCAGCATTTCAGGAACATGTTTACTATCGTAGTCTCCGGCGTTGTAGAGGCATGCCAATGAGGCAGCCGTAATTGCCGGACGCGATGAACCACGATTTCGTGAGCTATAGGAAATCCCTCCGTCAGGATTCTTACAGCCATAAATATAATCCTTCGCTTTATCAATCACCTGCTTTGACACGGGAATACCCGCATTACGGCACCCCCGCAAACCTTGGACCTGGGTAATGGTTGTTGACCCCTCGTCAAAGTTATTGCCGTCTTTAGCACTTACATAGCCCCAGCCACCCGAAGGTGTTTGAGCATTAGCGCTAAATTCAGCCGCCTTTTTGAGAATTTCAATAAGCTCTTCTCGTCGCTCCAAATCCTCTTCTTCACCGAGAACCTGTGAGAGAAATAGCATCGAAAATCCATGGCCGTAAGTATAGCGATTATCTGAGAGTGGATCGCCAATCAAACCATTGCTACGACACTTTGTTGTAATGTAGTCGACACATTTACGAATCGCTCGGGCGTAGGGCCCCTGTGTTGTCGTCGATCCAGAACAGATTAAGGCCGTTCCGGCAAGTGCTGTCATTGCGGTCGGATAAGTACCGGCGGTCCAGTGTCCCAGAGAAGACTGGCTTCTTACCACCCAATCCAACCCTTTCTTGATGCTGGTCTTCCACTCGGGACGAAGTTTTGCAGCGTTGACATTTGGGGCCATCTTCGCCAACGTGAAACCAGCGGCGGGCAAGCCTAGTGCCGCGCCCATCGACTTTAATGCCTGCCGTCGTCCCGTGTTGTCTGCTTGAATTGTCACTACCATTCTCCCAAAATTCTCACCACCTAAGTTGATGATCTTTTTCCGCGACGATTCGTCGCGTCTGTCATACCCTAATTCTAACGTAAATACTTAGATTGCAATCAAGATGAACTCGGCTACTAATCAGAAATCCTTAAGCTTCCTGATAATCCAAAAGCCCTTTAATCATACCGTCCAGATCATGTTGTTTTGCCTCGACCGTCGGTTCGAAGCCTAAACTCCGCATCATCTCGCTGGTAACGGGACTGATACTGACCGATTTTACTCCGTTCAGATGCTGACCCAGTAAACCAATCGATGAACGGGCAATTGCCGAACTGGTAAAGGTCACCCAATCGATCCCCTGCTCTACGGCTTCTCGTGTGGAGGAAGACAATGTTTGAATATCCTGACTCCGATAAACAACAACCTGTTGCACATCAGCGCCAGCCTTACTCAAGCCTGCTCGCAAAACATCGCGACCACGACTGGCCCTGATTAGTAATACCCTTTGCTTTTGCACCCGTGGCCTTAGGGCATCGACCATCGATTCAGCGCGATATTCCCGAGGGAGCAAATCAGCCTTTAGATTAAAGTCCTGTAATGCGGCATCCGTCCCCGGCCCCATAGCAGCGAGTTTTGTGTGTGCCAAATGACGAACGTCATATCCCAGCGTCAACAGTCGATTCAAAAAGTAGCGAACTCCGTTACCACTGGAAAAAACGATCCAGTTAACGTCAGAGATCGCAGCGATGACCTCATCCAGAGCTTCATAATTCTCCGGCGGTAAAATCTCAATGGCTGGTTGCAAAACAACCTCGGCACCAAGCTGAGCAAGTTTTTGTACAAATTCCTCGGCCTGACCTGCTGCACGAGTCACAAGGATTCGCTGACCAAATAATGGTCTCTGTTCAAACCAGGAAGTCAGTTCCGTATCCCGCACAACATCACCAATAATCACAATCGCCGGAGGGCGTATTCGGTTCTCGCCATCAAAATAATCGGCAACTTCATCTAACGTACACTTTACTGTAACTTGCTCGGGACAGCTAATTTTTCTTACGATAGCAACCGGTGTATTGTGCGGCATCCCATGTTCCATTAGCGCACTTGTCCAACTACGAGATGTTGTAACTCCCATATAAAAAACAAGGGTTCCGGGAAATTGGGCTAACGCTCCGAAATCCAGCGAAGATTCCCCTTTGCCACCTCGTTCATGCCCTGTAATAAGAGCCACTGCAGAAGCTTTTTCGCGATGAGTTAGGGGAATCCCCGCACATGTACCTGCGGCCAATGCTGCTGTAATACCCGGCACGATTTCATAGCCGATCTCAGCCTTTTCAAAGGCCAATGCCTCTTCAGCTGCCCGCGCAAAGATAGCAGGATCCCCCCCTTTTAATCGCACAACACGCAAACCCTGCTTGGCTAACCGAATGCACTCCGTATTAATATCATCCTGATTCCAAAGTTTACCGGCTCCATGCCTTCCCATACAAATACATTCGACATCAGCACTAACGTGTTGCAGTATGTGGGGATTCACTAAGTAATCGTAGAGAACAATCTCCGCCAGTTTTAAGCACTGAATCGCTCGAAGTGTGATGTAAGATGGATCTCCAGGACCAGCACCTACCAGATACACAAATCCTTCAGATGATGTATCCTGAGTCATAGTATTACTAACACGTATTGAATCACTTTGCTGCCTATATTGAGAGGGCTTCTTCGATTGGAACCTGCCACCAGCGAATCTGCAAGTAACCAGCTTTCAAGCGTTAGAAATTATGTTGGTGGTTTTTCTCGCCAAAAACGCCGGGAACTGCAAAACCAATTTGAAACAGGCTTGCAGTGGCTCGAACAGGAACCTCCTGACTTCGACCAGGCACTGAGACTGTTCGCCCGTTGTATGAAAAGCGACCCCATGGGGGCTGTCTATACGTATGAGTTTTTACAAACACTCGAGGCAGGATACCAAAAAGGACTGTATTGCCATGGCTGGCGGCAGCGCCGACGGAATGCAAAGCTGGTTAAACGCATCACAGACTTGAGAGCTAAGCAACAATGGCACGAGATACTGAATCGAGCTCCCGAAACGTTATACCACAATGCGAGAAACGAACGTCTTTTGCTGGAACTCGCCTTTGCCGCGCAAGCAATTAATGCCGCCGAAACACAATGGGTCTATCTTGAATTCGCGTTAAAGTACTTTTCCGGATCAGCGGATGTCCATGTACAAATCATTCATGCCTTTTATCAATCAGGTCGATATGATGATGCCAATGATCATATCTTCAATCTAATCCAAATAGCTAACGACTCCGTACTCCAAAAAGTACTGCGTGCCTTGCCTAGTGTCATTACTCAGCAATTTCCAGCCGTTGAAACGGTTGGCCAAGTCGAAACACTACGAGCGGTAGCCGAACAGGCAGATGCTCAAGACGATCATTGGTTGAAGCTATGTGAAATACTAGAAGACCTAAATCTCTACGGTCAGGCAATCGACGCTTGTCAGCAGGCGACCAAGTTATTAGGTAATCCATCAGAGTGGACACAGCGAACACTGAAGCTAAGGCTACATCAGGCAGAATCCCGTCTGGCATTTCACGAAGAACTTGAAGCGTCCGAAGAACTTCTAGATCAGCTACAGCACGAAGTCTGGAGAATTCGGACTGAGTACTATCAAAAGTTAGCTGCACAATATCCGGCCAGACCTTTACTCACCATTCAGCTTGGCTGGTGTCTGGTTGGTACGGAAAATTGGTACGAAGCGATCAAGATTTTTGAGGACTTACGACAAATGAAGACTCTGAAAAATCGTGACAAGCTTGCGTTGCTGTTAGGTCTTGCCGAATCTCAACAGGCGGTACGACGATTCGAAGACGCGTTGCAAACATATCGCCAGCTACAGTCTGCATTAGATTGCTCGAAGGTCGAAAGGGAGAATCTGGATGCCTGGATGCGTGATGAAATCCCGGGGTTCCATCGGCAATCTTTTATCGAACGATCCCTGAAACGTATAAAAACCCTGTCAAATTCCATGAATTCAACGCCTAGTTAAAAAATACTGCCCGCGAACAAAAAAAGTCGGCTTTCTAAGGCGAACTAACCAAATCAGCGTCTAGACAAACTAGATTGTTTAGGCGATAAAAGTAGTTCCGTCCCGGTTGAACGCCCCATTAATTTTAGGGGGTGAAAACCTTTCAACCGTGTCGGGCAGGACATCCAGAATCCTATTCAAACTCGTTGTAGGCTGCAAAAAACAGGAACACCATGCCGAATACTGTAAGTGCAAAAAAACGACTTCGTCAAAACGAAACCGCCCGACTACGTAATCGTGCACATCGATCTGATCTACGAACCTCCATTCGTCGTGTCAATGAAGCCATTGATGCGTACGCAACAGCACGCACTGATGGTGGTGACGCCGATGCGGCATTGGCCACGGTTAATGAAGCCTATGTAACCGTTCAAAAGAAGCTGGACCGTGCCGGTGCAAGAAACCTTATTCACCGTAACAAAGCAGCTCGTACGAAATCACGTCTCCAGGCTCGCATTAAAAAAGCTAAAGCTTAGTATGCAGCCCGGGAAAGCCCTGAAACACAAACGAAGATGAATGTATCTTCGGATCGAGATTAGAACCCCACTGATTCCAGTGGGGTTCTTTTTTGCGCGCCTTCAAGTCATCACCTGAATTTCCAAGGCTCGTTATACGTGTGCGACTGCAAACTTGTTCGACCCTGGTCCGAAGATTGGAGAAATAGGTCGACACATTTAAATTCCGTTAATTCTTTTGTTTTTCTCAGTTGTCATTTCCATACTCTGGCAATAAATGCCTGTATAAACCTACTCATTTCCTTCGAAAGGGAAACAAAATGAAAAAATTATTTCTTTGTCTGGCTGTGTTCAGCCTTAGCGTCGCTCAATTAACTGCTGCCGAAAAAGCACCTACTAAGAACATTGTTGAAACTGCGGTAGCCGCGGGAAGTTTCAACACGCTTGCTGCAGCTTTGAAGGCTGGAGGTTTGATAGAAGCTTTAAGCTCTGAAGGCCCATTCACTGTGTTTGCTCCTACCGATGAAGCATTCGCGAAGTTGCCAGAAGGTACGCTGGACGATTTGCTCAAGCCTGAAAACAAAGACAAGCTTGTTGCCATTCTGAAGTATCACGTCGTTTCTGGAGCAGTTCCTGCCTCGAAGGTCGTGAAACTCAAAAAAGCAAAGACGCTCGGTGGTGAGATCGTTCAAATTAAAAGCGGTAAAGCTGTTTATGTTAACAAGTCGAAGGTCGTCAAAACCGACATTCGTACAAGCAATGGAATTATCCATGTCATCGACACTGTGTTGATTCCATAAGCTAATCTTGGCATCTCTGTATTGGATTATTGGCGTGCAGAGATGCCAAGCATTTTATGTGGGAGTAGAGCAATGATTCAAAAACGTAAAGAATCTTACAACTTATTTGAACACATGCTGGAACATGGTACTGGAAATGAGTTCCAACCTGAATCTAAACCCTCACCGACGAATGCTCCTCCTGGCAGCAACTATAAAATTGATGTGTTGATGAAGAGATTGGAGTCCGGTGAAGATCTATGGAATGATCGGGATAGAGACGATTTCGAAGGCCTAATCGCTCCCATTAAACCGTCTAGGCCCTAGGATAAAGAATCAATCATGGCCACTCCAAATACCGCCTCTAAAAATAGAAACAGCGTCAGTCTCAAAATTGCTGGTATCTACAATTTAATTTTTGGGACAGGTGTCATCCTCTTCCCTAACCTTCTTTTCGACTTGTGTAACATCCCGCAACCACGGTACCCGGAGATCTGGCAATGTGTGGGTATGATTGTCGGAGTCTACGGTATTGGCTATTTAATAGCAGCCCAGAATCCAAGTCGTCATTGGCCGATCATTCTCGTGGGGCTCCTTGGGAAGCTCTTTGGGCCAGTCGGCTTTCTGTATTCAGCCGTCAACGGTGTTCTACCTTGGTCCTTCGGGATCCTTATCTTTTTTAATGATTTAATTTGGTGGCTCCCGTTCGGAAAGCTTCTAGCAGAGACTTTTCGGGAATCGAACTTGGGCGAATCTCCGGAAGATAAAGAGTTTCATCAGGTTGTCGCTACCGCTCAGTCTTTTCAAGGTCGGACTATGACCGAATTGTCATGGAGACAACCAACCTTAGTCATTTTCTTGAGACATTTTGGGTGCACATTCTGCCGAGAAACACTTCATATGCTTGCGAAGCAACGCGATCAGATTGAAAAACTTGGACTATCGATTGCCATTGTTCATATGAGCGACACGCATGAAGGCAACAACCTGTTAGAACGGTATGACTTACGTTGTGTGGAAGTCTTCAGCGACCCTTCCTGCGAGATCTATCGTGCTTGTCGAATCGGTCGAGCGACTTATCGCGATATTTTTAATCTGAAGAGCCTAGGGAAATCTTTTTCAACTGCTTTTCTCCGTAGATATGGGGTTGGTAAGATCGCCGGAGACGTATTTCGTTTGGCAGGTGCTGCGGTGATTCACCAAGGAAAGATCATTGGTGATACCAAGCCAAAAATTCCGTCCGACAGGCTCGACTTCCTGCATCTGGCTAAGCAACATAGCTTGAAGAAGAATTCAGGCATTCCCTTCCTAGAGTTTCCAAACCTTGAAATCTCTTAAATAAAGGTCTTCTTAAAATGCACTGTGTTATTGCCGGCGGGTCAAGAGGCATTGGTAGGAGTATCGTAGAGCGTCTCACAAGCAGGGGCGCTCACGTGACTGTTATCTCACGAGTATCGGGCGGAGTGGATGAAGATCAAAACGTTACTCATATCCCCCATGATTTCTCTAAACCCGGACTGGATAGTAGCAAACTCCCTGAACAGATCGATAGTGTCGCTTATTTACCCGGCTCCATCAACTTAAAGCCGATTAGTCGTTTGACTTTAGAAGATTTTTCAGAGGACCTCCAACTTAATCTTTTGGGCGCGGTCGAATTGATTCAAGCATGCCTGCCGGGATTGAAACGCAGCAGTTTCCCGAGCAAAAATATTCTTTTGTTTAGTACGGTGGCGACAAGGCTAGGAATGCCATTTCATGCTTCAACAGTAGCTAGTAAATCAGCGATTGAAGGGTTAACAAAATCGTTAGCCGCAGAACTGAGTCCTCAAATACGAGTAAACTGTGTCGCCCCGGGAATGACCAAGACCGATCTGTCAGCCTCATTTATAACAACCCCTGAAAAGGAGGACGCGCTTGCAAGGAAATATCCCCTCAAGCGTCTTGGATGCATTGAGGACATCTCGAGATCGGCGACGTTTCTCATGACAGAAGATTCTGATTGGCTTACCGGTCAAATAATTTCCGTGGATGGTGGACTGTCGTCTTTAAGGATATGAGTGGTTGGTCAATCGACTGGGCAAGCCTATACTCAGAATTAAATAAACTAATTCCTCTTGCTGCTATCTCTTATGAATACCGAAAACGCTTCTCATTACGATGCCTTGCTATTCGTCTCTTTTGGAGGCCCCGAGGGACGTGAAGACGTTTTACCTTTTTTGGAAAATGTCCTTCGAGGAAAACCTGTACCCCGAGAACGAATGCTTGAAGTCGCCGAACACTATTACCATTTCGACGGTGTTAGTCCCATCAACGGGCAAAACAGAGATCTTATTAACGCCGTGAAAAGGGAATTAGAAGATCAACAGATTCAGCTTCCTATCTATTGGGGCAATCGCAACTGGCATCCAATGCTTAATGATACACTCGAAGAAATGCAAAACGACGGTGTCAAAAAAGCGCTGGTATTTATAACTTCAGCGTATAGCTCATACTCCGGCTGTCGGCAGTACAGAGAAAATATAGAAGAGGCAAAATCAACTCTGCCTGATGGACTCTTAGAAACTGATAAGATACGGGTGTTTTATAATCATCCGGGCTTCGTAAACACGATTGCCGATTTATTAATTGAATCGCTCAGTCAATTCGAAGAATCTGCGCGGGAAAACGCGACCATTCTTTTCACGGCGCACAGCATTCCCGACAGCATGGCAGCCAACTGTTCATATGCATCGCAACTCCAGGAAACAGCGCGGTTAGTGATGCAAGCCGTTGGAGAAAATCCCTGGCATTTGGTTTATCAGAGTCGCAGCGGACCTCCATCCCAACCATGGTTGGAGCCTGACGTATGCGACTTTATCGNTACATTAAACGCAAAGGAGAGCCCTAGCCATTTAGCCATCGTTCCAATCGGCTTTATCTCCGACCATATGGAAGTGATGTTTGACTTAGACATCGAAGCCAAAGATATGTGTGAAGAACTGAACATCAAAATGGTTCGCGTACCTACTGTCGGCACAAGCCCTCAATTCGTGAAAATGATTATTGAACTAATACGGGAACGCATGGAAAACATCGAACAACGGTCATTAGGTGATATGGGGCCGAGTCACGATGTATGTCCTATCGACTGTTGTTTGTACACGCCAAAGAGACCGCCTACTCAGGGTCGACCGCGCGGTGCGTAACTTCCTGCAGGAAAAACACCACTCTAAAAAGTCCGATTGCGAATACCAGAGTTAAACTCAGTTCAACCAGAATACTTATTCCCATTGATGTGGCAAAAGAATGATCCAACTCCAGCAATGACCACTGGTATACATAATTTGGAAGCCAGACCAGCAAATGAGGCGTCAAAAGGAGTACTAAGATGACTCTAAGCCGTGAAGCGTCGGCTTTACGCAGAATCTTTCCCGTGCATACCAATAAAGCTATCAGAATCAGTATATAGGGGATGAGGGTAATCGCTGAATCAGTAAGGGTCTGTATGAAATTCAAATTGCTNTACTCCTAACAATCTTTTAAGCACTTCATGGCAGCTATGCGGCCACTCGCAAAAGCATTGTTAATGCTCGGTGTGGAACTGTAATCCCCACAAACTAAATAGTCCATGTCTTCTAAATCCGCGTTTAGACTGTAGTCTGGTAACGCGTTCAGAATCCGCATGAATTCAATTTCTTCCCAATCATTCACTTGGCTACCAAACAATTCGACGAGTTCGTTTAATGCACCTCTTCTAATCTCAGGATTGGCATAATCAAATTGGGGATCAAGATTCACCGAAACTAAAACCTTATCTTGCGGCGCGTAATTTGGCTGAATACTGGTAGGTATACAAATCGTTCTTACAATTTTGTGATCAGTTTTTGCGTTGAGTCTTAGGGCCGGTAAAGCAAAGGGGGGGATATTAGCGGCAAAATAAACACAGGCAGAAGAACGCTCGTTAACAGGCGGCCGAAAATTCATCAAACGACACACTACCTCCTGTGGTAATGCCAAAATTACCTTTCTGGCTTCCACTAGCTCACCCGAAGACAGTTCCAAACGATTGCCATTGATCGAAACGACGGATGTGTTCAGNCGGATCCGCTCTTTCGATAATTGACCTGCCAGTGCATCTGGCAAAGCCTGCATCCCATGGGACGGCAATCCGCCCCAACCTGCGGAAAAGAACTTGAGAAGCTCAAAAAAATGATCCGGTGGGACACGAAGATCATAGTCAAGAAAAACAGAACCCCAAAATGGTCGTAGAAACTCTTCCAGAAATCGTTCAGAAAACAAATTTCGCAGGTATTGATCGGTAGATGCCTGCATGGGCACACTGCTTGGTAAAGCTTTGGCTTTCGAGGATCTCCATAATCTCCATTTATCCCGAAACGAACCAATATCCGAAAGTAGAAGTTTGGTAGCTGTTCTTAATTGCCGCGAACTCTTGAATGGATCGAATACCTCCCTGACTCCCCTATCGGTATCAATTAAAGCACCGGAAAGAAACCGCTGGTAACCAAGGTCTTTTTCACTGACGACGGAAAATACCTCGTCATAAGAATCAAGTAGAATCTGAAATCCACGGTCAAGAATGAAACCATCGCAAATATGACTACTGCATCTACCACCAACGAATGAGTTCTTCTCCAGAATAAGATAGTCCACGCCCGCCGTTTCAAGTTCCACGGCACAACGTAACCCGCTGATTCCAGCACCAACGATTACAACATCATGCATTGGCAACTCCTCAGCTTAAACTCTTGTAGTTTTCAATATAACTTTTAACATTGTACTTCCGTGCCGTATTCTCACTGGTCATGTAGCGGACCTTTCCAAATATAGGCCTCTCAGGTCCCCAGGCTCTATCAAAACGACCTAAACACCAAAAAATACCTGAGTACGAATTCGGATTCCGCCCATCCAGTGCGTACTTATTATTTAATTCAATCATGGTAGCCAGAGCTGCTTCAGGAGACTCTGACCAATGAAGTATTTTTTTGCCCCAAAGCATGCGTAAGTAATTGTGAATCATTCCCTCTAATCTCAGTTGATTTTGAGCAGCATTCCATAACGGGTCATGGGTCATAGCCTGCTCAAACTCATCAACCGAATAGAGATACGGCCGAGAATCGCCACGATGTTCATTTAATGTCGCTAAACTCCATTCTGGAAGAGTGTCGAAACTTGCATAATCAGGGTCGTTTGCACAACGGTTGAAACCAATTTCCCGCCATGTAATCAACTGATCCAAAAACGCTTCGGCAGGTTCGGACATTCTCCACCAGCCTGCCCGCCGTCCATCGACCTTAGAGGAATTCAGGCTGTCAGGAGTCCTATCTTCTCGGTCTAAAATATCGCCTACTATCTCATGCGCGGATATATGTCCAAAGTGGAGATAGGGTGACAAGCAACTTGTCGCACTCTGATCAACGTGGTTTCGCAACACATGGTAACCGTTCAACCGCCGAGTCTTAAAAATTTCCCAATTCTCAATCGCCGCCTGTCGACCTCCTACATATTGTGCCACGGGCGTCTGGAAATGCGTAGAAACAGACTGCATCCAGTGAGCCTGCCCTCCCAATAAAAGCCCTTCGGAAGAAGGCCATCTCGCGGTAAGACCTTCTTCCAGAGACTCCAATGGTGGCAGCGCAAGATGCAAGGCGGGAGTGGGGGAAGGAGATTGCCCCAGCCACACCGGTAAGACTTTTTGACAGTGACGACGAAACGAATAAGCTGTGGTAAACAGCCTAGATTCAGCTCGCATCGGCATAATTCCGTTAGAATCAACAGCCTCTGCCTGACAAGGAGCCGTTCGGCCTAATATCTTCAATAGCTTGGGAATAAAGAAGCATGGAAAATCATCGGTGATAACGAGACAGGCCTTCTTAGAGAAAGCTTTTAACATGCCTCTCTGTGGACAAGCATCTGATTCAACAAACGGGTAGTAAGAGAGTGGCATCTTGTCCGATGCTGCAAGGTTATCCTGCATACCTTGCATAACAAAGTGATGAAAGCGGGGACTTGACCAGGGATATCCCTTCGCCAATGATTCGACAACTAAAAGAGGCTTATTAAGCCTCATTGCATGATCAATCGCTCTGTCAAGCGAGTAGTTATAGGCCAATCGCCTATTCGCAACCATCCAGTAAAGAACATAGGCCCCCTCCGGGTTGATGGGCTTTTCATTTAAAGAACGCAGACGATCTAACGGAAATTCAGAACGGGGCATAGCAGAAATTACTCAAACTAAGTTAACTGAGTTTGCTGGTTTTTCCACGCTGCGACTTTTTCAAAAAAGTCCGTGCTTTCGCGGCCAAAAACACGCCCCATCAATAAGTCTGCCAGTTGGTAGGAACAGTCAGGATTATCGGAGATGAAGCTTCCAAAACTGAATTGACTGTCATAAAAGAGATCCACCAACTTTCGCAAAAGATCTACCTTTTCGTCGTACTCGGGATACCAACTTCCCAATTTCTGCTTAGACAGATCGCCTGTCTTCAAACAATCAACAACAGCCTCGCCCGCTAATTCACCGGTTTTCAAGGCAAATAACACACCCGTGGAATAAACCGGATCAATAAATCCAAGTGCATCACCTGTCAGAACCCATCCATCGCCTGCCGGTTGACTGGCTTTGTAACTAAAGTCTTTGGCAGCTATAAAATCGCCAAACTGAGTTAGATTTAACGAAGCTATGTAGTCATCCACGAATTCATTTTGCTTCACAAAATCTAAAAGTCGATCGGCATTGGTTGCCGCCTTCGCATGAATGGTTGCCACATCACCAACTAATCCAACACTCAACGTTTTACTATCGACAGGAATTAGCCAGAACCAGCCATTAGCTTCTTTTGTTCTTGCAATGATCGTAATTGCCTGGTTGGAAAAAACCTCCTCCGAGGAATGGTAATACGTCCAAATACTAATGTTTTTGCGAATTGGCTCCATTTCTTTTATCGAGAAATGCTTTGCTAGAACGGATTGCTGGCCGGAGGCATCAATGAGAACCTTTGCCGTAATCTTGCGGGCCTCGCCTTTATCATCCACTAAAACTTGATGATTACCGGGCTCGTTACGCTCTAATTTTAGAAAGCGAACCGATTCCATCGTCCTTGCTCCCTTCTCGGAGGCAACTTCGAACAAACAGTGATCTAATGTGGCGCGATCAACATGCCAAGTCTCGGAATCCGGACGATCATCATGCTTACGGAAAAAGAAGGGAGAAGAAGCTTTGCCAGCAGCATTCACAAACTGCACACCAACTTTGCGAATAAATTTAAGGTCATCAATTCTGCTCTGCACACCCAGATGTTCCAAGACCTCATTGGTAGCCGGCATAAGAGATTCACCAACGTGAGGACGAGGGTGAATAGCACGTTCTATGAGTACAACATCATAGCCAGCCTCCGCAATAATCGACGCCGAAACGGAACCTGCCGGACCACCTCCGATAACGAGACAGTCACAAACGATGTCACCTGCCACTGAGTAATTCATCTTGCTATGTTGCTCCCATAGTAAAATTGCGAAGCTTCAATTCTCGAGGATATGGTGAGAAGAAAGTCTGTTGTTTGAGGTACTCAACCTGATACTGCTCGATCAACGATTCCATAACTCCCAAGATCGAACTAAGAGGAATAATTTGCTGAGAGTACTCATTCAGTACTTTCATAAAGTGCCGCTTCGTATCCGGAGTCACATCCGCTTTCACATATCCGAAGCAATGCTGAATAACATTAATATAGCTTCTATGAGAATACTTACTACGTAAGCCCTCCATGAAGCATCGCACATACTCTTCTTTAAACTCGGCCGCTTCATATGCTTTTGGATTGCTCACCATCCGCCCTAAATGACGGTAAGTTTTTTGACAGTGAGCTAACAACAAAAGTTTTTCTTTCGAGTGAAAATCAACAATCTCTCCAGGACTTGGCTCACCCCGGAATAAATTCCTGAGGCGATGATGTGCATAAACACGCATTAGAAATGATTCACGAAGCAAGGGGTCGTTAAGCCTCCCCTCCTCTTCAATCGGTTGATTCTGAAAGCCTGCCATCAATTGCTCACCAAAAATACCTGCACGCCTACCCTGCGGATGACCATTCGGGAGATAATTCTTCACCGAAAAAAGACCACAGGATGGAGATTTCTGTTTCATTATAAAGCCATCAATCGCCTGACAACGCAAATCACTTATCTTACGAGACGAAAAGTCTTCCAGTAAATCTGTATAATCTTTGGAGGTTTGGACTCCTATCAGTTTAGCAGTACCATCCTGCACAATTCGAATGGGCTCTCTGGGAATTCCCATTCCCGCTTCCACTTCCGGGCAAGTCGTATCAAGCTGAAAGAACTCACTGAGGCTATCGACGAACCGATCGCGACTATGCTGTCCATTAAATCTAACAAGATTACCAAGAAGACATGCAGAAACAATGACACGCGGCTTTTCGGACAATGCTATCATAGTGCCCTCCCTTGGAAAATAATCGCCAAACAAACAAGTCGAGAAGTCCACGCAAGTGTACGAAGCCAATTCGAACGAACTAAGAATTTAAGTCCCCGGGCAGAATAGCGTCTCTCCAATTTGAAGTGGCATGGCATCTGTAAACATGCAGTCGACAGCCAAACGCCAAGTAGAAGAAAAGCTGATACAAGCCACAGAGGTTGGGCCAGGAAGAGCTCGGCGTCAAAAATTAAACAACCGGAGAGAACTTCCATTAACATCATCGGACCCACAACGAATGTTGTTAATACTTGATGGCGGTTATGGATCTTACTGAACCGTGCCTTGTCATACTCATCAAACATCGGATAGTGGACAAGCTGTACGTACCAAATTACCCCAACCATAAAAGCCGTGCTAATCAGATGCAAAATTTCCCACCAGCTCATTCAGGAACTCCCGTTATATCTTCGCTAACGGTTTTATTTTTCCCTAAATAATCCCTCAGAACTCCCTCTAGTTCCGGGTAAGCGAACTCATGCTTACCCTGCTGAAGTTTCAATGACCTTACCCGGCAACTGCAAAGAAGCAAGGCTTCGGCCATTTCCCCGAAGGCGGCCCTAGCCATCAAGGAGGGAATAGGAAACAGGGTGGGACGCCCCAAAACACGCCCAAGTATCTTCGTGAACTCTAGGTTGGTCAGAACCTGAGGCGAGACGATATTTACCGGACCGACAAAACTTTCATCCCTAATAAGCCTGGCAAGGGAATAAACCGCATCATCCAGAGAGATCCAACTCCAATACTGCTTACCATTGCCAACCTTTCCACCAAGTCCCAGCTTGAACGGTAAAAGCATGTTTTTCAGAGCCCCACCTTTGGGAGAAATGACAATCCCAAAACGAGAATGTACAACCCTCGAACAGGACCTTAACGGGTCACAAGCGCCTTCCCAATCCCTACAAATAGTCGCTAGGAACGATCCGCAATTGTCTTCACTTCCCTCCTCCACCCATTGGTCTCCCGAATCTCCATAGATACCGGTGGCGGAAGCACAAATGAAGGCCTTGGGAGGCTCTGCACAATTTGCAAGTGCTTCCGCGATCTTGCGTGTGCCATCTACTCTACTGTTGTACAAACGCAATTTTTGATTCGTCGTCCAACGTTTACCAGCAATGTTTTCACCAGCGAGATGAATAAAGGCATCTAAACCCTCCAAGTTTGTTGTGTCTAACTCACCTTTAACCGAATCCCAATAAGCCTCGCAGGGATCATCCGTTGGATTTCGCGAGATTCGAATCACCTCGTGACCGCCCCCTAAAAGAAATGCCCTTAACTCGCTCCCGATTAAACCGGAACAACCAGAAATTGCAATCTTCATACGCTGCCCTGAAAAATCTGCCAGACGGGACAAATCATTCCTCGTTCGTTGGTGACGAAACTTAAACATCTGTTCGACATCCTCTTCTATCTTCTTGGACAAGAGCCACTCCCCTAAAATTCCGGCTGGAAGTTTNTATGTAATGTCATCAGTGAGNAGAGATCCATCCGGAAGNTCGGAAAACAGGTGCTGATGCTCCCATGACTTNAAAGGCCCCGATTTCTGCACATCGACAAATCGTTCAGNATGCTGGTACCCCTGATGAATAGCCTCCCACTTCGCCCTGATTGGTCCGATACCGATCGAAAAAACCGTTCTACTCCCATTGGTAATCCTATAGTCTGATTCGACTACTCTGACGGATTTCCAGGGTGGAACCAACCTTTGAAATGCTCCGGGTTGTTCGTGCCAATCGAAGAGATACGTTTGAGAGCAGCTAAATTGAGAGGCAACTTTAAAGTACTTTACCATTTCCTCTTACGCCAATGCGAACATCATGTCATCTTGCAAGTTCATCGAGGCTGCTTGCTTACTTAGCTTCTTCAAAGCTCGCTGCTCAAGTTGCCTGACACGCTCTTTGGAAATCTCCATCTGATCGGCAAGTTGCTTTAACGAAAGCTTATCCTGTCTATTAATCCCAAACCGCCTTTCGATGATGTAGCTTTCCCGATCGTCAAGAAGAGACAAAAGGCTATCTATGGCACCACAAACCAGATCCGGGCTTGCCACTCGTGAAGAACCTTCCTGCTCACAAGAATCAAAATGCTCGTACCTAACATACCGTTGATTCCGAGTCTTCTCCGTATCCATGTAGCGATAAACTCTACGCTTGAAAACCGTATGAAAATATGTAGAAAATCTATACCCCAGAAACACGTCGAATTTGTGAACGCTTTCCAAGAGCGACTCCGTACCCAAACTGAGAAGTTCATCGAAATCCCAGCCCTGCCGAACGAAAGGCTTAATGATTGAAAGAATCATGCGAGTGTTAGAACGTGTCAAAACTTCTAGCAAAGTCATATACTGGGAACTCAAACTCTCTAATTCACGTTCCATCCCAGATTGACCGACAAGCTCTCGCCCGTAATAGAGACAGTAAGCCAACTGCTCGAAATACGTCCGCTCCATCTCAGGAGACAGGAGTTTATACTCGCATAGCCTCTGAATATGAGCGGGGGCGGATCCAATTGCTTCCGGAGAAGAGTAGGCAAGACCAATCTCAGACGTCACAAAGAAGCTTAGGACCTCCGATAAAAGGGGAATTGAAGAACAATTGCCCGAGAGGCTTACCGCATCGGCCTGCTGCAGAAACTCCTGACTAATACTGACACCAGTATCAAGACACTGATCGGACCGGGAAGAATCTAACTTCTCTCTAACTAAAGTCGCCATAACACTCACCAAACAACTAAATTGACTTGACCACAAACGTTCAAAACGTTCTCTTCAGTCATCATTATTCAGATTATCGGCCGGATGTCAAACATAAAAACGTTCAAAACGTTCAGAAAATCGTTTTTTATTATTTTATGTGGTCGTTTTCGAAGATAATATCGTTCATTTTCCCCTGTTCTGTAATAATGTGGGGGTGTAGTTTGCATGGAAAGGGTGTGAGATTTGAAAACTTTAGTGTCTCCCAAGCAATTGGCCAAAGCTATTGGTGTGAGTGAATCCTCGGTGAAACGCTGGTGTGACGATTCCCAGCTTCAGGCTACATACACCCCCGGTGGTCATCGGAAAATCAAAGTTGCTGAAGCTCTTGATTTCATTCGTCGATCAAATCATGGTTTGGTAGACCCGAGATCGATTGGGCTGCCGACTAACCTAGGAAAGAATTCCGTCGAGTTTTCCGACGCCTCTGAGCTTTTAACTTCAGCATTAATTGACGGAGAAGAACCGAACTGCAGGCGAATCATACTAGATCTATATCTGCAAAACACGCCTTTGGAAACAATTTTTGATCAGGTACTTTTACCGGCTTTTGTTGAAATTGGTGAAAAATGGGGATGCGGTGAAGTTGCCATTTACCAGGAGCGTTCTGCCTGCATGATTTGCAGCAAACTCTTAAATAGCTTGGAGGACACCATTCCTTCCTCTGAATTAGCTCCCCTGGCCATCGGTGGCACATTGACTGGCGATTTCTACGAAATCCCGACACAAATGGTCTCGCTTGTCGGTCGGCAACAAGGATTTCAAACAAAATCTTTGGGGGCAAATCTTCCAGCATCGACGATTCTGGAAGCGGTTGAAAAATACTCGCCGAAATGGGTTTGGCTTAGCGTCTCTTATATCCCGGAAAATCATTACTTCCGGGCTGAGGTCAATCAACTCTGGGATGTCCTCTCAGCTCAGGGAATCCATCTAGTGCTTGGAGGCCGAGCGTTAACAACTGATATTAAGTCCGGTATCTCGTATACGACGTGCTGTGACAGCATGACCGACTTAGCCAACTTCCTAAAAATCATGAGCTAGAGAAGAACGGAAGCTGAGGTTACCGGATAAAACTAAATAGATAGCCTATTCTTTATCTATCAACTTCTTTACCAAACCTTTGCTGTATAACTCCCCACTCTCGCCCTTCGGCAAATCCAAAAAGTTCAGCAACCGCCAGGAAAAACATTCGCCAGCGGTTCCACCAAAGCCTGGCATCTTTCTGGTAGCACGCTTCGAAGACTTCCATGATTTTAACTTTGTTCGCGTCCATATTCTGCAACCAGGCTAGTGACGTTTTTTCATAATGTTTGCCGGACCATACATCCTGCTTCTGGACCTGAAACCCCGACGCCGCATTTGACAAGGTTGAATGATTGGGCATCATTCCTCCCGTAAAGAAATAGCGGCCCATCCAATCATTAGCCCCGTTGGTCTCAAAATCATAGCTTAAGTCACGGTGCGCAAAAACATGGGTTAAGACTTGGCCGTCCGAGGCAAGCCATTTGGAAAGATTCGCGAAAAGACGTGAATGATTCCTTACATGTTCCATCATCTCGACGGAAATGATCCGATCAAATTGTTTCTTAGGCTCAAAGGCGTTGATATCCGCCGTAATCAAGTTCACCCGATTTCCAAGTCCTTTCTCCTGCAATCGGAGGTCAATATGCTCCCGCTGAGAATTCGAATTAGATATGGCAGTAATCGCAACGTTGGGAAATCTCTCCGCCAGCCAAACCGTGAGAGACCCCCACCCGCACCCCAAATCGAGGATCTCCATTCCATCCTGAACTCCTGCATTAGCGACGGTTCTGGCAAGAGCCAGCTCTTCAGCAGCATCGAGATGCTCCGTCTCAGCGTCCCAATAACAACAACTGTACTTCCGATTTATCCCGAGCACCATTTCATAAAACTTGGCGGGAACCTCATAATGCTGCTCATTAGCAGCAGTGGTTTCAACTGCTATTTCCAGACTCTCATCCCGCCCAATTCCAAACTGACTCTTGGATCTTTCCTGAACGAGACGCTGCCGACAGAGTCGCCGCATCCCCCAGCGTAAAATCTTGTCCGGAATAAGCCCCTGTTCAGCGAGGCTTAACTTAAACTGACTTAAACCCATTTCTTCTACTCTGCACGATTTTTAGGAAACCAGGGAACAAACATCGAGGTAGCCTGCTGGTATTTACGATAAGCTTCTTCCCGGGATCTTAATGCCTGTGCTTCCACTGTAGGCACTCCGGTAATAAAGAGAAGGAAGACCAGAACCATCACTGGGAAAACAAATATCCAAAGTGAATTCACTCCATTGATCCCCAGAAACGCTAGCCCCAACCAATACAGCCATTCAAAAAAAAAGTTTGGGTGTCTGGAATAACGCCAGAGACCTGCCTTACAGACCTGACCGGAATTGCCTGGTGTCTTCCGAAATTTGGTCAGTGTCCAGTCAGAAGCAAATGCCCCAATCGTTCCAATCAAACATAAAGCCTCCCCCACGATTCCAAACTTGGTTATCTCAGTCTGCAGAAGCAATGCCGACCAGACTGGCAGAGAAAACAAAATAATTCCTAATCCTTGGAATATATAAAATCTGAACAGTTTTTGACGATACCGCTCTCCCCAACTCTCTCTCAGCCGACGATACCTACCGTCCTCTTTTTCCAGAGCCAACGTTCGATAAATAATCATACCACCAAGCCGAGCAAACCAAAGTAATTGAAGGACGATAAGGTGCCAACCCAGACTCGTAATTTCAGTGTCCGGATAAATGGCATAGAAAACACTTGCACCGGTAACTCCAAAGCACCAAACAAAATCAATAATGCTGGTGTGCGAAGTGTTCTCCAGTAAGAGAAAGACGACGATTACCAACAAAAAAGAAGCGGCGGTTGCGATGAGCAAATCCATCTATGACCTCTCAAACAACAATTGAGCAACACTGACGTGCTGACTGCTAAAACCGGCCTTACAATACTCAAGGTAATACTCCCACAACCGCTGAAAACTTGCATCGTAACCCAATTTTTTACACTCTTCTGATTTAGCTCTAAAACCCTTTAGCCAAAATCCTAATGTTTGTACGTAACTGGAGGTCATATCAAGGAAGTGAACGCGTTCGAAAAGCTCCTCTTCCGTATTGATTGCATCAATTCTTTTCATTGACGGTAAACAACCACCAGGGAATATGTAAAATCGAATAAAATCGACGGATTCCAGATAATCTTCATAGTCATCATCATTCATCAGAATCGATTGCAAAAGCATTCTTCCTCCCGGCTTCAGGAGTGCCTTACATTTCCTAAAAAACACTTCCAGATACTCATCTCCAACAGCTTCAATCATTTCCACAGAAACAAGCTTGTCGTAGCTGCCCGGTAACTCACGATAATCCCGGTCCAACACCTCCACCAGATTTTCCAGACCACTTTCCCGCACCCTTTGTTGAGCAAAATCAAACTGCTCTTTAGAAATCGTCGTGGTCGTCACACGACAACCATAGTTTTCGGCGGCATAGATCGCCAAAGCTCCCCACCCTGTACCAATTTCAAGCAAATGGTCATTTGCTGTCAGCTGTAAAGAATCACAAGCCGCCTTCATCTTTTCAAGAGAGGCTTCGCGCATCGTCATGTCAGCGCGATTGAAAATCCCGGAACTGTAACACAATGTCTCATCAAGAAATAATTTGTAGAAGTCATTCCCAAGATCGTAATGTTTGCTAATATTGCTACGACTATTTGCTACCGAATTATGCCGGCGAGAATGTAAGAAACGGGGACGTAAATTTCCCAGCCAGGAATACTTCCGAAGCATTTTTTTCAAACTCCGGGTCTGTCCAAGCAATGCCTTAAATAGTCCACTTAAATCAGAACAACTCCACTCACCTGCAATATAGGACTCCGCAACCCCCAAATCTCCTCGACGGAGTAACCGCTGATAGAACAGCTTGGACTGAACGTCAATCGTGAACTGAAGCGTTGAATTCGGGTCCCCCATAAAATGTGCTCCATCACAATCATGAAGAGTAACCCCTACTTCATCCTGATTGGAAAATGATTGCCTGAGCAATTTCCTCGCAGCAGAAACAATGCCCGGAATGCGAAACATCTTTCGTGGCAGCGGAGCCTCTAGCATTGTCATAGTTTAGGTCTCAAAACGGTTTGAACTAGTTCTGTTTATTCGGATGCGGTTGAAAGGGTACTTTTTTACACCACAAACGAAAAGCCTGAAAGTATATCCCGATCAAGATTCTTATCGTGATGAAGGGGTATCGCAGGTTTAAACGTAAGAGACTGGTCGTACTAAATTCTCTGCGTTTCAACCGAATGCCTGCGATGAAAGGGACGTTTTCGTTTTGGTCTCTTAGTCTGATCGCCAAACGCAACGTCTCGGAAGGTTCGCTAATGGACCAGTGATATCGATATGCCATCGACATGAATGGGGAAACATGCATTTTTTTCTCTGTGGTCGAGCGTCTGTCAGACCTACCCTTCCAGTGCGAATTATCGAGAAGATATAAATGCTTTTCACCCCAGGGAGTATTATTAACCTCGGCGACGACATACTTCAACTCACCTTGGTTATCAAAACAGTAATAAAATGCAACTGGATTCATAAAGTACCCAAGGGTCCTTACCTGTGTTAACAGTGCCACCCGACTAATTGTTTCATCCCCCGTCTGTTCATTTATAAAATCCAGTAAAGCATCTTTTAAGCAATGCTTCTCCCCAAAATAATCCCGCCGGCGAAACCTGTTAAACCAGGGCCAGTTTGTTGCCATCAGGCGAGACTTGCTGAACAAGTCTCCTATTTCATCAAGGTCAAGAAATGCCATATATAATCCCAGGCGGAATCCATGGCGTCTGGGAGTCTTGCGTGCATGGAATACTACGCCTTCATAGAAACAACTGTTAAGCATTTTTGTTTTCCAAAATAGAAACCGCCGTCTCCCCTAATAGGCCATTCACAGCCTTTAGACTGCTGCGTACACCATCCTCGTGAAAACCAGCTCCCCAATAGGCTCCACAGTAAGATATACCATCTAAATTGATCAGTTCACCATGCCTTTGAGAGGTTGCGTATTTTCCCTCATCAAACTGTGGATGTGCGTATTGGATCTTTCGGATAATCTTTCGGGGGTCTACTTTGTGTTCCGCATTTAAAGTGACGAGGTATTGAGTTCTAGTATGAATCGACTGCAGCTTGTTCATCCAGTAAGTAACCGAGGCTTTGGTCTCCTTTTCATGCTCAAGTAAATAATTCCAAGATGCCCAGGCATGTTTTGTTTTAGGAAGTATGGAGGTATCGGTATGAAGAATCGCCAGATTCGACTCATATCGAAAAGAATTCAGAATCTCACGCTCCACAGGGATTGGATTCTCGAGCATTCTTAATGCCTGATCAGTATGGGTTGCTACGACAACATGGTCATACTCCAACTCCTGACGTCCTTCAACCTGAATGACAACTTTTCCCCCAGCACTACGGCGTATCACTGAAACTGGACTATCCAGATGGAAATTAGTTGACGAACCTTCCATCAATCTTTCAACATAACTCCTAGATCCATTAGAAATCGTAAACCATTGAGGCCTGTCATTAATGCTTAACAAACCGTGATGTGCATAGAAGTCCAAAACGAATCGTACGGGAAACGTCATAAATCTCTCACACGATGTTGACCAAATAGCAGCACCCATGGGTAAAAAGAAATATTCGAGCAAGTCTCTCCTAAAAGAATACTTACGAAAGAACTGCTCGATGGTCATCTCGTGAGGAACATTCTTTCTAACGCGGCCCGCCACTTTGTTAAAACGATAAATCTCGTAAAGAAACCGGATATGAGGAATCGAAAAGATTCTCTTGCGTTGCGCAAACAGGCCGCCAAGATTGGCGCCCCGAAACTCTAGGCCGGAAGGCTCATGCTTTATCCCAAAAGACATTTCGGAAGGTTGGTAACTTACACCCAGTTCACCCAGCAAACGAATAAAGTTTGGGTAGGTTCTGTCATTAAATACGATGAAACCTGTGTCGACCGGTATCAGTCCTTCTTCACTATCCGTAACATCAACCGTATTAGTGTGTCCGCCAAAATAGCTTTTAGCTTCGTACAGATCAACCTGATCTACTAGTTTGCTCAAGTAATATGCACTGGTGAGTCCGGATATGCCCGAACCAATGATTGCGATTTTCATGAATGCCCCTTTTGGTGGATGTTGTACAAAACTATCGCGAAAAAAAAACCCAAAAAAACAAAAAAAGACTGGGCGAATTGAAAGTCATGTCTACAAATACACTGACTATCCATTCATTTAGGGAATTCTCATGAAACATCTCACCACTTTAGCACTTATCGTACTGCTTTCCATCCATTCTTCTGCCCATTCTCAAGATAGCGACTGGAATCAGTGGAGAGGTCCAAAGCGAGATGGAACAATAAACATTAAGCTTCCTGAAAATCTCGAAGACGTCGAAAAATCGTGGGAAGTATCCCTGGGGCCAAGTTATTCCGGTCCCGTGACTCAAGACGGGTTCGTTTTCACTACCGCAACCGTGGACAAAAAATATGAAGCTGTTTATTGCTACAGCGAAGAAACCGGGAAGTTAGTTTGGACGAGTAAGTGGAACGGAGCGATGTCTGTTCCTTTCTTTGCTGCTGCAAATGGTAGCTGGATTCGTTCGACGCCACTCGTTGCTGACGGAAAGATCTTTGTCGGTGGAATGCGAGATGTTCTGACGTGTCTCAACCTGAAGGACGGGAAAATCCTGTGGCAGATGGATTTCGTGAAGGAACTCAAATCCCCCCTTCCTTCGTTTGGATTTGCATCGTCACCGATTTACAATGACGGAAAAGTGGTTGTCCAAGCTGGTAGTGGTGTCATTCAACTTGATGCCGAAAATGGGAAAATACTGTGGCAATCCTCGAAGGATCAAGGCGGGATGAATGGGAGCGCCTTCTCCTCTCCAACAATTGAAATGATTAACGGAAAACCCCAATTGGTGGTTCAAACCCGAGAAGAATTAGTTGGCTTAGGGTGGACAAGCGGTGAAAAACTGTGGGGAGTGAAAATCCCTGCCTTCAGAGGTATGAATATCCTAACCCCGATTCGATATGAGGATAGTTTCTTCACAAGTTCCTATGGTGGCGGATCATTCCTCTATGATTTGGCCGGGGAAAAGATTAAGCAGGAATATAGCTGGAACAATACGATCCAAGCTTATATGTCATCACCGGTTGTACTTGGAGACCACGCATACATGCATCTCCGAAATCAGCGTTTGATCTGTCTAAATCTCAAAGATGGGAAAACAGCATGGACCAGCCAGCCCTTCGGGAAGTACTGGAGCTTGATTACCGATGGGGAGCGGATTTTAGGTTTAGATCAAAAAGGTGTTCTCTACCTAATTAACGGAACCCCCGAATCCCTCGAAATTCTTTCACAAAAGAAAGTAAGCAACACCGAGACTTGGGCTCACGTTGCACTCAACAACGGTAACATTTACATCCGTTCTTTAGATAAGCTGATGTGCTACTCACTGAAGCAAAAAGGCAACTCACCTGAAGCGGGAACTGCTGTCTCATCTGCAGCGAATCTCAAGTAACACTATTCTAGAAAAGGAATAGCTTGGCCGCTGATTTTAATCCCAAACGATCTTGGATGCATCGAACACGGGACCTTCGACACATGTTCGTTTATAATCCCAAGTTCCATCATCCTGGATGACTTTGGTGACGCAAGTGAAGCAAATCCCGATACCACAGGCCATCGGGGTTTCCAATGACACCTGACATTGAACCCCCCATTTCTTACTAACGTTTGCGACTGCTTCCATCATTGGTTCAGGCCCGCAACAGACTACTCGAATACCCTGACTGCTGCCATGAGCCTCTTTGTCTTCGGAGAGGACTTGTTCTAACAATTCTGTAACGAGACCGTGATGACCACGTGAGCCGTCATCAGTACATAACCTGACGTCCAAATCTTTGACAGCCTCAAACGTATCGACTCCAGCCAATAGATGCTCGTTACGAGCCCCGTAGCAAAGGGTTACCTTTTGAGCCTGCGGACAATCCCGGTTGTAATTAGCAAGACCCAGGTATTCACGGGCAAGAGTAACAAACGGGGTTTGCCCGATCCCCCCAGCAACCATAACGAGATGACGTGTCTCCTGCGGCAGAAAGCCGTTACCTAATGGGCCCCAAACATCCAGATACTGGCCGGCAACAACATCCACTAAGCGAGTTGTAAGATTACCTTTCACGAGGTAGACCGCGTCCAGGTCCGTGGGGACTCCATTTTTATCTCCAAGAACATCAAAGACGGCAAGGGGACGGCCGATAAGCGGATCATCCCTGTCCGTGATTTTCAACATAATGAACTGACCTGGTTTACATTTAGCGGCCACGTCCGGACAACGAAACCTGACTCGCCATGTCGCTTGAGCGACTTTGACGTTTTCAATAACTTCAGCAGTGTAATGGGACGAATCGTCTGCATAGTAATCAGCATGCAGTGGGTTATTACAATGCTCAGTAGACATCAACGACGTTTCCTTACGTTTCGTTTCTTAGCTGGTTTGCGTGGGTTGCTGCCACTACTCGATTTTGAAGAACGTTTCTTCGAATTGCGAGCCGCGCCTCGGGCTGACTTTCGTGTCGTGCCGGGAGTTGTGCTGCGACTATCATCATTTTTTTTACGACGACCTTGCTGAGTCTTTTTTACGACTTTTCGTTTTGGATTTCCAGTAGTCGCTTTTCTTTTTGCGTACTTGCGACGAGTTGACGGAGATGACGGCTCACTAGTTACACGTTTCAATGCCTTCACTTCGGCCACCGTCAGTTCACGGTAAGCACCTTCTGGCAACTCCCCCAGACGTACCGGCCCGATTGCAATTCGCTTCAACTGGAGTACTTTATGCCCCACACGAGCCAACACTCGGCGAATTTCACGATTCTTACCTTCAGCCAGGACCATTTCCAATTCAGTGGTTTGCTTATGACGCTTTTTAATTCGAATCGACTCAACATTCGCCTTTCCATCAGAAAGGTAAACTCCCTGACGGACTTCAGCGAGTTGCTCGCGTTGAATGTTACCAGCAACACGGACCGTATAGATTTTGTTGATCTGATAGCTGGGATGTGCAATTTTATTGGCCAAATCGCCATCATTTGTGACGATGATCAGCCCTTCACTACTTCGATCCAATCGGCCAATAGTAAACAAGTGACTGGAATCACCAATCAAGTCCACTACACGAATCCGTCCATCCGGATCACTGTTCGTCGAAAGGACCCCCTGAGGCTTATTCAGAACATAGTACCGCAAGGTCGGACGTTCAATAATATCTCCGTCGACACGCACTTCTTCTGTGCCGGGATCTACTTTCACTCCCAACTCAGTTACAACCTTCCGATTCACCTGCACTCGGCCAGCGGTAATTAACTCTTCACAGTGCCTGCGGCTACCGTACCCCGCCGCTGCCAATACTTTTTGCAAACGTACACTTTCCCCGTCGGCTGCCTTACGTGAAGTGCGAGCCGGTCGCTGGTCATAGCGACGCGATCGTTTTCGAGAGGATTCCCTATTCATCGATTCAATCTGAAAAAGTAATACGGCAACAATAAATCATCAAATCTGGCACGCCAGGTGAATCCCAGCCAGTACCCCACCAACATTGTCCAAAAGTCATACAGGATCGTAGCTCTCGGCATACGGGTTCTTGCTACGAGGCATGAATCGGCACAACAAAATACCCAGGAAGTACAACACGGTTAGCGGGCCACCCAATAGCAACATACTTAACGGGTCAGCCGGTGTTAGAAACATCGCAATAATGAAGATCACCAAAATCGCCACACGCCATTTTGCAAGATATGCCTTCGTGGTAAAAATTCCGATTCTCTGTAACATCAACATGACCAATGGCAACTGAAAGGCGATGCCAAAACCAATGGGTAAAAACAACACGAATCCCAGCCACTCGCTAATACGGGGATCCGGATCAATCGCCATCATACGGTTATAACTAAAAAGAAAATCGAGCACAGGTTCCATCACAACGAAGAACGCCATAGCGGCTCCGCCGAAAAACAATGCCAGACAGAACGGTAAATAAATGTAAACGTACTTTCGTTCATGTGGATACAAGCCAGCAGCGACGAAAGCCCACACCTGAAAGAAAATCCAGGGGCTACCAATGACAAATCCTGCGATAAAGGCTGCTTTGAGCCAAATCATGAAACCTTCATGAGCATTAAGTGTTTGCACGCGGATATCTTTCTTTTCCCAAACCGGCAAAGTGATCGTTGCCGGACGAGCTGAACGAAGATACTCAGGGAAGGCGCTAGATAACGCAAACTTATTAACACGTCGTCGCCGATCTTCAATCGTCGTTCCAACACTGGGCTGTTCGATGGCGTTGGTAAGAGTCCCGAATACTTTATCTACATCGATCTTGTTTTCATCGCCACTGGTATCCAGTTCCGACCACCAGGCATCAGGTGCTTCAATCGACGTCTTTACAAGTTCGCGAATGTGCTCGTTATTAAAAACCGTCGGATCATTGGCCCAGTGATTAAGAACGGCAATCGCATCAGCAGCCGTGCCATCGCCAGTCCTTGTAAGCCGTTCGACGGCAGCCTGCTGAGCTTCATCGAGAAGTCCATATAGAAACGCTGCCCATGGCTGCTTACTATCAAATGCCGTTTTGAAATTTCTAAAAAAGTCTGTGTGTTTTGACGGTTCCCCTGCTTCCAAAATAAAATCATCGGGGACGAAAGAGTACAATGCAAAGTCAAGTGCTCCCAGTTGTTGAGGAACAGCTACTTTCAGTCTCATGAGCAGCTTATCGAGTTCGACCTCGATGTCATTGGAAACGTAGTCCTCTTTGGTTATCAGGCCTGCCAGCTCCGCCTGAGCAATATCATCATCTTGAATGCGGTCAAGGGCCGCATTACGGTAGTAAGATCTCAGTGAAGCTTTGAGTGGGACCTGTATTTGCTTGATGACATCGTCTGCATAGAACAAACCAAATCCAACGCCAATCACCAACCCAATCGCCGCACGGAACAAGCACTGACGCAGCTCTTCCAGGTGCTCACCGAATGTCATCGTAGAATCTGCGAACAGATCTTCTTTAGGGTTTTTAGCCATAACTAGAAATCAAGTTTTCCCAAATGGATAATCGTTGTTTACACCGGAATTCCGGCTAAGCGTGTGAAAATATCAAGACGGCCAGATCAGAACTTCACAGTTGTGAAAGGACCCCAAATTCATACGGAAGGAAGCTGCCGCACCAGCTGAAACAGACCACTAAAAGGGTCTGCGGGGATTGCTACAAGTCTAACATGAGAGCCCCAGATAAACTAGAAGACAAACTGCCAGAAGACGAGAGTTTGGGAGTGAATTCAACTTAGCACAATGGTGTATCGGAGAATCCAATAGGTCACTATAATCCCACCCTACCGGATCGAGAGCTCTAACTAGTATGAACTTGATATTATGGATTCTCCCTCATGCAACGTGGGCACTACATTACCACACTCTCACTGCTACTATTGAGCAGTCTGGCGAGTGTAGGCTGTCAGCACTTTCAGGAGCAGGTGACTAAACCTCGCGGAGAGATCCGTCAGCAGCAATATCGTGCCGCCCTGTTTGATCCCTACTCCGCGACAGAAATCGGAGCCGATCTCGGAGGTATGCGTCCTCCGGAATTTGACCGGCCACTACCGGAACCTGTCCGGGACAAATATTTGGGCCAAATGGTTCGTACTCAGACGCCGTAAGACTTTACGAGCGCTCTGCATTTGTCGGTATTCACATTTACCAACAACTTTTACCAGCTAGATCGCATCGGAGCCACGTTCACCCGTCCGAATACGCACGCAGTCGTCCATGGGCAGAACAAAAACCTTACCATCGCCAATGGCACCCGATTCTCCCGTACGGCCAGCTTTTAGGATGGCTTGGATCGTTGGCTCAACGAATTCGTCATTGACAGCAATTTGCAATTGGGTTTTGCGCAACAAATTAACCGTGAGCTCGCGACCACGGTACATTTCCGTCTGTCCTTTTTGTCGGCCAAAGCCTTGACAATCCATTACTGTCAGCCGGGACACCTCTACCTCAGTCAAAGCGGCTTTCACATCTTCCAGACGGCTGGGCTGAATAATGGCAATGATTAATTTCATGATTTCAATCGGCAAATGGACGACGGTTGTTTTCAGTATTGTAATAGTCCTAGGCGAATAAAAAAAGGAGAACGGTTCCGGGTTAGGAAACCGTTCTCCTTGAACTTAGAAGCATAAGAGTGGTACCCCGGCTCTGGATAAGCAAGGCGGTTACTTATCCAGAACCATTTGGGGTATCCTCTCGGATCGAGAACCAATCCGTAACCCGGTAGAACTCAAGGTGAGCCAATTTGTCCCTGCTGGCGGTTAAACACTAACTACTCGTGTTTCGAATCACCTCAGGTCCTACCAGACCATGCTCCTGTTTTAGGACAGGTTATCGCCGTAAGCACGCATACCGTGCTCTGACAAATCGAGTCCCATTTCTTCTTCTTCTCGTGATACGCGTAGCATGCCAATTGCCTTAAGGGTCATGAACAATGCATACATGGTTACAAAGGCCCAAGCACAGATAATCGCAGTTGAGTAAAACTGAACCCAGATATACTCTCCACGAGCAAGGTCACTGCCCGTCCCGAACAAACCTGTCGCAATGCCTCCCCAAATACCGCACAGTCCGTGAACTGGCCATGCGCCCACTGGGTCGTCAATCTTTAGCTTGTCGAGCAATACGATACCGGCAACAACCAAGACACCACCGACAAGCCCAATGCACAGTGCTGATGTAGTGGATACCTGATCGCAGTTTGCCGTAATCGAAACAAGCCCAGCAAGTACACCGTTTAATGCCATCGTTACATCTGGCTTACCAAAAGCCAGCCAGGCAACTAACATAGCTGCTACAGCACCAGCAGCGGCGGCCAGTGTTGTGGTCAATGCGATATAGGTGGTTGCATTTGCTTCGTCTAAGCCACCATAAGTGAGCTGGCTACCAGGATTAAATCCATACCATCCCACCCACAAAAGGAAGACGCCAATAGCCGCAAAGGTTATATTCTGGCCCGGCAGTGGTGTTGATTTACCGTCGGTGAAACGCCCCAAACGAGGGCCAAGTACGATAGCACCGGCAAGACCAGCAAAACCTCCAACGGCATGTACCACGACGGAACCGGCGAAGTCCTGAAAACCAGCTTGGTCAAGAAAGCCTCCACCCCATTTCCAAGCACCGCTGATAGGATAAATCAAACCGGTTAACAAAGCACTGAACGTTAAGTACGCACCAAATTTCATACGCCCCGCAACAGCACCCGAAACAATCGTCGCTGCAGTGGCTGCAAAAGCTACCTGGAAGAGAAAATCAACCGAGTTGCTAAAACCATAATCTAAAGCTCCTGCATCGGTAGTATCAGCAGCTACCCCAAAACCAGCAAATGCGAAATAGTCGACATCACCGGGATACATAATTCCCCAGCCAATGAAGAAATAAAGTAACACACCTACTGAAAGATCCATCACATTCTTAAAGAGAATGTTAACGGTGTTTTTCTTAGCGTTTAAACCAACTTCAAGGAGAGCGAAACCCGGCTGCATTAAGATAACCAAGACTGCACATATCATCATGAACAACGTATTGGTTATATAGTTGGACTCTGCCTTATCGTAATAAGGTGCTTCCTCAGCTTCTGCTTCTGCTTCAGTATCTACGGACTCCGCTTCTTCCGTTTCTGTGGTGGATTCTTCCACCGCTGTATCTTCTTCAACAACAGCGGCCGGCTCTTCATCCTGAAAAGCCTGCGCTGTTGGTACGAACACGCTCGTACCAATCATCAATGCTAGCAAGCACAACATTTTGCCAAGCCAACTCTGATCTAATCTCAGAGACAACATGATATTAACTCCCGATTCCAAATGGATTTTTGTTTGTGTTGGTATTTTCCAACAACTTGAATTACTTGAACTAAGTCCGTTTTAGGTACTTGGCTCCGTCGAGCCGCCTTCCGTGGATACCTAAATTCCATCTGCACAATAAAAATGCAGATAAGACTCGGTTAATAAGAAATGCAAGAACCGTGCCAAAACGGCTTTTAGAAGAAGACTTCCACATCGAAGAGAAGCTGCAAAACGCTGGATAAAGCCATATACAGGCGATTTTATTACGTGATGAAAATTAAGATTAATTTATTGGTAATAACAAAAAATTAATCGCCTGTTTAAGAAGCAGGCAAAGTGCACAGATCGCATGCACCGATTCGAGATGGTGTGAAGAGCTCTTTTGCGGTATCCGTAAAGCTTAGAATTCAACAATCGCATCGATACCAAATGCTGTTTCTGAATAATCCTCTGCAGGAATCCAGTCCGATCGGATCTCTGGTCTTAAAAGAAACAGGCCTTTGCCTGGACGCCAGTTAGCCCCGACCGTAAAAGAGTTCTTTGAAGTCGAATTATCTCGCCACCATTCGAATCGGGTACCAAGACTCCAGCAGTCATCGATCTTGTAAATCAGATAGTTATTAAGTCCTATATCATCGCCCGGATCTGAGACGCTACTGGTATTTACATAATCACTTTGTAATACGTATGTCAGATTTTCCGTCAAAGCTAAATCAAACACGATACTGTGTGAATACCCTTCACCTCGCCAGCCGAGGTTTCCGAAGGTGCTCATATAGGTCACCGCGATATCTTCGGTAAGGTTCTTAGCAAAACCAATGATTCCGTTATTTCCATCTTCAGATTGTGCAAAACCAGAATCCCACCCTAAAGACCAACCGAGATAAACCGTGGATTCATTCTCAGTGGTAAATTCTGTCAGGACACCTGTATGGGTAAAGGGCTCACTATTGAACATCGTTTGAGCATGACTATAGAAGAAATTATGAGGAGCCGTCACTGTTTCATAGCCTACGGGGGTGAAAAAATGTCCCAACTTATAATTGAATTTCCCTATCGTGCCATGAAGATACAGCTGAGGCATGGCCCAGCCATTCTTTCCGTCTTCCCAGTTATTTTGAAAGTCCCAGTTACCTGGTGGGTTGCCAAATGCCTGTGTATCGGGACCATCCACTCCATAAACCACATCAGCCCGATACCCGATCATCGGCTTCTGTCCGTTCTCACCCGTTGGTTCACTCTCGATCGTCATCCACAACTGATGTAAATTGACGCCGTGCGCATGATTGTTAAAGAGTCCATTGTTTTGGTCATGAAAACCGACTGAGGTCCAACCGCTAAATCTTGGTTGAAGATTCCAGGAACTGCTTTCTCGGTTACGCAATCTGTAAAGCAAGCCAAATCGTTCTCCAAGAATCTCACGTTCACCTACACCCTTCGGGGGGCCTTCTTCCCCGTCACCCTCTAATTCATCTAATTTGACCGTCACGCTATGTAACCATTGAGGCTGTACGAGCGCAGCGGTATCTCCCAGTTCTTTGCCAACAGCCTGCGGTGGAAAAACACCAACCAGTGTGCTTATTGAAAAACAAAGTGACAATATAATTTTTTGGTACATCTGACAAAATATCCAAACCGAAATCTTTTGATACTCGTCATACCGAATCGTCTGCAAACTTCATTTGATCCAGCTTTTCTCAGTTTATTTATAAGGCCTAAGTATTTTCCTTCGATGAATGCTTACCAAAGGCAAAGATCGGTATTTAATACTCCCAACCGAATACCTACCGATATCTACACAAAAAACCACCGGCTCGTAAGAACCGGTGGTTTCTTAGTTGTGAGATTATCTTTGTAGCTTAGTAGCTTAAGATAGCATCGACACCGAAAATAGTTTCTGTGTCTACACTGGTGTCATCCCAGTCAATTCGAATTTCTGGACGAATGACAAGATCAAAACTGGACTGTGGTCGCCAGTTAACACCTGTTGTCACAGAATACTCACTATCCTGTCCTGGAGTAGAACCGTTTCTCCACCATTCCAGACGAGCACCTACAGCAACATCATCAGAAACAGTGTAGAACACATACTGATTCACACCAATTTCGTAACGGGTTGTTGTATCGACGTAATCAGTTTGGAAAACGTATGACATTCGTTCGCCAAGAGTAATATCCATCACGATACTGTGAGTATATCCATTCTCAGTTTCAGAAATGTCACCGAAAGTCGTGACGTAATTCAAACCGATGTTGTCGCCTAAAGATTTACCTAGAGCGATAATACCGTTTGAACCGTTGGAATCAAAACCTGTATCCCAACCAGCAGTCCATCCGACAGTCAGATCCATGCCAGTTTCAGTCGTTTTACTAGCGAGAACACCCGTGTGAGTAAATGGCTCACTGTTGTTCATCGTCTTAGCATGGCTGTAGAAGAAGTTACCATTCGCTTGAACAACTTCGTAACCAACTAAAGTGTAGAACTTACCTAGCGTAATGTCCCAATCACCTAAGTGACCGGTTAAGTACAACTGAGGCATTGCCCAGTCATCTGCTTCGGTATCCCAATCGCCGGCCTGGCCCGCATTAGGGTTGCCGAAAGCATTGGTGTTTTCTGCATGACGACCATAGGTAAGGTCAAAGTGATATCCAAGGCCAAATCCTTCAGCGTCAGAATCGGATGCTTTATCGAAAGCAAACCAAAGCTGTTCTACACCAACAGACTTAGCATTAGCGGCAGAGTTGAACAAACCGTCGGAACCGTCATGGTAACCAACTTGAGTCCAACCAGAAATTTCAAGGCCTTCGCCATCACGCTTGAAGAGGCTCCAAGTACCATCATCCGATGGTGAATCAGCAGCATCCTGCAAAGTGTAAGCGATTGGCTCTAGTACGGGCTGCTGCAATTCGTCGGCAGAAACGCCACCTGTCATAACAGCGAATGCAAAAGCGCCCAGTAGTGCGTACTTACTGAGTTTCATTTCCCAATATCCTCCATAAAACTTGTATCTAGGAAATACTTGGCCCGCCTCACTTGCTCAGAGAACAAATCAAAGCCTTAAATTTCCCACAACTATTACCTGGTATTCATCCATAAATACAAACAGGCAAAATGTACTTTTTGCTACACAACCATGTTTTCGGAGCTTTGGCGAAGAATAATTAAGAACAATTAACCAACTTTGTGAGTGAAATGACAATTATTCCGCTTATTGCGATAACCTTTGCGGATTAGTTCAACCAAGACACACAAATTAGGTAAATCTGGATAAGCAGGGTAAACTTTGCGGGCTAATTTACTTAATTCATTAATCACCACTTATGCATCGCAATCCATATTTTAAGGTAGTCCATCGGTTACCCCCCCTACCTTTGCCGGATGATTGATAGTGATATACTGACAATCAGCAGCCTATTTTGAAAACGTTTACTCATCAGTAACTTTAGACCGAGAAAAACTCCGATGGCATTCTTCAAGAAATCGAAGAAAGAAGAGCAGCAGCCAAAAGACAGTGGATCAAACGCTCATCCCAACGGGGATGAAGCTTCGATTGAGGCTGTCGCAGCCAACACGCCTGTTGATAATTCCGCAGCTGGTTCTCTATGGAGTCGAGTTCGGAAGGGGCTCAAAAAAACCCGCGACGTTTTACACACCGACATACGGGATATTTTCAAATCCGAAGGGCAGCTTGTCGACGAGGAATTCCTCAACCGACTCTTTGCCATACTTGTGAAAACTGACATGGGAGCGAAACCGTCCGCTGAAATCCGCGACAATATCGAGCAAAAGTTTTCCGGGCGAGTCATTCAATTTGAGCAGGCTCTCGAAGAAATTCGCAGTCACCTAAAAACGATCCTCGCTCAACCTATCCAACCAGTTCGCTATGCCGAGTCCGGTCCGACAGTCATACTTGTTGTTGGCGTAAACGGGTCCGGGAAAACTACTTCGATTGCCAAGCTCACTAATTACTTTCAAAATCAGGGGAAAAAAGTCGTTCTTGGGGCGGCGGATACTTTCCGTGCTGCTGCCGTTGAACAACTCATTATTTGGTCTGAACGACTTGGTGCAGAAATCGTTACCGGGGAAGCTAACACAGACCCAGCCAGCGTCGCGCACCGCACCGTCGCAACAGCGATCGAACAGAATGCTGATGTCTGTATCGTCGACACGGCAGGTCGTTTACAGACTCAAACCAACCTCATGAAACAGCTGGAGAAGATATTCCGGGTGATGAGTAAGCAGATACCAGATGCTCCTCATGAAGTCTTCCTCGTCCTCGATGCAACGGCCGGACAAAACGGAGTTAGCCAGGCTAAAGGGTTCTCCGAAGCTGCCAACTGCACCGGGATCATCCTCAGTAAACTTGACGGAACAGCTAAAGGGGGCGTGATCCTACCAATTCGGCAGGAATTCGAAATCCCTGTTCTTTTTGTCGGTCAGGGTGAACAGGCCGAAGACCTGGCCCAATTCGACGCAGATGCCTTCGTCAGTGGATTAATCGAACAGGAGGTTATCAGCTAATTACCGCTGCTATCCCCACCAAAGATACGATCCAACACACCGTTTACAAATCGTGGTGAATCCTCGGTACCAAAACGTTTCGCCAGTTCCACCGCTTCGTGAATAACAACCTGTCCCGGCGTATCTGTCTGGGTCAATTCGTAAACTCCCAGACGTAGAATATTTCTATCGGTCGGTGCCATTCGGGATAACGACCAATTTTCAGAGCTCTCTTCCAGAATAGAGTCCACAAGAGATTTAGACTGACGCAGTTCACCAATCATCTCTTTCGTAAATCCTGCTAATCCGGCAGATGCCCCCTGCAGGCGTTCGGCTACAAACTGATCTGCCAACCCGGGATCACCATCCGGGTTCAAGTCATCTTCAAAAAGAACCTGAACAACAATTTCCCGAGCTAGGCTACGACCGCTCAATGGCTCGTTATCTTCATCATGCTCAAACATGCCTCTATTCCTTTTTCGCCAGAGCGCGAGATTAATGCGTGTGATTACCCGTTATTTGCCTCGGCAACCTGCCGCATGACACTTAAGGTTTCCAACATGGCTTTAGCTGCTTCTTCGCCCTTATTGCCCACCGTACCACCAGCACGGTTCATCGCCTGTTCCATCGATTGACAGGTTAGCAACCCAAAGCCTATCGGAAGTTCATACTCCAAGCTCAGATTGCCCAAGCTGTTGCTAACTTGTGTATTAATATATAAGTCATGGGTCGTCTCCCCCTTGATAACAGCTCCCAAGCAAATCACACCTGCATATTGCCGCGAAGCTAAAAACTGTTTCGCAACAATTGGCAATTCCCAGGCACCTGGCACCCAGGCTACGTTTATAGCATCTTCCCTGATCCCGGCATCTACTAATGTCGCAATGGCACCGTCGTGTAATCGGCGGGTAATATTCTCATTATAGCGCGAAACAATAATGGCATATTTACCATCGACATTGTCTGTTTTACTCTCAAAAGTCTGTGGCATTGCACCACTCCTACAATTAGCTGAATCTCTGGTTGTTATCGCTATGCCTGAGATTCTTCAGGGTTAATACTCATCAGGAATTCTGCGTTGGAATTCGAGGCGGCGACTTTTCTTATCAACAATTCCATCGCCTCTGCGGAATCCAGATCAGCGAGAACGCGTCTGGTAAGCGAAATTCGACGATGTTCTTCAGGATCAAGCAATATTTCTTCGCGTCTTGTTCCACTCGCATTAATATCAATCGTTGGAAAAATCCGTTTCTCCATAATCTTTCGACTAAGCACAATTTCCAAATTCCCTGTCCCTTTGAACTCCTCAAAAATTACGTCATCCATCCGACTACCGGTATCAACTAATGCCGTTGCGAGAATCGTTAATGAACCTCCTTCTTCAACACTCCGAGCAGAGCCAAAAAATCGCTTGGGGTACTGAAGTGCATTAGCATCAATGCCACCGGTAAGCACTTTACCCGAGGCAGGACACTCCGAATTCCAGGCTCTTGCCAGACGCGTAATTGAATCGAGAAAGATAATTACATCTCGACCACATTCGACCATCCGCTTAGCCTTTTCAATGACCATTTCAGAAACCTGAACGTGTCGGGAGGCGGGTTCATCAAATGTCGAACTAATGACTTCACAATTCTCACCACGGACTTCACGTTCCATATCAGTCACTTCTTCTGGACGCTCGTCAATCAACAACATAATGACATAAGCCTGAGGGAAATTCTTTAATACCGCACGGGCCATTTGTTGCAGCAAAACTGTCTTACCTGTACGCGGTGGACTGACGATCAACCCTCGCTGCCCAAAACCAATCGGTGTCACCATATCAACCACTCTGGTCGAATGTTCCCGAGGATCGTGCTCAAGCATCATTCGCTTCGACGGATGAAGAGGAGTTAAGTCATCGAAGTGTACACGATTTACATTATCGGACGGATCTTGATTATTAACCGATTCAACCCGCAACAAAGCGAAGTAACGTTCGTTCTCTTTTGGAGGTCGGATCTGCCCCGCAACCGTCACCCCTGTTTGCAAATTAAAACGTCGGATCTGACTCGGTGACACATAGATATCATCGGGACAAGATAAATAGTGATAGTCGGGACTTCGCAAAAACCCAAATCCATCGGGAAGGATTTCGAGCGTACCGACTCCAAACATTAAGCCACTGGTTTTGACCAGTCGCTTGAGAATCAAAAAGATCAATTCCTGACGCTTTAGCCCTGTAGCATCCTCAATACCTACTTTTTCTGCTTCCACAAGCAACTCAGGCATACTCATTCTCTGAAGTTGTCCTAAATCTGCTTGTTCCTCAGTTGAGTGAACAATCTGCTCACTTAGCTTTTCACCCCGCTGTAGTTCCCGAGTGACCTTCTCGGCTATAGATAAAGGGTCATGCGTACTCTGGCGGTTAATATATTCGCCATCGTTATCTTTAAAGTCACGCTCTGCCGAAGATTCATTGCGAGCGGATTTCTTTTCGAGAATCAAAGCACGGTTCAACGGACCTCGGCGGTCGACACGGTTTCCGGACGACGAGGAGTTCTGATCCTGCGATCGGCGATCGGTATCAGGTTGCTGATCACTCATCTTCACACCTGCTCTCTAGCTAATGAACCTGACGTGGACAAGGCCTGCCAAACTTTTCCAATCATTTCGGTCGTACGCTTCACATCACCATTATTGTCAATGACAAAATCTGCTCGGCTTCGCTTTTGCTCAAGACTCCACTGGGCAGCCTCGCGAGAACGAAACTGATCTTCGGCCCACCCTCGTTGTTGGCAACGGTTCAACCTTACGTGAGCTAACGCATCGACAAAAATGATCTGATGACAAACCGATTGCCAACCCGTTTCGAGCAACAACGCAGCATCTATGATGACAACCTCAGAGTCAGAGTTAGCAATAAACGCTTCTAATTCCTGCTCAATCAAAGGATGGGTTACCGCCTGCAGAAATTCTCTATCTCTTTGCGCCTGAGTTGTCTGAGCAAACACCAAAGCCGCCACTTTAGAACGGTCAATTTCGGATGCCTCATCTAAGATAGCATTGCCCCATCGTTCTACTAAACATGCCTTCACATCGTCATGTAGTAACACACGATGACCAACGTGATCAGCATTAAACACCGCAGCACCAAACAACTGGAATTGCTGGGCTATGTAAGTCTTGCCGCTGCCAATTCCGCCGCAAATGCCGCAAATAACTGTCTGCTTTATCATAGAGGATTGAAATCAAGCACTTTAGCATTCGCCTAGTAACCCACAAGCGTGTAAAGACCTCCGCCGCCAAAGCTACGGTGGACAATAGAAACTAGACCAATGAAAAGCCGCTCCAGTATCAAACAGGAAAGGAAAAGTAGTAGGGAGGAATAATCATCAATCGCGATAAACGGGGGTGTTTAGGCTTTTGATGTAATAAGAAAAGATAATAAGGTGAGCCCCCAAAAAGCGGAGTATGACTCCCCTATTTGGAGGTATAGGTGCATTATAGGCACAGATTTGGGATGTATCCAATTACCGAAATTTGGGTATTTCGATTTTTATTTACATTCTGCCCAGGTTGCTCCAGTGCTGATATCAACTTTGAGAGGAACGGAAAGATCAGCCGCTCCGGCCATTTCTTCGCGTACCATTTTTTCAAGTCTTTCAAGCTCGGCATCAGGTGCTTCAAAGACTAATTCGTCATGGATTTGCAACAATAACCGGGCTTCAAAATCCCCTTCTTCCAGTCGAGCGAGTACTTCGATCATCGCGATTTTGATAATATCTGCTGCTGATCCCTGAATCACCGTGTTAATAGCAATCCGCTCTGACAAGTTTCGTTGACGCTTGTCTTTCAAAGTATCCGGGTTACGCACATCACTGACAGGCCGCCTGCGTCCAAGAATCGTACCAACCGACCGCTCCTGATGAGCCAACGCCAGAGTATCGAGCATGAATTTTTCGATACCTGGATACTGCGCGAAATAAGTATCAATAAAGTCAGCGGCTTCAGCTTTGGAGATCCCTAAACTCTTGGCTAACCCAAATGCCGACTGTCCATAAATAACACCAAAATTTACCGCCTTGGCATTACTACGCATTTCTCTGGTCACCTCGTCCAACTCAACGCCATACACTTCAGCCGCCACTTTGGCATGAATGTCTCGATCGTCAATAAATGCCTGCTGTAATGTGTCATCACCACTAAAGTGGGCAAGTACTCTAAGTTCCACTTGAGAATAGTCGGCTGCCAGTAACTTCCAGCCTTCCTGCTGAGGAATAAAGGCTTCTCGGATCTGGCGACCTTCTTCACTGCGAATCGGGATATTCTGCAGATTAGGATCCGCGCTACTTAACCGCCCAGTTGCCGCCACGTCCTGATTAAAAGCCGAGTGGACTCGTGATGTTTCTTCATTAACCAACTCCGGCAAAGCATCCACATAGGTGCTCTTGAGTTTGGCGATCTGGCGGTACTCAAGTACTAACCGAGGAAGTTCACCAACATCCATTGCGGCCAATTGATTCAATACCTCAGCATCCGTACTTGCACCAGTTTTTGTCTTCTTAATGATGGGTAAAGCCAGATCTTCAAACAGCACTTTACTAAGTTGCTTGGGAGAGTCGATATTGAACTCACTGCCGGCTTCCTGATGAATAGATTCTCGCAACGATGCGAGCCGCACCGTAAACCGTTCACTCATCGCACCTAGCAATTCTGTATCAACGTGAATCCCATTGCATTCCATCTCGACCAAAACTTCAATGAGCGGCAATTCCACATCATGCAATAAACTCGTCAAACCTTTGTCGTCGATCATCGTTTCTAATATGCCGACTAAGCGAAGCACCACATCCGCATCTTCTGCGGCGTAGTTCGTAACTTGTCCGAGAGGTGCCTGATCAATCGTGATTTGTTTCTTACCTTTGCCGCACAATTCTTCGAAAGAGACTGGCTTATGATTCAGATATCTGAGAGACAACGTATCCAACTTGTGATTTCTTACTCCAGGCTCCAGCAAATAATGAGCGACTAGCGTATCAAAATAAAGTCCCTGCATACGGATACCATGCTGCCGCAGGACAACCATGTCAAACTTCAAATTCTGACCGATCTTTTTAATATGCGAATCCTCAAGTACAACTCGCATCGCTTCACGAACTTCATCTGCATCAAGTTGAACGTCTTCTTCACGACTCTTCACCGGAACGTAATAAGCAATTCCTTCTTCCCATGCAAAGGAATAACCCACCAACTCAGTGGCGCTCGCACGTACACTAGTGGTCTCAGTATCAATACTTAAAAGATCATCCTTAGTGATTCTGCTCAGAATTTCCTTCAACTGTCCGACAGATTCCACCAATTGATATTCGCATTCCCAAACGACGGGTGCCGTTTCTACATCTGCATTGAGTAGGCGATCTTTCAACCGGCGAAAACCAAACTCATCACAAAGCTTCTCGACTTCGGCCTGATCTATACCGCCAAGTTGTGCCGACTTCCAATCAATTTCCATCTCTATATGGCGATCCAATTCCACCAGACGGCGACTCATCATCGCATCTTCCCGACCATGCATAAGTTTTTCACGCCGGTTCTTTGCCTTGACCGTATGAGCGTTTTCCAGCACTCCTTCCAAATCTCCGAATTCAGCCAGCAGCGCTGTTGCTGTCTTCGGCCCAATCTGCTGTACTCCCGGAACATTATCAACGCTGTCGCCAACGAGGGCCTGGAAATCGACAACCTGATCCGGACGAATCCCCCAAGTTTGCATCAGATCCTCTGCGTCAAAAAGAACATCTTTGCGAATGTTATACATCTTCACGTTGTCGCTGATGAGCTGGCGACAGTCTTTGTCACTGGTTACCAAAAAGGCCTTACCACCGGCCTGATCGATTAGCTGAGCAACCGTCGCCATTACATCGTCAGCCTCAAAATTCGGGACTTCTAACCGAGCAATCCCCATCGCATCCAGCATTCGCTTTATATTGGGAATCTGATTTCGCAAATCGTCCGGCATCGGGTCCCGATTCGCTTTGTACTCAGGATAGAACTCATGGCGAAACACCTTACCCGGAGGATCAAAAACCGCAATCACATGTGTCGGAGATTTACTTTCGATTAACTCAACGATATCCCGGACATAGCCATGAATCGCTCCTATCGGCTGCCCGCTTGGCCCACTCATTGGTGGCAACGCAAAAAAGAGTTGGTATATCAAGGCATAAGAATCGATGACATAAACAACCGATTCATCCAGGGGAATCGTTTGAAACTCTCTGCCCTGTCCCTGGTTCACTGCAGCTATTTCGGCAACCGATTCTACAGTTTCAGCCTGAGTAGGCTGATTTGCACTTGGAGTCGATGAAGTGTCCGCTTCATCCTCTGCACTACTAAACAATTCCTGTTGTCGCTCTTCAGATCCCATAACGCCCCTGTTTTGTGCTTGCTTCTATATATAGTGAGGGATCTATTACTCTGTCCCACTTTACGATCGCTACTCACAGTGGCGTCGTAAACTCGAAACCTGCCGAATGCTACTGATTGTAACCCATTCACATGATTTTGAGGCTCCTGCAACCTAATTCTCAATGCAGTATAGACTCTAATTGCAGCCTACAAGCACCAAAGAATCTGTTTGAGATTCTGGAGAACAAAGGTCCCTTTCAGCAATAAGAATAGAGGGTGTTAAACTTTAGCGAATATACCAATTAGTTGATATTTTAGGGCTGAGTATACAGGTTGAGGTAACTTCTATTAGAAAGACGATACAAAATGAAGTAGTATTGTTGTAACTATTGATAAACGTACGTTCTTTTTTCATACATCAGATCTGTTAACGCAAACCGGCAAAACTCAGCCATTTTGAATTAACGCGGAGCTTATTAGCACGATGGCCAAACGAAAAAAACAATCAAACGGTGAAGGTACTATCATCACCGTTGCATTTATTATATCCGTCATGACATCGATCGGTGCACTTGTCTGGGTTGCCATTCTTTTTCAGGAACAGCAATCATTCCTTGATGAGCAGGCAAAGTTAAAACAGGCCGCCGAGAAAAGTGCGGTCGTGGCAGCTACTGAAAGATACATGTCGCTGACGGTACAACCATTTATTGGTGCCGAAGATACCGATCGTGATGAATGGCTCTCCGACGAGCCAAAACGGAATGAAATTGGGGCAGATATCAAAGCGAAAGCGGATAATTTAGAAACCTCTTTCAAAGCTTTCCAACAATCGTACCCTGGCTTGGTACCCAACGGTGCTGAAGTTAATTATGTAACGGTTGCCAGAGCACTAACCGATCGCAACCAAACGTTACTGAATGACAAGAAACAATTACAGGGGCAGGTCGAAGCCCTCAACAAACAAATGATTGCTCTGCGCGACAGCCAGCGGACCGATACAGCTACGCAGTTCACTGATACGCAGGCCAATATCACTACCGCAGTAGAAGATCTGGCAACTTTCCGCGCTGACCGTCAGGCTGCTTCTGCAGGTATCGATGCCGCGAAGCAAAAGCATACACAAGCGTTGGCGGCGAAGGATCAGGAAATCACTAATCGTAACAATCAAATCGCAGATGCTGAAAAACGCCTCGAAGATCAGGCTGAAAATAATCTGGTCGCTCAGCTTAAAGCCCGCCCCAAGAGCGAGCGATTCGAAATTCCTGACGGCAAGATCACTTCAGTCAATGAAGCATCGGGAACGGTTTGGATCAATATCGGAAGCACTGATGATCTGAAACCGCTAACTACCTTCAGTGTTTATCCTGAGAATCAACTGGGGGTTATGCGGGGTCCTGAAGATATTAAAGGACGTATTGAGGTTCTGAAGATCATTGACGGTGACTTTGCAGAATGTCGAATTATTGAAGACAGCATTAACGATCCAATACTGCTTGGAGACCAGATCTACTCACCATTGTGGCAACGCGGTATCAGTGTTCATTTCGCCTTGATCGGGTTCTTTGACATCGATGGTGATGGAAAAAGCGACCGTGATCGAGTCAAAAATATCATTCGCTCGGCGGGTGGCGTCATCGATGCAGAACTATCCATCGATAACACGCAGGAAACTGACGCTGCTAACCTGATTCGCACAGGTGGAATCACCGTAGATACCCAGTATCTTGTCCGCGGTAAGACCGATGCGATCCTAAATGTGGACCGTCAAACCTATAACCGCTTTGAAACTCGAGCGAAAGACTACAATATTGAGTCAATCACGATTAATACTCTGCTTAACTACGCAGGATACAAAAACGTGAAGTCATCAACAGGTCTCGGATCAGGATTCGACAATGAAAATCCAGAACCACTGGTGAAACCATCATTAAAGCCCGAGGACAAACGTAATCAACTACGTTTCCCACCCCGTCGTACTGAAAACGGCGGTGCCTTCTAAATCACACTAAAAACACCCACTCTGCGAAGCCGGCACTTTTAAAAAGGTGCTGGCTTTATTCTTGCCAGTGTCTTGATTTAAGTTGCCTTCAAATACAAACTAAATAGATAAGCAATCACCCACGCAGATCTCTGGAGTAAGCGTCACAGCATTATGTCGATACCATTGAATTCACAAGAAGTTCTGGATCGAGAATACCTCGAAATTCGAGGGAAAATCCTTGAATTAGCAGCTTCTCTTGATCGGCTTGAACGCGCCGAGGGCTGTGTCAATGAAGACAATCGAATGAGTCTGATCAGGCAAGGACTACAGATCCTATTGCAGGATGCCAACGAATCCAAAGCCTCGCAAATCCAAATGCTGTTTTCACGTGTCTTTGAAGACAATTGGCGAGAAAAATTTAATCTCTAATCTAAACAGCTGGCTCCCTTTCAAACTATTTACAACTCGGAATCTGACATGTACTACTTCGATCCTCACATCCATATGGTTTCCCGAACGACGGATGACTATGAAACCTTGGCGAAGATGGGGTGTGTCGGCATGAGCGAACCAGCGTTTTGGGCCGGGTTTGACCGGGGAAGTGTCGATAGTTTTCGGGATTACTTCCGTCAACTAACTGACTTCGAACCTAAACGTGCTGCCCAGTACGGTATCCAACATTACACGTGGCTGTGCATCAATGCCAAGGAAGCCGAAAATGTCGAGCTTTCACGCGAAGTAATCAAAATGATCCCGGAATTCCTGGATAAGCCGAACGTACTTGGCATCGGAGAAATCGGACTCAATAAAAACACCAAGAACGAATCGACCATTTTTCTTGAGCACATGGAATTGGCGATTGAATATAACCAACAAATCCTGATCCACACGCCTCATCTGGCAGACAAATACCAGGGAACCCGCATGATTCTGGACATGCTCACTGCGGACTCCCGAGTTGATCCTTCCCGCGTGCTGGTCGATCATGTTGAAGAACACACCGCAAAAGAAGTGCTGGAACGCGGATTCTGGGCGGGAATGACTCTCTCCCCTGTCACAAAGTGTACTCCTCAACGAGCCGCTGACATTATCGAATTGTGTGGCGCGGAACGCCTATTGGTTAATTCAGCCGGTGACTGGGGGCCAAGTAAGCCGACAGCGGTTCCAGACTTAATTCTGGAAATGCGACGCCGCGGTCATAGCGAAGCACTGATTCGTCAGGTTGTTTATGACAACCCTATCGCGTTCTTTAGTCAGAGTCAGAACTTCACGTTCACTCACCCCGAGTAAACCATTAGGGAAGATATCGTACTTCCCGAAAGTTTGAGTACTCACGCTCTCCCTGAATGGTCTCTATAATCAATGCCTATGGCTTTGATTGAACTACACAACCTGCAAAAGACCTACCGTGTCTATCAGAAGAAGGAGGGTTTGCGCGCGTCAATCAAAGGTCTCTTTAAACGTACACACAAAGACGTCCAGGCCGTCAAGGGAATTAATCTTCAAGTGGAACAGGGCGAGTTCGTCGCTTTTCTGGGGCCTAATGGTGCCGGCAAAACGACCACTCTAAAACTGCTTTCAGGCGTGATTCATCCTACCTCAGGTACGGCCAGTGTAATGGGCTACACTCCCTGGGAACGCGAGAACGACTATCGCCGACGGTTCGCGCTCGTGATGGGACAGAAAAACCAACTCTGGTGGGATCTACCCGCTCAGGAATCTTTCCGACTCCACCAGCAAATCTATGGAATCGATACGAAGCAATTCCAGAATACACTCGATGAATTGTCGGACCTACTTGGATTACGTGAATTACTAAGCCAGCCGGTGCGAGAATTATCGCTGGGTGAACGAATGAAGATGGAACTCACCGCTGCCCTGCTCCACAGTCCCGAAGTTCTGTTTCTGGATGAACCCACCATCGGTCTCGATGTGGTCGCACAACACAACATCCAGCAATTCCTGAAGTACTACCAGGAAAAACGAAAGATCACGATTCTGTTAACCAGCCACTACATGAAAGACGTGGCGGCATTATGTAAACGGGTCGTGATCATTGCTGACGGTCGCATTCAGTACGACGGATCGCTTTCCGGCATCATTGACGAAACAACCAATCGCAAGCTGGTAACGCTCCAATTTGCCAATCCCATCACCGATGCGTTGCTGGAATCACTCAAACATTTTGGGGATCTTGTAAAACACGAAGCACCACGCGTCACTCTCGAAGTTACACGTGATGATGTACCTGCCATGCTGACGGCTATTCTTGATGCCCATGACATTGACGATCTCATCGTTGAAGAACCTCCACTCGAAGACGTCATTGCCGACGTCTTTGCCCGGGTTTCTAAAGCCTCTGAAGAAGAACCATTTCCGGACGAGGTTTCGTAATGGCAACCGTCACCTCTCATCAGCCTTATCATGGTTCTCGCTTTAAAACCTGGTGGACCATTCTAAAGATTTCACTAGAGGAACGATTCGTCTACCGAGGCGACTTTGCTTTGGGGACGCTGATGAGATTTCTTCCGATCATCACTCAGGTATTTCTTTGGTATGCCATTTTTGCTGCATCTGGCAAAAGCCAGATCGAGGCCTATACGAAAAAGGGCGTCGTTGCCTACTTCATGCTCACAATGATCAGCCGGGCATTCTCAAGTATGCCGGGACTCTGTAGTGGAATTGCATTGCAGGTGCGTGACGGGGAAATCAAAAAATATCTCATCCAACCAATCGACCTCATCGGTTTCCTATTGCTTACCCGAGTCGCACACAAACTCTGCTACTATGTAATTGCACTCATACCGTTTGCGTTTGTCTTTTTCTTCTGTCGCGGATTTTTCGAGAGCGGTTGGCCGGAAGCGTCGATCCTATGTGCTTATTTTCTTTCTCTGGTGATGGGATTTCTACTTGGTTTCTTCATTGAAGCCAGTCTGGGACTCGTCTCCTTCTGGTTCTTAGAAGTCACATCGCTAGTCTTCGTCTACAATCTGCTGAACTTCTTCCTGTCCGGCCACATGTTTCCACTCGACCTGTTACCGGACTGGGCATCACAATTCGTAAATTTGCTGCCTTTTCAATACCTCGCTTATTATCCTGCTGCGATTTTTCTTGGGACCATCCCTCCGGATCAGGTTTGGATGGGACTGGCGGTGGAAGCTTGTTGGTTAACCGTCTTTATCATCATCGCACGTGTTATGCTGAACCGTGGCATCCATCGCTACAGTGGATTCGGAGGCTAACCGTGTCTGGCTATCGACCGTCCTATCTGAATGTCTTCCTGACATTTGCACGCAATAGCCTCGTTAGAGACATGTCGTTTCGGACTAACTTCATTCTGCAATGCATCTCCACAATTTCCTGGACCGTCATGAATATTGGTTTCTACCTGATTGTTTTCCAATACACCGATTCAATCGGTAAAGGGACGGGATGGGGAAGAGACGAATTTTTTGTATTTTTGGCAACGACCTGGATTATCAACAGTCTGGTACAAACTTTTTTCATGCCAAACGCTCAGCAGTTTAGTGAACTGATTCGTTCGGGAAATCTGGACTTTGCCCTGCTCAAACCTATCGATACCCAATTTGTCATCTCATTTCCCCGCGTCGACTGGGCCGCTTTATCAAACTTGTTTATGGGAATCATCCTGCTCTCCTACAGCCTTTACCAACTGACCACGAGAATCGAATCGCCGTTAGTTCTGGATTGGCGAGCCATCCTGATGTACCCGTTCTATATCGCCTGTGGAACCATCATCATGTACAGCGTGATGATCACACTTGCATCGACCAGCGTCTGGCTCGGGAGAAACCAAACGCTATACAACTTCTGGTTTTACATCACCAACTTCTCACGTTACCCGATGGAAATCTATCAAGTTGGCTGGGGTATCGCACTCTGGGCGTTCTTTACATTTCTGATCCCGGTCTTGCTGGTGGTCAACATCCCGGCTCGTATCATGGCTAGACCATTGAACACCATGACTTCACAAATGTGGCAATTAGCTAGCTTTGCGGTGCTGGCAACCTTACTATGCTTTCTCTTTAGCCGACGTGTCTTTGTGCGGGCATTAAAAAGTTACAGGAGTGCCAGTTCATGAGTCATACTGAATCGACAGATTTGCCGTCCACCAATGGTACAAATGCCACAAAGAGCTCGAAAAATAATTTGATGGCCTATATGAAACTTATGAGGATCGGCAACGTCTTCACCGCTTTTGCCAACATCCTGATGGGATTTCTCGTGGTGCAGGCAGATACCGGTGTTATCGGACTCACCACAGACGACCTTGTTATTCTCGTCGCCTTACTCGCTTCCACATTCGGTCTATATAGTGCCGGCATGGTTCTCAATGACGTCTTCGATGTAGAAAGAGATAGGGCCGAACGGCAAAACCGACCAATACCAGAGGGACAGATTTCACTAGCAGCCGCTCAGAAATTAGGTTGGAGCCTACTCATCTTTGGAATCCTCTGCAGTCTGGCCGCTGGGAAAAATGGCGTCATCATTGCTTTTGCTGTAGCCATAAGTGTCGTTTTGTATGACTGGATTCTAAAACAGACTCCCATCGCGCCCATTGCGATGGGTGCCTGTCGGACATTCAATATCCTGCTTGGAATGAGTCTCGCTCAGTCTAACTCAGCTGTGTTGATGGGATTTTCTCAACACCATCTGATCATTGCTGGAAGTATCGGCATTTTCGTTGCCGGACTTACCTGGTTTGCCAGAACAGAAGCCAAGGTAAGCAGTCGTTGGCTACTTGCCTTCGGTGTGTTAATCATGTGTGCAGGTCTCTACGGTCTGGCAATGTTTCCCCGTTTTGTCCCGCATCCCGAGCACCTCCGTTTAGACAAGGATACGGCCGCCACACTCATCGGACTGCTTGGCATGCTCACACTCTATCGTTGTGTGTTGGCCGTCGCTGATCCCGTACCCGCCAAAGTTCAGGCGGGTGTCGTTGGTTGCCTTAAATCGCTGATCTTTCTTGATGCATCCGTTGTACTGATTGTTAGCGATCGTACTCTTGCTATTGTTACACTGGCATTACTAATTCCAATGCTGATCATCGGAAAAAAGATTCGAGCTACATAATCACCCACAAATTTCACTTATTAAATACTCAGACTATGAAACACTTCATCTATTGCACCATTCCCGGTTTACGGCAACAGGACCTTACCCAAATGCCAAACCTTCAGGCATTAGTTTCTAACGGTTCACAGCAACGGTTAACTACCAGTTTTCCTGGTGTAACCTGGCCCGCTCAAGCCAGCATGCTAACCGGTAAACTCCCCTCTGAACACGGAGTGATTGCCAACGGCTTTTACTGGCGAGATGAAAAAGAAATTGAAATGTGGACAGCCTGGAATGATAAGATCGAAGCTCCACAGATCTGGGATTTACTCCATGAAATCTCTGCTGACATCAAATCACTGGCTTGGTTTCCAATGCTTAGTAAAGGAAGCGGAGCGGACTACATCTGCATGCCTAAACCGGTTCATAACCCTGATGGCTCAGAGTCTTTGTGGTGTTATACGCAACCACAGGAATACTACGGTGACTTACTCGAATCAATTGGGCACTTCCCCTTACAGCATTTCTGGGGACCATTGGCTAACATCAAATCGTCTCAGTGGATTCTTGAAAGTGCTGTAAAAGCGATTTCAGATTTTAAGCCTCATTTCTCATATATCTATATTCCACATCTCGACTATGCGGCCCAAAAACTAGGACCAAATAGCTCGGCCGCACTACAGTCCGTGGCAGAACTTGACAAAGCGTTGGGGGAAATGATCCAAGGTATAGATGAATCACTCGGGAACAATAATGTGGTTTGGATTGTCGCCAGTGAATATGTCATTAATGAGGTTGATCACGTAACTTATCCCAACCGCCTCTTACGAGAAGCCGGACTACTTAATGTTTCATTGCAAGAAGACGGCGAACACCTAGACCTCGATTCCCCGGCCTGGGCTCTGGTCGATCATCAGTTTAGTCACATCTTCATAAAAAATCGCTGTCAGGAAACGATCCAAAAGGTTCAGCATATGTTCGATGGGCAGAATGGAATCGAGGAAATACTCGTCGGTGAGGAACGTTCAAAGTATGGCCTTAATCACGAACGAAGTGGGGATGTCATTTTGGTCTCCACTTCCAACAGTTGGCAGGCTTACTATTGGTGGCTCGACGATGCTAAGGCTCCAAGATTCGCTCGGACTGTCGACATTCATCGCAAACCAGGATATGACCCTGTCGAATTACACTTTGATATGGAAACCAAGAGTATCCCTCTGGACGCAAGCCTTATCAAAGGGTCTCACGGAGCTCCTGTCACCGACGAGACTCAACAAGGCATCATCGTCTCCAACTCTTCATCAATCCTTGAAGGTCGTAACTGGATGGACATTGAATTGTGCGAACACTTGGTAAACGCCGTTAGTAGTGCACACCATTCATGACATCGACAGGGTTTGCACTATGATGAAATGTCCTGACCATTTACTACTTTTCAATTTACACTTGTTATAAAAATCACATAAGAAACATGTCTGACTTGCCTTCAATTCGAATTGGCCTTGGCCACGATACCCACCGGCTTGGCGAAGGTGGCCCGATGAAATTAGGAGGAATTACAATCGATTGTGGTTTTCACCTGATTGGACACAGCGATGCTGATGTGCTACTCCACGCCATCACCGATGCTATTCTCGGGGCAGCATGTCTTGGTGATATTGGAACGCTATTCCCCAACACGGCCGATGATAACAAAAACCGATGTTCTCAGGAAATGCTCCGTTTGGCACACGCAAAAATACTTGAGTCTGGCTGGAAAATCATAAATCTAGATTGTGTGATTTTTGCAACTCAGCCTAAAATCAGTCCTTATAGAGATACCATGATTCAATGCATCCAACAAACACTAGGGCTGAAAGAAGGCCAAGTCTTTGTGAAAGGCAAGACTGGTGAAAAAGTCGGTCCTGTCGGACGCTGCGAGGCAATCGTGGCGGAATGCGTAGCCTTACTGCACAAGGTTCCTATTAGTAACTAACACTCGGCCCCGGTCTAGCTAACACGCCGGGCCGCTGACCCTTAATCAACGTTCTACAATTATTAATGATTCGCGTATACAACACCCTGTCAAAACAGAAAGAAGATTTTCAACCTCTGGAAGAAGGGAAGGTCGGGATCTATCTTTGTGGCCCCACCGTTTATGACAAAAGTCACATCGGGCATATGGTTGGTCCTATTATCTTTGACACCATTAAACGCTACCTAACCTATAGCGGGTACGAAGTCACCTTGGTCGTGAATATTACTGACGTGGATGACAAACTGATCATGAAGTCTCGGGAACGCGGGATTCCAATGGATGCCATTGCCGAGGAAATGACTGACGATTACCTCAGCAATCTGGCATCACTCGGTGTTGATCAGATTGATCACATGCCCAAGGCAACCGAAAGCATGGGAGAAATCATCCAATTTACACAAGACCTGATCGACAAAGGATTCGCATACGCGGTCGACGGCGATGTCTTCTTTGATGTCAATGCCGATCAGGATTATGGCAAACTCAGCAATCGCACTGCGGCCGCTGCGCAGGGTGAAGGAGGTGAAGCAGCATCTCGCAAGAAGTCTGCCAGTGACTTTGCCTTATGGAAGTCCGCTAAAGATGATGAACCGAGCTGGGATAGCCCCTGGGGCAAAGGACGACCCGGTTGGCATATCGAATGTTCAGCAATGAGTCGTCGTATCCTTGGTGAATCGTTTGAGATCCACGGCGGCGGACTTGACCTTGTCTTTCCACACCACGAAAACGAACTCGCTCAAAGTGAATGCTGTCATGGGAAACCTTTAGTGAAGTACTGGATGCACAATGGGCTCATGCGCGCTGGTGGTGCCTCCGGAAAAGTCGGCGGACGAAGCGATCGGCAAGACGACGACAGTGAAACACAGGCCACCGTGGAAACAAAGATCAGTCGTAGTAAAGGAGCTGGGGGACTGGCTGACCTGATCGAAACCCATGGAGGCGAACGTATCCGCTTCTTTCTACTGCGTACGCATTACCGAAGTACCATTGTCTTCAGCGAAGAAGGCTTACAAGAGGCCGGAACCGCGTTAGAGTCTTTCTATCGACTATTTGAACGTTACAAACGCCTTACAGGGAATTGCTTCTACGACCTGACTCCAGCTCCGCTACGAGAAGACCACAGCGAAAGCAACAACGATAGCGAATTCGTGCAGCAGATAAACGCCCATCGTCAAAGTTATCTAAACCACATGGATGACGACTTTAACACCGGTGGAGCGACCAGTGACCTGTTTGATCTCGTGCGAACCATCAACCGATTTGCTGACCAAAACGATCTCGAACAGTCTTGTTCTGACGAGCAACAGGTTGCCCTCACTGCGGCTGTAAAAACATTACGTAACCTCAGTGCGATTCTGGGAATCTTTTCCGCGCCTTCTGTGGATAGTGCGGGAAGTGATGAATTGACCGGTCAGCTTATGGAACTAATGATTGCATTACGCGCGGAAGCGCGTGCCAACAAAAATTTCGAAATTGCCGACCGTATCCGAGATGGTCTGTCTGAACTCGGGATCACCATCGAAGATCGTAAAGATGGTACAGGATGGCGTGTGGGTTAAAGTCACACGTTAGCGTGAACTGTGATAAACCGCATTGATCAAAGACTCCACGTCTTTAAACTTCTCACCAGTAGCAATAGCTCGTTCGACCAAATGGCGGGCATCTGATTCGGTATGTCCTAAATTGCGTAAGATCGCATGCGTCTGTTCAACAATGTCGGGTTCAATTTCAGCCGCTGCAGCAGTGTCGCGAGTAACCAACAGAGCAAACTTGGCCATCTTACGTCGCAAACGAGCAATGATCCGTTCTGACATTGCCGGGCCAACTCCCGGTAGAACGGTGAGTCCTTTGACATCCTGGTCTTCGATCACCTGAGCAATTTCTCTCACTGGCCTCACCATGGCCCGCAACGCTTTTTTAACTCCGACGCCATCTACACTACAAAACAATTCAAAAAATTCCAATTCCGTCTTATTTAGAAAACCGACCATCCTTGGAGTCATTTTTCCTTGAGGATTTCCATCCATATAAAAAACGGTATGCAGCCCGACATCTTCCCCTGACATCGATTGCAGGTTTCGTCTGACAAAGTCCGGCACCAGCACTTCAAACTGAAAGGCACCAACTTCGATAATCACAGATTCCTCATAAACTTCGAGGAGTCTGCCTGTTACAAATTTAATCATGAAATAATTTGCTCTCTAAGAGCACCTTGCAAATATGTTAATAATCTTTGTCTAAGTAGGCATGGCAAAGGGCAATTGCCAGCGCGTCTGCAACGTCATTTGGTTCAGGCGGCTCTGACAAATTAAACTCACGACAGATTGCGGCCTGCATCTGTTCCTTTGAGGCGCGACCGTTTCCGGTGAGGACTTTCTTAATTTTGGTGGAAGCATAGTGGTAGAGCGGTATATCACTTTGCGAGGCCGCCAAACAAATTACACCACGAGCATGTCCCATGATGATCGAAGTCATCGGATGAGCGTAATGCGAGTAAATCTTTTCAATCGCCATCTGGTCAGGGTTAACAGAATCAATGAGTTCTTTGATACCGTCGTAGATACTCTTTACCTTTCCCGGAAGCTCTGCTTTTCCACCGCGAATAACACCCGCTTCAACAATAACCAACTTGTTAGCTCGCTGATCCAAAACGCCATACCCCGTGATATTGACGCCTGGGTCAATTCCAAGAATACGGCGGGATTGAATAAGTGCTTCGTCGACCATGAGACCATCAGGCCTAAAGGCCAATACTAAGGACTAACTACGGATTCCAATAATTCGGTCTTGAAGAGGATACGGTATGCAAGCGTCTCTGGAGAATAGCGATCTCACAATTGCTGGTAAAATCGTTATGTTTGCGAACCGTTCATTTTTGCTATACTTGCCTGACACGAAGTTTTGACTAACAAGGATATCCTAGTTCATGAACCGGGAAAAAATACTTGGGCCTTTAGAATCAGCCGATGACGATGACCGTTCACTCCGTCCCAAAAAGATGGGCGAGATGGTCGGTCAGCGTGAGGTATATGAGCGCCTGATGATTGCCGTCGATGCTGCCCGTAAGCGTGAAGAACCGTTAGGACACATCCTATTTGACGGTCCACCAGGCTTGGGTAAAACAACTTTTGCCACATGTATCCCACGTGAACTCGAAGTACCTATCGAGATGGCCACCGGCGCTTCGCTCAGGGCTCCGAAAGATCTACTACCTTACCTAACCAATCTGCAGGAAAAATCAGTTCTGTTTATCGACGAGATTCATCGTATTCCAACAGCTGTCGAAGAATATTTATATACGGCCATGGAGGACTTTCGAATTGATCTGATTCTAGGTGAAGGCGTGAATGCCCGTACCATGAACATGACGCTCAAGCCGTTTACGTTGATCGGAGCCACAACCCGAGCAGGTATGCTGACCGGTCCACTTCGTGATCGTTTTCAATTCCGAGAGCATCTGAACTTCTATACCGATGAAGAACTTACTGAAATCGTCAAACGCAATGCCATTAAACTGAAGATGGACGTCGATGACGAATCCGCGTTAGAAATTGCACGTCGTAGTCGAAGTACTCCGCGTATTGCCAATAATCGTTTACGTTGTGTACGAGATTACTCGACTGCCAAAGAGAATGGCGAACTAACCCCAGAAATTACTCTGAAAGCACTCGAAATGTGGGAGGTCGATGCCTTGGGACTGGATCGACTTGATCGTAAGTATTTAGAAACGATAACGCGAGTGTTTATGGGAGGTCCGGCAGGAATCGAGGCAATTGGGCACACAATGAATGTAGCATTGGACACTTTGACCGATGAAGTGGAACCTTTTCTACTCCGTTCTGAACTAATTATTCGTAGTCCCCGAGGTCGTATGGTCACTCAAAAAGGGCTGGACCACCTCGGTATCACCGATGTCTCTGCCCGCGATCTTAATCTGGAAACGCAACACGATTCGGACTCAGAGCCATCGTAGTCTCGAATCACCCGTCAGCACTACTAAAAAACCACCTAAACCATCCAAACTTGGACAGTTTGCCTCGATTTAGCTGGTTGACAGCTTTCAGATGCAGTTTTAGGATTAGTTCTTTACCTAAGGTCTTTGGTCGCCGACAGTAATGCGGTTGATCTCCTTGAAAGATTGTCAGAGAGTTCTTAGTGGTCAATTAGTGTTGGTTTGCACTGAAAAACCCATTAGTACCCTCGATCTGTGAATCATTAATTACGTCAGGTGTAATCATGGCGGTACCAAAAAGAAAACACTCCAACTCGCGTTCTAACAAGCGACGTAGCCACGACTTTCTAACAAGTCGGCAATTGAGTCCTTGTAAAGCATGTGGCCATCCGATCCCTTCGCATACGGTATGCCCTCAATGTGGCATCTACATGGAAAAAGATCGACGATTCTCAGGCACCGGTGACGAGTAATTGGAGCTAAGCTCTTAGAAGTTTGTGGTCTCACATACCGTTGCACGCTTCTCGGATTTGTTAGCAAAAATTGCTGGTAGATAGTTATTGAGAATCAAACATACTATTGAATCCTGATCTACTTTCTGCCCTACGGACGGTCCTCCGGATAGTTCTAAAAAACGGTCTCTATAGCGGATCAGTTTTTTTATGATTAGCCCTTCAATTCACGGATTCACACACAGGTATAAGTAACCTATGAGTAAAGTCGCATTTCTATTTCCAGGCCAGGGAGCTCAGGCCGTCGGGATGGCTCAGGAGCTCGTCACCAATTTCCCCGCTGCCAAAGCACTATTCGATAAAGCCAGTGAAGTGTTGGGGTATGATCTTGCTGAATTGTGTATTTCTGGTCCGGCTGAGAAGCTGAATATGACGGACCATAGCCAGCCCGCTATTTTTGTAGCGAGTTTGGCCGCATTAGAAGCTTTGAAACAGGACAATTCCATGTTAGTGGAATCATGTGCCGCAACGGCGGGACTAAGCCTTGGGGAATATACCGCGTTGGTTTTTGCGGACGTCATGTCTTTCGAAGATGGGCTACGCGTTGTACAAGAACGTGGTTTAGCAATGCAGGCCGCTGCGGAACTAACCCAAAGTGGCATGGTCAGTATCGTCGGTTTGGAGAAAGATCAGGTGGGAGCATTGGTCGAACAGGTACGTCAGGAGGGTGAAGTACTGCAGTTAGCAAACTATTTATGTCCTGGCAACATCGTGGTTTCTGGTCATTCACAGGCCTGTGAGCGTCTGGAAGAACCCGCGAACGAGGCGGGAGCCCGCATGGTCATGCCACTGACGGTTGCAGGTGCTTTTCACACTACGCTGATGCAACCGGCTGTCGAGCGTCTAACCGGTGTTTTAGGGAATGTCACATTGCAGGCTCCCCGCATTCCAGTCATCTCAAACGTGGACGCTCAAGCTCATAGTGATCCGGAAGAAATTCGCCAGCTACTACTGCAACAGGTAGTCTCCCCTGTTCTTTGGGAAGATTCTATGAATAAGCTATTGGCTGATGGAACAGAGCAATTCTATGAAATTGGACCTGGGCGAGTCTTGCGCGGCCTGCTCAAAAGAATTGCTCGTAAAGTTCCCTGCGAAAACATCTCCTGCTAGAAGGAATCGCCTCTTCAATTGAGGCTGCAGACACTGTTGTTATATATTCGACTCTCAGATTAGAATTAAGATCAATCGATCAATTCATCAGCAAAGAGTGGTGATGAAATTACATAGGAAGATGAGGACATGTCAGAAGAAAAAAATAACCATATCAACGTCGATCTGTCCGGCCAGGTAGCCATCGTCACCGGTGCTTCTCAGGGAATTGGGAAAGCATGTGCACTGGATTTAGCACGTAATGGAGCACGAGTTGCTTGTCTTGCCCGAAACGCTGAAAAACTGGCTGCAACGGTCTCAGAAATCGAAGCTGTCGGAGGTCAGGCCGCAGCCTTTGCCTGTAGCGTTACAGATCGTGAAAGCGTTGACCGCGTCGTCGATCAAATCGCTGACGAATGGGGTAGCATCGACATTCTTGTCAACAATGCCGGGATCACTCGTGACACCCTACTTCCCCGAATGTCTGATGAAGAATTCGACACCGTGATCGATACCAACCTGCGTGGCGCATTTTTGTTTATGCGAGCTGTTTCCAGGCACATGATGTCTGCTCGCTATGGTCGAATCATCAATATGTCGAGCGTCTCCGGATTGCAGGGAAATGCGGGACAAACCAACTATTCGGCATCCAAAGCAGGCTTAATTGGAATGACGCGAAGTTTCAGTCGTGAAATTTCCCGTAGAAACGTCACGGTAAACTGTGTTGCTCCGGGATTCATTGTTACTGAAATGACATCCGTACTCAGTGAGGACATTCTGAAACAGGCCAAAGCCGGTATCCCGGCCCGCAAACTGGGGCAGGTTGCTGACGTTGCCGCTTGCGTTACTTTTTTGGCCAGTGGTGCTGCCTCTTATGTGACAGGTCAAACTCTGACCGTAGATGGCGGAATGACAGGCTAACAATACGATTACAAAGCCAATGGTTCACAAAAAATACGTTTTGGACAATCTTCAGAACACGAATTACCTCAGCTCTTACCTTGACCACTAGGGGCGAATTATTCTATTCTGATATTTCCGAATACACATTTAATTCGCGGGTGTGAAGTACGGACGGTGGAAGGCGTCGGATGCCCCACAAGTACTCGCCCGCATACAAAACTACGAGGAGACCTCTTGTGTCAGTAGAAGCTAAAGTTATTGATGTAGTTGCCGAGCAGCTTGGTGTCGATAAAGACAAAATCACTCGCGACACTTCATTTGTAAACGACCTTGGTGCTGACTCTCTCGACACCGTCGAGTTGATCATGGAGTTGGAAGAAGAATTCGACACAACCATTCCTGAATCTACGGCTGAGCAAATTCAGACCGTTGGTCAGGCAATTGATTTTCTGGAACAAAACAGTTAAGCCAAGGCTGTAAATAGTAATGAAACGACGAGTTGTCGTTACCGGCCTTGGGGTCGTAACGTCTTTAAGTCAGAAAGTCGAAGACCTATGGGCTCGACTACTAGCTGGCGAGAGTGGCATTCACCATCTTGAATGTGTTGAAACCGATTTATTCAAGGTCAAGATCGGTGGAGATGTTCATGACTGGGATCCTTCTGGGATCATTGAACACCGAGAGGCCAAGCGAATCGACCGATTCACTCAGTTTGCTTTGGTTGCCGGCACGCAAGCAGTGGAAGATTCCGGTCTGGATTTCGAAAACGAAAATGTACATCGTTGTGGTGTCGTTCTTGGTTCCGGGATCGGTGGTCTGAACGAAATTGAGACACAAGTCGGACGCTTACTTAACAAGGGTCCTGATCGTGTCTCTCCTATGACCATTCCGAAACTCATGCTGAATGCAGCTGGAGGAAATCTCGCTATCCGATTTGGACTGCGAGGTCCCAATTTTGCTGTAGCTACTGCCTGCGCGTCAGCTAATAACGCGATGGGCGATGCATTACAGATGATCCAAAACGGAATCTCTGATATTGTCGTCACCGGCGGTACGGAAGCAGCCATGACCGGCATGGGCATCAGTGCTTTTCAAAATATGAAAGCATTGTCACGTCGTAATGATGAGCCCGCCCGAGCTTCACGTCCCTTTGACGTTGACCGAGATGGATTTGTATTGAGTGAGGGAGCGGGAATTCTGGTCTTTGAAGAATTGGAACATGCTCTCGCGCGGGATGCAAAAATCTACTGTGAGGTCATCGGTTATGGAGCAAGTTGCGATGCCGGTCATATTACACAACCCGATCCGGCAGGCATGGGAGCTAGCAAAGCCATGCAAAATGCACTGGACGATGCCGCTATCGGGCCAGAAGACGTTCAGTATCTGAATGCCCACGGAACGAGTACTCCGCTGGGTGACAAAGCCGAAACACAGGCTGTCAAAGTAGTCTTCGGTAAACATGCTTACGGACTCAACATTTCCAGTACCAAAAGCTCACTTGGTCACTCCCTCGGAGCCAGTGGGGGAATTGAGTTGGTAATCACGGCAAAAGCAATTCAAAACCAACTCATCCCGCCAACCATTAATCTGGACAATCAAGATCCGGAATGTGACCTCAATTACACTCCGAATACTCCTCAAGAGCGCGATCTGAATATTGCCATGAGCAATAGTTTTGGGTTTGGGGGACACAACGCATCCATCGTCGTTAAACGATTTATTCCTTAAGGCGATCGGTACAACTATTCATGACAGAGAATCAAACACGAATCGTCATCACTGGTCTTGGCCAGATTAGTGCGCTCGGTAATACAATCGAACAGCTTTCAGAAGCCCTAGATAGTCAGCAGTCCGGCATACGAACCCTTGAACAGATACCCTATGAACATCTAATCGCCTCCTATGGTGGTGAAGCATGGGGTTTTACTGGAAATATTGACAATTATGGTCCTCTGGAAAAAACGACGATGCGAGCTATCAAAAAAGGTAGCCGCCTTATGTGTCGTGAAATCCAAATGGGCGTCGCCTCTGCCCAACACGCTCTGAATGACGCCGGTCTGAACCCGGAAGTCTACAACCCGGATCGAATCGGAATTGTCTATGGGTGCGACTATATTCTTAGTCATCCTCAGGAATTCCGAGAAGGAGTGCGAGCAAGTCTTGGCGATGAAGGTAGATTTGAGTTCGACAATTGGGCCGAGAACGGAATGCCAAATCTAAATCCTCTGTGGCTTCTCAAATACCTCCCCAATATGCCGGCCAGCCATATTGGTATCTACAACGACCTACGAGGTCCAAGTAATTCACTGACAATGCGTGAAGCTTCTTCCAACCTCGCGATTGGCGAAGCAATTGGCACCATCGAACGAGGTGATGCCGACTTGATGATCTCGGGTGCCACGGGAACCAGAATTCACCCCCTAAGAACTGTCTACGTCAATCGTCAGGAAGTTTTAGCTTCTAACCGATTCGAAGCTGATAAAGCTTCCCGTCCGTTTGAAAAAGATCGTGAAGGTATGGTCATTGGGGAAGGCGCAGGATCGTTTGTCCTTGAGCGATTGGAGCATGCCCTCGAACGCAAAGCCAAAATTTACGGGGAAATTGTCGGTTTTGGTTCATCCACGGTTATCAACACTGATTTTACACCTCAGTTTCAGCAGGCTATCTCCAATGTCATTGAACAGGCCTTGAGTGCCGCGGGAATGACTGCCGACGAAATCGGCCATATAAATGCACATGGGATCTCCAAAATCGAAACAGACCGTGCGGAAGCCAAAGCAATCCAGGCTGCTTTTGGTAACCAAAAGCCTGTTGTAGCACTTAAAAGCTATACTGGAAATATGGGAGCCGGAAGCGGAGCCGTTGAGCTGATTGGTAGCCTCGAAGCTCTCAGAAAAGGGGTCCTCTTCCGCACGTTAAACTACGATACTCCCGATCCGGAATGTGATATCAATGTCAGTAACGCCACCGATATCCCTTCTGGCAACAGCTTTATTAATCTGAGTGTCACGCCACAAGGTCAGGCCAGCGCGGTAATCGTCAAAACCTACGAAAGCTAAATCTTCTCAAATGCAAGATTCTCATTTGTTTTGAGTGTAGCATTCCAATAAGTCATTGTTTTTACGGTCTGGCCCTCTAAATTCCAGATGCTCCAACCTTCCAACTACTCGGATTGTACTGATTTTGCTAGATTTTGGTCTAGCTAGTGAGCAATTCTTAGAGCTTCTACAGGTTGACACTTTCTGTTTTCAGAGGTACTCTGAATAAGATTCAACCCTCAAAAATAGTAGGTGCGTGTATGTCCTAAAGACAACCACTTAAATTGAGTGCGCGGAATATCCGCCCGGCACACGTGTAAAACGTGTTTAACGCTTATATAGCAGTGTTAGATGCCAAAAACTGCCGGCGGTTGGGATATTTTGAATGTCTACTAAGACAAGGCTGTATTCAGCAATGCTTAGTAGATGTTGGAAATAAACTAGCCGACGGCATTTTTGTTTGTGTCGACGAAGAATCAAAAACATAGCGTTTATGGCGTCTTATGGGACGTCAAACACACGAAAAAAGGTTTAAATCCGATGGATCCAGATCAAATTCTGCGTATCGTTGATTCGCTTCACCGCGATAAAAATATCGATACTGAAGTTGTGTTCCGAGCAATTGAATCAGCTTTTGCTTCTGCTGCTCGACGGCAATATGGTGATACATCGGATGTTTTAGTGACTGTAGACCGTGATAACGGGTCACTTTCAGCCACGCTCGACGGTGAACCATTAGACCCGGCTGAAATGATCGGCCGTATTGGTGCTCAGATGGCTAAACAGGTCATCATTCAGAAAATTAGAGAAGCTGAACGAGATTCGCTGGTGGAGGAATTCCATGAACTAGAGGACCAGATTGTTAACGGATCGGTCCAACGTGTGGAAAACTCATTGATCACGGTTCAATTGAGCAATGTCGAAGCGATCCTCCCACGAAGCGAACAGATCTCAGGTGAATCTCATCACAGCGGTGAACGCATCCGTGCAATGGTTTGCGAAGTCCGCCCACAGGGCACTCGCGTTAAGGTGGTCCTAAGCCGAACACGCCCCCGTTTTGTACAACGTCTGTTCGAACAGGAAATTCCTGAAATCTCGGAAGGCGTAATTTCGATCAATGCCCTATCTCGCGAACCCGGGTACCGCAGTAAAGTTGCGGTAAGTAGTACCGACAGCCGTGTCGACTGCGTGGGTGCTTGTGTCGGAGTACGTGGTAACCGGATTCGCAGTATTGTCGACGAATTAAACGGTGAAAGAATCGATATTGTTCGATGGGATGACGATCCGGAAGTTATGATTCCGAATGCTTTACAACCAGCCGAAGTTGATCAGGTATTGCTCTGTGATATGATTGGTCGGGCCATCGTTCTAGTTCGAGAGGATCAACTGTCACTGGCAATTGGTCGGCGAGGTCAAAATGTTCGTTTGGCTTCGAAACTCTGTGGCTGGGATATCGAAATCATGACCGCTGAAGAGCTGGATGAGCAAATCGATCGAGCTGTGACTGGCTACTCAGCCCTTGATGGTGTTAATGACGATCTAGCTGCGGCGTTGGTGGAACAGGGTTACCTGTCCTATGACGATCTGTCGGTTATTGAACCCGATGCCTTGGCTGAAATGGGTGGGCTGTCAATGGAACAAGTCGACCACATTGTGGAGCAAGCCGAGACTCGTGCAGAAGAAGCTGAAGTAGCAGCTGTGGAAGAACGAGAACGCCAAAAGGCAATCGCGGCTGCTGAAGCAAAAGCCCAGGCACAAAAGGATGCGGCCGCCGCAATTGCTCAAGCCCAAGCCCCTGCAGAAGAAGAAGCCCCTGCAGAAGAAGAAGCCCCTGCAGAAGAGGAAGCCCCTGCAGAAGAAGAAGCCCCTGCAGAAGAAGAAGCCCCTGCAGAAGAAGAAGCCCCTGCAGAAGAAGAAGC
>PAAT01000170.1 GCA_002698965.1 Rhodopirellula sp. | reverse complement strand
ATCTCCTGAGTCAGCATTTGTAATGTGTAACGGATAGCTTCCAGTATTGCCTTCTATCGTACACGCACCACTAGCACCTACTGAGAACCGAGTATTACCACTATCGCCCTTACACCTTAAAATATTTCCGCTTGTTTGCTGAACATCAAGGGCTGTGTTGGATGGTACAATTCCAATCCCAACGCCCCCTGAACTAATTTTTAATCTACCAATTGCACTAGTACCAAATGTTAGTAGTTCATTATCATGGTTGTACTCTATGTACCCTCTGTATTTTTGATTTCCATTAACACCATCAGCAAAATAAATTGAACCTGCATGGGAAGTTCCAGAGCGAATGGTCATTCCAGCGTGACCGCCAGTATGCCCTAGAACAAAATCGTCAGCAGTTGATTCTGCATAAGTGTCAGGAGGCAGGGCGTTTAAAAATAATCTTTTACTATTATCAACTGCTAAACATTCACCACCATGCAAGAAAACTGCAAACCCATCCACTTCATCACTACCATCATGCAGTGACTTTAGTTCTAATTCGTTAGTGCTGTCTCCACTTCTTCTTCCTACTCTTAAAAATGTAGACCAAGAAATACCACCGTCTGTCGGGTCTAAAATATCTAAACGAGCTGAAGGTGAACTGCGTCCCAATCCTAAATTACCGTTTATATAAACCCCACCGTTAACATTTAATTTTTGAGCAAAGTTGCTAGGGGTAAAACCTAGTCCAGTGTCACCATCACCAGCCACTATAAATGCGTTAGAATCTCCTCCAGTGTTAACCCTCAGTCCCATCGCAGAACTTCCCGAAGAAGCGATTTGAACATTAAGTCCGTTGTCTTCCGACTGAGTTCCACTGTTATAAATATATGCAAGGAACGCACTGTTCCCTAAATCACCAGTTACATGGAGCTTACTTGTTGGAGCTGTGGTTCCAATGCCAACCAGACCCTCCTTCCAACTCATAGAAAGAACGCCCGTGTCGTATAATGCCGTGTAAGCGTTGCCTCCTCTACCCATGAAGTTACTGCCAGAGTAATTATCAAAATAGTACCACCTAAGAGTAGTGTCTGATCTGAATCCATAAGTATCCGCTAAGACTCTTCCATTTACGTCTAATTCCCTACCGGGAGCTGCGGTTCCTATACCTAGTTTATTTACAACCTGTAAGTTGCCGTCAGTATATGCTTTTAAAACAAAACCCGCCGTTGATGTGTACTTATAAAGTCCAAACGAATCATTAGACGCTGTGTGAGTTAACGCATACCGACTATTTCCGCATTCGTTGTAAACTATTCCAGCATCATAACCACAAGTGCTTGTGTCCAATGTGACATAAGTTGCCGTGCTTGATGGGCCAGCTATTTTTACACCGTTAGCATCAGTTTCAATCCGTTTTGACCCATTGAAATATAGCTCCACTGCATCAGCGTGTTTAAAAATAGCAGAGAATTTTGTGCCACCAGAATTTGTAAAATTTAAATTGCCACCATTAGAACCTTGTTGGAGATATGAGTTAGACCCATCATGATAAATTTCTAAGTCATCACCACTGCCCCAAACAGATTTAACACCATCGTTAGCACGGGTAAGTTCCATGCTCTCATCCCACTCCCAGAATTTTCCGTTATCTGCCCAAAACCTTACATCATGCCCACTACCGTTTGATCCAACTGTTAACGGTTTGTAGACAATAAAGGATGATGCGTTAAATTCTACAACTGAAGTGTCTCCTGCGTTAAGTCTTCGCATCCCAGCATCGTCAACATATAACCTAAATGAGTTAGTTCCATTTACAACTGCAATACCATCCGTGTTGGTTCCAGCGGGTTGAGCTACACCGAAATGACCGTAGCTTGAGAGGGCTGTTGAATTAATTGAAACGTGACCCGTACCATTTATAATCATACGAGCAGTTGAGGTGTTACCGCCTGTGTAAAATTCAAATTCACCACTAGAATCAGTGGCATTGTGGTCATATCTAATTATGCCTTTTCTTGATCCGCTTAAATTAAAATCAATACCGCAGTTACTTGTATTGCTTGTTGTGTTTAGTACAAACTCAGTGTGCGACCCTGAAGACACTTCCAGCATTTTAGTTGGATCACAACCCACTCCAACAGCACCTCCATCTGGGTTTAATGAGATAGCATCGTAAGCACCTCCAGTGAATCCTTGCAGCTTTGCCCGTGTTCCATCATGGCTAACACGCAACAAATCATTATCGTCGTGCCAAAAATCTGCGTGTCCCCCTCTAACAAATAATTTTGCACTCGTCTCGTTTGCTCCACCAAATGAACCGTTACCGCTTACTGTTAATGCTGCACTCATAGTGACAGCTTGGGAGAAGTAACCAGTGCCAACACAATGAAACGTATATGATGGACTAGCAGTTTTTATTCCTACCCGATCATTAGAAGCGTCAGTTCTAATTAGGTTTTGATCCCCATCGCCCTCAACACGGAAATCAATGTTTTCTCCACTGTCGTTTATTACTACAGATGATCCACTTAGAGTTAGCCTTGTATTGCCAGCTCTCTGGATCAAGAAGTCATGTGCTGAATTTGTTCCAACAACAGCGTCACCTCCTGCACGGTTAGCAGTTAGGCGAGCTATGACTGTACCACTTTTTACTATGTTCTGAAATAAAGGAGCGTCATTTGCGGTGCTGCCAGTTGTTAAGTCTCCAGTTAGATTTACAGACCCAGCAGACGATATGGTTAGCCTCTCTGTATCGTCGGTGAACATCCGAATTGATCCCGCCTTTTTATGCAGAATGTCTAGATGACCAGCAGTGCCAGTAACACCGATCATGCTTACGGTTGAGCCACTATCTTTCAACTCAATGTAACCAGTAGCATTCGTTCCCCATGTTCCTCCATCTTGGATCGTTAGCACTGGAGCAGATGAATATAAATGTAGGAGACTTGAGGGGGTCACTCCAATTCCAAATCTACCGTCATTTTTTAAACGAGCATAAACGGTGTTGTTCGCCATGAACTGCAAATCATGGTCGGTAGTGGTTCCAAATTTACCAGCAGCGGCCTGAGCCTGAGTTAATATAACTGCTCCACTTGTCCGACTAACGTACAATTCTCCATTGCCGTCACTGTTAAGGGTTGCTCCTGTTGCGGTTAATGTTCCTGTTGTAGTTAAATTACCAGAAGTGGTTAAACTCATCTTTGAGGCGAACGTGCTGCCATCACTAGCAGCAATAGTACCCCACTCCATGATGTTTACGTTTGCCCCAATATCTGATGGTGCATAAGACCGAAGTCCGTAACCTCCTGTGATTCCAAAACCAATTTTAGAATTAGAATTAGTTCTGAGTCGTAATACCTGTGCGTTAAGACTTGTTACGCCAAAATCTAAAACACCACTAAGTGTGCCGCCAGAGAGGGGGAGATGATCGTTTAAATGTAGTACACCATTAGCAGCGGCGTTGCCGACATAGAGCTTATTATCTGAGAGATTAACCGCTAACTCGCCAGCCGCTAATCCACTAGGTACGCCAGCGGAAGCCTTACGCTTAATCTGAATCGTGTTTGCCATCTGTTACGAATATGTTCCACAATCTATTGTTAGGTTTGCTGGTGAATTTGTCTTTGTCCAGGTGCTTCCATCAGATTCAAGAATCCCGTAAGCATTTGAGCCAGCAGTGGTTGTATGAGAGAACCCTGCTATAGTGTTTAAGTCAGCATCATACGCTTGAACATCTCCACCTATTGTTAAGCCAAGATTGGATCTAGCTCCACTAACGGATGAAGCTCCTGTGCCTCCATCTGCTACAGCAAGATCGCCTTGTGCGCCAATACCAGCATGAGTCAAGTCTACCTGAATCTCACCAGCATTAATCTCCAAACCAGCATTGGCTTTTAAATCTACACTAAGAGTATCACCAACTTTTTGGATTCCGTTGCCAGCAGTAATCTGCCCTGCTCCAGAGAACTGAGAGAATGCTAAACTTGTTGAACCTAATGTGATTGAACCCGTTGTTGAGAGAACAAACCCAGAATTTGCATGAGTGCTACCATCCTCGACAAACGTGAACATTCCAGATGTAACCTCCCCAGCAGGAGAGTTGTCAGCATCAGTGGCCCTTATAAAATCATCTGCACTACCACTTTGTTCGTATCTATAAATACCGTTTTCGCTCGCAGTGCTTTGATCCTTTACTAGAACTCTATCACCAGTGGATAAAGTCACACCATCAATTGATACAGAGCTACCAAGGTTTGGCCAGCTACCACCTAAATCTCCTGTAGTTGCAACCCTAACTGAACCTTTTACATCCAGCCCTGTTTGTACTGCGTCAACATAGCTTTTATTTACAGCATCGTTAGCGGTTGTCGGCGTGGCTAGTCCAGTAATTTTCTGGTTATTCATCGCCACAGGCCCAGTAGGAACGGAAAGTTTATTAAGTGCGCCGCCTATGATTGGTTGGTTGGCTGCTTCATTAGAACTGTTTTCATTTCCTGAGCCTATATATAAAGCGTTACTGCCTTCAGCATAAGCAAGTTCACCCCTCCGTAAACTGGATGGTGCGTTACTTCCTGAACTGCGTTTAATTTTAATTACGTTTGCCATTGTTAAAAGAATCCTCCGTTAATTTGAACCTCTCCTGCTATCTCTAAATTTTCGTCACTAATCGTTCCCACCACTTCTCCAGTTACTCCAAGGATAGTTTCAATTTCCTCCTTTGTCATGGGAGATGAAGATCCAGCCATTTTCTGTATGTTAGAACCACTACCCGTAGCCAGGGAATCTAGTTTTGCCTTATCTGAATCAGTAAAAGCATTCGTATCTAGGTTTGATTCATACAGGTTCTTTATCTGTCCTGTAGTTAATGGGGATGTAGTGGATGCTGCTGTAGCTGTAGTTGATGCAGTGGTACTTGTTTCCTCGATGTCATCTATCCTATCCCTGACACGATCAAGAACAGCTCTAGTGTCAAGCCACCACCCTTTGAGATCCTGTTCCGCCTGATCTGGCAGCTCTGGGAACTCACCTTCAACCCTTGAGACAGGGGGAGATGACTTGCGCGTGAACGCCATTAAACTTCTTCAGTGTAAGTTGCAGTAAACTTAGTAGATGTAGCTACATGGATTTTAGCCTTTGTTTGCCCTACTTCATTATCAACTATATTTGCAACAGTAAGGTTTCCAGCTAGGGTTGTAGCTCCTGCCGCTGCCCCTGATGTTAAGGTTAAAACTCCTCCGTTAGTAAAATACAGTATATCACCTGACGGGATTGCTTTCGCAAGAGCATCTACCGTTACAGAAACTCCATTTGCGACTGAGTACCCACTAGCGTTATTCACCGTAGCTTTCCTACTTGGAACCTTGATCGGCGCATTTAGGCTTATTGCTGATCCAGCACCTACTTGAGCAATTAATTCACCTGTCGCCCCGTGGTATTTAAGACTAGCCATATTGCTGCCATCGCCGTTAATTAGGTCTACGAGGTGAATTGCTTTACCAGATGCGGTTGCTTGCACCAGGGTAGCTCCTGCTCCTGTAGTGTTTGCCGAACCTGTTTTTCGAGGTAGTATTTGATTATTATCTAGTATCATATCTATTTGTTAGTGTCTTAAATTTAGGGTAACAGTCAAGGGGTGATCTTTAATTAAATGCTGTAGATGCTGACTTGTAGTTTGGTCTTGTAGGTCTATCAACAGTAGGTCTTTTCCCAAGTTTAACGGAAGTTTTATCCTTTTTACCTTCATAACTGTTTCCTCCCATTCTATTTGTGTACTTATTTATATTATCAACAGCATCCCTAACTCCCTTCCTAGCATCTGCATCTAATATAGATAGGATTCTTTCAAACTCTTTCTCTGTGGGAGGTGTCTTAAATGCCTGTTTTAATGGGTGATAAGCTTGGTATGATGCCAAAACACTTTTCTCTGGCTCGGCTTTACCTTCTTCTTTTGCTGATCTAATAGCCTCTCTTCTCGCATTATCGAACTTTATAAAGTCATCTGCAATTGCGGCTAACATCATTTGGCCTACTATTGCTTTTGTCTTCGACGGAGTTCCTCTCATTCCGGCTCGTGTTTTAACGTCAAGGTTAAGTGTTCTTCCCGCTGCTCGAATGTAATTTTGAACACCTATCCTATGGTTAACCCAGTAGTCTTCTGTATCGATAGCGGGTGGTTTCCCTAGCATTTTACCAGTTACATTATTTAATGCTTGAGCTGTTTGAAGGAACCCTGCCCCTCCAAGTGATTGTGCCATTGGCCTCCCAACCGATTGCCAAGTGTAGCCAGGGAAGATCTTCCTAACACCCTTATTTATATTTAAGTCTATGATCTTATCCATGCCAGAACTCCAATCCCTACCCTCCAAGCTTATACCACCTTGTCTGAAAAATTTCGTAGTAGTATTCAAAAGGCTCCAGAAGGTATTTAAAGCATAAACCCTAGAGTCCACACTAAAGTCCCTAGCCCCGCCACCAAACTGCCCAGCCGTAAAAGTTGCTGCTTCTCCTAGTATCCCAAATGCTCCAACTCTATCTTGTCTTTCGAGCATTATCTGAAATGCATCAGCAGGAGATTCTTCGATCTCTTTAAGACTTGGCGCACCTAAGAAGCCTTGCCCTTTCTGGACATCAGATTTTTTACCTACAACTTCCTCATCGTATTCATCTCTTAACCAAGCGTAAAACAACTGTAACGGCATAATAGCTAGGTAACTCTTCAATGCCATACGAACACCTTTCCATGAAGCTACTCCCCCTGGCTCGTTGAATTCTTTTCTAACATCGTTACCTTTAGCTAATGACCACCCAAGTAACGGCATAAATGTTTGCCCTAATTTACTAGATGTCATTGCAGTTGGTCTGGTTATAAGGTCTGTATCCATCATAACCTCTGAAATTGTTAAGTTTGCCAAAGCCCTATAAAGGTTTAGATCACCAATCGGATCAGCCTTTGGATCTTTGTTTCTTCTTTGTAGGTAGTCTTGAGTGACTGCTTCCAATGTGAATCCGTTTCTCTGAAGGCTTTCATTCATGTGCATGAAGGCGCGAGTATCATCGAACACTAGGAAACTCCTACCGTAACCAAGTTCTTTAAGAACCCCTTTTAAAGTTAGTCCATATTTTTTCAGAACCGCATCATCAAATAGTATTCCTTCGTTTTTTATTATTTCTGAATATTGAGGATTTGATTCTAATAGTTTTCCAGTTTGTAAGATTAATGCCTGATATTGAGTCCATGTAGACATTGTGTTCGCCATTGCTGACTGCTTTGCAAGCTGAGTAAACGGTGTTGCAACCCTAAGTGCTGGGAATGCTGCTTTACCTTCCTCTGCTTTCCCTGCTCCAGTGCCAAGAACAGCTCGGCCAGCACGAGAAACATACTCTAAAGTTTTAGTAAAAATATTCTCTCCTACAAATTCATCAACCAATGCTGCATCATAATTATCCTTAATCCTTGTGAAGAAGTTACCATCTTGGGTAGCCGTCATGTCATCTAGCCCAAGCTCTTTCATTAGTTGCATCTTCTCTGCATGGAAACCTATTGTCTTATTGAATATTTGAAAGAAGCTGCCTGTTCCAATTCCTAATGAATTATAAATATTTCTACCAAGTTGCTTAAACGCTTCTTTCCCAAGGCCAAGCTTACGGAAAGGTTGTTCAGCTATTGAAATGGTATCTATTAATGCAGTTCCATAAGACTGAACAGTAAAGCCAGATAATGTCCTGATGAAATCGTTAAGAGCATAATACTCCATTGGCGATGAACTTTCAGAAGCTAACCAGTTGGTAATGTTTTTCATCATGCCATCTAAAATCTGCTTTTTCTCATTAGCTTTTTTCAGGTGGCTGTAACTCATTCCTTTAGGAGCTAGTTCATTAAATGCTTTTTTATATGCGCCTCTAAAAATTCTTGGAGAAGTGTTAATCCCCTCATCTCTTAATTGGTTATCTATTTTCTTCTTTAAATTAACAGCATCATCAAGCTCCTTTTCGAGCCTGTTCATATCCTTGTAAAGCAATCCCATATCCCTACCGAAAGCAGCTTCTACTGATAAATGCTTGGCGTATTGGTGCATATTACGTTCACCGAATGTAGCGTATGACACCCACTCTGCTGGCCAGTTTGAAGTCTTTCTGGCATCCATCATTATGTGTGGAGGTAAGGCAGTATTTCTTGATGCATCAAAATCAGTCTTCCTCTCCTGGGTACTCTTAATAGTTCTGTAGATTTTTTGAAAAGCATTAACTGAATCAGAAAAGAACTCAGCTCTAGCTTCTGGAGATATGATCCCTTCAGACGCAGCCACAGATTCAAGCATAGCCATGAAATCATTTGGATTATTCTCGTATGCTTCCCTAAGTTTTGACTGAGGTATTGGCCTTTTAAAACCTTTATCAGTGTACCCTTCGAGTAACCCTTCGCCTTCTTTTCTTGCAAGAGGGCCAACGAAATCCTTCATAATCTCTTGGGAATAATGCTTTTGAATATAATCCAAGAATAATTCAGGCGATTCTAAAAAGTCTTTTTCTAATTCGGTTCTAGTTTTAAGTTCATCCTTACCCATCTCCCATCCGTTTTGTCTCATCATATTAAACAGTGATGGAACTTCTTCTGAAGGCTTACGCATTGTGGTTGTAAGGGAATCACCAATACTATCTCGGAAGAATGATACGTCTCCAAACTCATCCTTAACACTTAGACCAAGTTCTCTTCTTATATTGTTTACATGATTGGATGCTTTTCGTGTGGCAAGAATTAGTTTCTGCATCTCAGGCCATATAGCATTAGCTAAAGCATCCCCTTCTTTTTTTCTTAAATGGCTCTTATAAAGGTTAACCAACATTCTCCTTCCTTTTTCACCAGGATTTTGGTTAAGAACATCTCGGTTAGTATCGAAGAAATGGTATGCAGAGTCATGGAACCTTCTAAGAACGTCAGATTGTTCGAGTGGTAATCCATTTTTCTTTAATACCTTTTGTAGTCCACTTAAAGCAATAGCCCATTCCCTACCAATTCTCTTTGCATTTTCCCCACCATAAGAATTTAAGAATGAACTTAATTTTCTAAAAGCTGTTTGAAGTTTTCTTGATTGAGCTGATCCTATTAGATCTAGTTTAGTTGTGTAATCTCCAAGAATCCTCATTATCCAGCTTGAACTTACCTCTCTCTGGGTTTGATCTGCTGGTAACTCTATGAGCTTATCCCTCTGCCTTTTCATTGTTTTCCATATAGCACCTCTTTGCTCAAGTGGCTGATTCTCCAACCATGCAGTCATTTTTTCTATGTCACTATTTATCGATGCTATGTCTACTTTCTGAGATAGGTCTAAAGTTTTAGTGCTTTCTTCTACATTAACCAACTCTTGTGTAGGGCTTGCTGGAACCATGTACTCTGACTCGTGAGTTGGCTCCCATTGAACACCGTTAAAAGAAAGTTCTTTGTCGTATATTTTTCCTAGTACAGCCTGTTCTTCAGCAAGTGTATTCCTAATAGTTTCCCACATTGCTATATCATCCCTTGCGCTATTGATTTCAATATCTAGGTCTGAGTATTCAGCTTTATGTGACTCAATTGTTTTAAGTAGCTTGTTAACTCTTTTATTAAATCTAGCAAACTCTCCTACATTACGCTTCTCGTCATATTGTTCTGGGAATATTTCTTGATATTTCTTTAATGCTCTTTTACCCGCATTCCTATCATTCTGAAAAGCGATACTTAAAACCTTGTTGAATCTGCCTTTAAAATCTGGGTTCTCTCCTCTTAGAAAAAGCATCTCAATTGTAACTGGATTCTTTCTGGCCATAAGAATGAACTTAGACATCAGGATAGCGTCATCTGTTTTTTGAGGGGTGTACTTTGAGAACTTGCTATTCTTAATCTGCTTCATTATCTCAGCGGGAGATTGGTTAAAGTCTATACCGCCTTGAATCATTTCATTAAACAGATCCATCTGACTTTCGCTTAATGTTTTCTTAAATGCTGGAGCTAATATTTTTATATCTGAAGACTCAGGGTGAACAATAGATAGTATTTCCCTGATTTCATTCCTTGCCTTTTCATTGTTTGTTTCAAGTTTGTTTATTGTACCTTCAATACCTTCGTATAGTTTATTAGCTACGAAACTTAAATTTGAGTACTGCTTTAGCAACTCTTGTAACTTTATGTATACCTCTGTTCTTTTTCGTGTAGGAGAATTTGAGTTATCTGGATCAAGCTTATCCTGAGCTTTAGCATATCTGTCTTTTAGCCTTTCGATTATACGCTCTAGAAACTTGTCTGCATCCATAGCGGCTCTGGGTTTATCCTCCAAAGAATCCAATTCATTAAGTGTTGTTGAAGCAGCTACAGGCCCAGACTCAGATTCTATTTCTGTCAGTATTTCTTCAGGGCCACGGCGAGATAGTATCTTAGAAAGAAAACCTTCCTCATTAGTAAGCAGTTCACCCGTTGAGTTCCTGTTTGCCCCGCTAATATTAAATACAGCAAAGGCATTCTTTAAGGCTTGAAGTACAGCGTTGTTAGTAGCAGCTCCTCGTTTTGCTAAATTAACATTAACCCTATCATCTGGACTACCTCCCGAATAACGTCTAACACCAGCGTACTTCATATTAAACTTGATAGCATCTACACTGTCCGGCGTTACGGGTTCTACTTCAACGAAACCATTATTAGACATGAATACACTAGAGACATCGCTTGTGAATGCTTGTACTGCCTCAAACAAAGTAGGTTTCTGCACTAAGTAATTAAGGAAAGAAGGAACTCTGTTGCCTGTTAAGAACCCTTCAACGTGTAATCTAAAATGTTCCTTGGCTAATGCTGGGCTAAGTGCGTCCTTACCAAGTATTAATCTCTGAAACGCCATCCTTGCTGCAAATGATACATTCTTCCAAATCCTTACAATTGAACCAACTAAACCTTTTGCATCATCAGGATTAAACCCATCTTCAGCCATCTCCCTGGCAACAGATTCTACTAATCTTTCTTCCTGTGTTAATTCGTTTGGAACTTGCCCTTCAAGTGATGAATCATACATGAATGCAGAACCTTCAATGCCTAATGCTTTATCGCTGGCTTTACTTATTGCTGTACCTAAAGCCTCTATGATTGCTGGATCGAGCTGGTCAAATGCAACATGACCTATCTCATGGAGAAGATCTATAGTGTTTGAGTTGCTAGGATTATGGATGGAATTCATTGCTAAGACTGCAACTACTCTACCGTCCTCTAACGTCATGTAAGCAGCAGCCTTCTTTTCTACATCAGCCATCTCTTTTTCAAGTAGACGAACTTCCACCCCGGCTGTTCTAGCTGCGTCAACTATGCTGGCAAATGCTGTATTAACTTTTGTTTCACTTGGTCTTGGGAATCCATCCCTACGAGGAGCGAATTTTTTACCTGTTTTAGCTTTCGCTTGTGCATCACCTATAGGCTGGTCTACTCCTTCGTTAAGTTGAGCGGCATTATTAGGATCAGCATCTTCAGCAACACCTTCAGCTAATGACGATGCCCTAGAAGCTGAATCAATTAAGTCTTTAGATATTGCTGTGTCGTACTGCTCTTTACTTTCGTAGATTTGCTTAAATCCCTGAGCAGTGTTTTTAGTTTTTATAGAACCAACTACCTTGTAACCATTATCGACTAATAAACTAGATATAGGAATAGACGCTGCTTTAGTTCCTTTAATATTAGAAACCATAACATTCCCATCCTTTGTTTCATGGACACTGACTGCAACGATTTCCTTATTAGGTGATTCTAAGACTGCAATCCGTCTAGTGTTACGACCTCCTTCTGGGACAGTTCCTCCCATATTAACAAGTTGCCCAATTCGATTTGCTTGGCTCTTGGCTGCATTAGCTACTGCCTCTGACGGTGTTTTGCCTTCTCCTCTATGCTTGCCGTCTACAAAAATATTATACTTAGTTTCACCTTTAACATCCTGGGTAGTGAAAGAAACATCTCCATCAGGTGTGATTCCATTCTCTGTTAATTGCTCTACTGTAATTGCTTTTGAGTTTAAAAGAGTATTAAGGTTATCAATTTCTTTATTAGTTTGTTCGGCTTTAGCTGTGCCTGAATCTAATTCCCAATAACCTTCTGGGTCTACATCTGAACCGTTTAAATCTACATCATCCCTAATCTTATCCATCCTGTTGCTTGCTGTAGCTGGGCTACTTTCAACAGCACGTTGCGCTTCGTCTTTTAGTTTCTGGTTAGATTTTTGAAAGGCAGCTTTATTATTAGAGCCAGCTTTATCTAGATCGATAGCTTTTGTTTTCTCAGAAAGAGAAGTACCAACAGCGGTTGCGGCTGTAGGGGAAGTTGATTCTGCTAAATCTTTTATAAGTTGTTTTTTACTATACGAAAATGGAACATAATTTTGTGTGTCACGAGGGTTATCTTTTCCTGTCCTAGATTTAGGGGAAAATAAAGAAGGTGAAGTATTGTTATCTATATACTCGAACCATACGCTACCTACTGAATCATCTTGTAATGATGTTATATAACGATCCTGTCCGTTAATCACCACCTTATATACAGGAGAGTAACTTTCATCTGGATTTCCATAAGCATCTTTCGGAAACAATAGACCACGATCATTTTTTGCTAAGAGATCTCCTGTTGATACAGTTGGTGTTGTTTCAGTATCATCACGCGAAACCCTACTAGCAGCAGTAACACCAGGATTAAGAGCTTCTCTAGCAGCCTTCCAATTTTCACGAGTTTCTGGATTGTTATCATTTTCAACTGCGATTTCAGCAGCAATTTTATTTTCAAACAAATCACGGCGAACAGGGCTATTTATTTGTTCTATACGAGTCTTCTTTAATGCTCTAAGTCTTTGCTGTGCAGCGTTTCTTTCTGATAGTAGTTCAACTATTTTATCTTGCGGAAGATTATCTGCCTCTGGTGTAAGCATGAAATCATCTATTTCGTTTGCTCTCGCATCAAGGCTCTGCATTTCAGCATCTACCTGACCTTGTGTGATTATACTTTGATCGCTAACTTGATCCTCAAATATAGATTGAAACGCTGCGTCCTTCCCTGCTTTTGGAGCTTCTTTATAATTTTTTAATCTAGCATCCAGTTCTTTTATGCCGGGGATTTTTGCCTCAGCATTATCAAGGCTACCAAAAGTAATAGCAGCACGTTCAACTCTTCTAATTAACTTATCAATTACGGCCCTTTTATTAGTGGTAAGGCTGGCCTCTTTTGTAATATTAGCAATAGCATCGTTAGTTTCATCTACAAAATCATCTTCCTTTTTTTGTGCAGCTTTTTCTTTATCTATTCTTTTTTTCTCTTCCTTCTGCTGTGCAGCTTCTCTGGTTACTTTTAACTTTTGTCTATCATTAAGTAATTTCTGCCTTGCCTTTGCAATTTTACCCTCTTGTCCTGCGGCTTTATCTTCCTCCGCTATCCTAGCTGCTGCATCCCTAGCTTTTACTTTAGCCATGAATGCTTCTGCTTTTTCATCCCTGTCCAGCGCGTCTTTAGCATCTTGCTCTTTCTTTACTCTTGCTTTCATCGCTGCCCCAGGGGGAGGTATCTGCCCTGTTGACCTTGCAAAATCTAGTTGAGTTTTAATCTGCCTATCAGCTTCTTCTTCAGCCCTTCTTAATTCCTCTTCTCTTTTCGGCCCTTCTCCCATGTGGCCATTGATAGCTGCATCTCTAAGTAAATCTACTTTCTCTGCTGCTGATAAATCTCCACCTTTCTTTTCTGCTTCAGCGCGTAATACAGCCGCTTCTTCATCAGTTAGCTCACCGCCTTCTTCAACCTTTGCTATTATTTCATCTATGTTTGCTGCTGTTTCGGCTTCTTCTCTGGCTGCTCCTTCCTTAGAGGCAGTTTGAAATTTTATCTTATCATAAAGACGTTTCTCCATTGCGTCCTCTGAACCTGGTACTCCAAGTAATTTGTTATACTCTTCTTGGATTTCCCTAGTAAAACCTTCTTTCGCTTCCCTTTCTGCTAACGCAACTATCGCTGCACTCTTCGGGCCTTCGTAAGATGTTTCAGCTACAGAATCAGGATCGTAATCTGTTTTAGGTAAAATAACTACACCTCGATCATCAACTTTTAAACCTTCACTTCTTGCTAATTCTTGTTCTTCTTCAGTAAGAGGTTCATCTGCGGCAATTTTAGCAGCTAACTTCTTGGATGCTTCTTCTGACACGCCGCTCTTTGCAAGCTGCATACCTCTGACCTTTGCCCCGATTGCACTAGAGGCGATACTCATTATGAATCCTGTTACACCTCCAGCAGCAGCGTCAGTCTTCCATTCACCAAGGACTTCTCTGTCAGGGTCGTAATCAATAATCCATTTAGCAATGACATCACCAGAAGCTCCTTGAAACAATTCCTGAAGTGCTTCCTCCCCGCCTTCCCATATAGCATCTACTAACTTTCTTCTGATACCTTCACCAACACCGCCCATCCCTCCAATTCTTCCAACAAACTTTTGAAGCGGAAAAATTTCTGAAGTACCAACTCCTGCATTTAAAAGAAATGAAGTGAATGCTTGGTTAGGAGTAGCTCCGTTATTGATAGCATCCTGGTATCCTGCTGGGCCTTGAACAGCCGCACCTAACCCAGCTATTCCCCAATTAGTCTTACGCCTTAAACCAGCTTGAGCTGCTGGAGTTATAATATCCTTTACAGCTTTCTCGGTAAATTCAGATGCAAACTTTTTAGCAGCCGCCTCTGACATTCCTTTTTCAAGTGCAGCTTTGAGTGCTTTCTCTCCAGTTTCTTTAGCAAGTTTATCTGCGCCTACTCGAATACTTTTTTCTAATAAATTCTTTACGCCAAGACCACCTATAATAAATCCTAACCCTGATCCTAATCCACTTGGAACAGTCTCAGTCCAGAAGTCTCCTCTCATTTCATCCTGCTTGGCCCCCGAAACATCAGGTGTAAGCGCAGGAGTCAGATCATCTTTAATGAAATCAGCTAACTTACCACTTACAGTTTCCTTTGGATCAAAAGGTGTATCACCATAAAACCTACCTTCATCGTCATCGAAAGTTGCTCTGTTAAGCGCAGCGGTTCCAATAGCAATACTCTCTGGAATGCCAACAGCTTGCCCAGTAAAACCTTCAACGAACTTACCAAGCCCTTGTTTAGCCCTATCAAATGCAGTGACCTCTCCTGTGTACTCAGGTCGATCACCGACAGGCGAACCAAAGATACGACCTAAGTCTTCCTTGAATAAAGGGTCTAATGTGTAAAGGTCATCCAGCTCAGACGCATGATTCTCCGCAAATTGGATAGTTATTTGATCGTCTGATAATTGAGTTGCTGGGTTTGCTTTTCTGTAATTTTCAACAAATAAGTTAGGCATTATCTTGGGATGAAAAACGGATTCGTTTCTTGTCTAAACGGGTTTGTTTGCTCTCCAAAAGGATTGAAAGGCGTTGCCGGAGTTTGTGGCGTTGGAGGTCGTGTAGGTGTAATTGGAGCCACATAAGGTGGTGCTGGTGGCCGCATATAATTCCTTAGTTCTCCTGTGTTACCGCCACCTAAACTTACAACGGGGCTAAAATTACCTAACATCGGGGGTGCTTGCCCTATCTGTGATTGAACCTGTTTAACATTCTGCTCATAGCCAGGTGGGTAACTTGTTTCTGACATTGGAGGCAAAGTCATTCCTATGTTAGAAGGCCCAAGGTTAACTGGCATATCTGATTGCGAAGGAAGATTACCTGAAGGGCTTGATTGTTCTCTTAGTTGATTATCAATATTGTTTCGTTCAGATGTAAGAGAAGCTAATTTTGCCTCTAAAACAGATCTTCCTTCCTGACCACTTGGTAATGTAGCTAACACATTGTTAAGAGAATCTATTTCATTATCTATTGCCACTTGTCTATTGTATAATTCTTTAGTGGAAAACTGAGGAACAGCCGCTTGCTCTGATGTTAAAATGCTATTAGGCGTATCTCTTCTAGCGAATGAATTAATAAAATTCTGAGTAGATTGTTCTGTTGGAGGTGGATTAAAACTACTGAATTCCGCAAGTTGATCCATAGCAATATCACCAGTAGAAGCCGCTTCACCCGCAGGAGTTGTATCACCAGTAGGGGCATCAGAAGATGCAGGAGTATCTCCAGCGGTAAGGAAAGTTTGGCCAGCAATTTGATTAGCTTGTTCAGATGTAAGTGGAGGAGTAGCAGCAGTGTTACTTCCTGTATTAGCAGCCGCAGCTCTCATTCGAGCAACTATATCTGATGTTGAACTTCCACCAGTACTAGCTCCAGCACCAGTCCCTACATCAGTACTCTCGGCATCACTAGTTTCTGTACCAGTTTCACCACTTTCAATTATGGCGGATTTACCTACGCTAGAACCTTTAAAGTTATAAGTTCCTTTTGATGCGTTAAAATAATGCAACTCAGGATAATCATCTTGAAGTTTTCTTTGGTCAGTTAAAAGGTCAGACAATTCACGTTGAATACCAGGCATCTGCAACGCTTGTTCTTTAATTGCTAATTCTCTTCTTAGGTACTTAGAATTAAAATCATTAGACTTTCTATCAGCTATCTTTTTCTGAGCCTCGTCGTAAGCGTTTTTAAGAATGGTTTTTGAATCGGAACTCATATCAGAGAAACGCTCCCCACCAGATCCAATATCTATCTGATCCAGCATTACCAATGTAGGTGACTGAGCGAAAGCTGATTTTAATTCAGGGTAATCCTCAAAAACTTCTTCTAACTCTTCATTAGGTATTTGAGTTGTTAGTAACCCTGCTTCAGCAAGAGCAGCCGCAATGTTAGGGTTATCTAAACTATCCCGTGCTTGATCCCTATAGTAACCAGATTGAATGTCAGTAATTCTTTTAGCATTGTTAGTATATCTTATTGCCGCTCCATCTCTTTTACGAATGTACTCTGGAGTTGTTCTATTAAAAGCCGCTGCATCAGAACCCCTCTGGGCTTTAACTGATCCTTCCACTCTAGCTCTTATGGCTTTTAGTTCTCCTTTACTTAATGCTCCAGCCTCTATTGCTGAAATCATTTCTGGATCTTTTAGAATACTAGGTAACACATCCATGTTAGAGCTGAACCATTCTTGATCTGGCAGTTTGGCCATGTGCATTGAAACTCTGGCATCTATTTCATACCTAGTCCCAGTTGTAGGTACGCCTAAAGAACGAGCAATGGCTTTTGATTTGTCCATAGCTTTTTTCTCTAGCCTTCTCTCAACCCTGTCTTCCTTTCTTATAGCTCCAGCCTCAGCTCTTGCTTCAGACTTTATTTGCCTTTGTTCAGCGCGTTCTTCTGCTTCAATTTTTTGTCTCTCAGCATTTCTTTCAGTCCTTCTTTTTTCTTGTTGTGCAAAGATACCTTGAACAGCATCTCGAACTGGACGCATTGTTGATTCGTAAACTTCTAATCCTGTTGCCATTATTTATTTCCCTTCAATATCTCCAAGTGCCTGTTCTGCTACTGTGTTAACTATACTTAAATTATATGATTGAATATCGTCTGCTGACATTACAAATCTCTTTAACTGCTCCATCTCAGCAACTTTAACTTCAGTGTCACCAACATAAGCGACAGGAGGTAAAGGCCACCCTTGTTTCAATGAGTCATTAAACTGGGCATTCATCTCATCAAACGAATTATATCTTGGAGCAACTAATAGTTTATCGTTTGGAACATCAGCACCTATGTTTAGTATTTCTTCTGTAGATAATTCGTAGCTATAGTTTGTAACCGCTTCTTCAACTGGTGCTACTTGTTCAACTGGTGCTGCTTGCTCAACTGGTTTTGGTTTCTCAACAGGTTGTGGTGGCGGTGGTGGTGGAGCTTGTATTGTTCCATAATTCTCAGGGTAACTTTGCGATGCCCCAGTATTAGGGTTATAGCCAACATCGATTGGCCCTCTTTTCTCAAGCTCTTGTTGTCTTGCTATATCATCAACCTCTTGTCTTGCTTTTTGTTCTTCAAGTGTCTGCCTAAATGTATCCATTAAAACATCAACCTTTTCGTTAATTGAATTAAGTTTTTCCTCCCTGGGGTCAACAGGTGGCGGTGCAATAGTGCTTATATTGTTAGCAAATTGTTTAAAATCAAAAGGAACATATTGTTCTTCAGGCAATGGGGGTGGCGCGTTAACTACAGGTGGCGCAAAATTATCTATCTCCATATCAGCAGGGCCACTCATCTGATCTAACCTTAATGGAGTATCATTTCGGAATCGCTGAGTCGGTACAGTTGGTTCTTCTACTGGCTCAGGTTTTTTAGATGCCTTCTTTCTTTTGGACATCTCCATTAATTTTTGACCCCCTTTCATTACTTACTTCTTTTTCTTTTTAGGAAATCCAGCCTTCATATTATCGTAAGACTTTTTGCTAATCGTAGACTTTGACTTAGATCTACTAGTACCAGCTTTCTTCCTCTTGTTTATATTATCGTATAAGCTCATTAATATTTTCCTTTCCTAGATTTAGGGCTGGCAGTTTTTCTTCCACCTGATTTCCAAAGTTCAGTACAAGCTAAATGCTTTGCAGTTCCCGGTTTGGCGGTTGAACATTTATGCCTAGCCTTAAAAGATTTTCTCGCTTTATCAGAATAATTATTCCCGTACCCCTTAGCTCCTGCATGAACGAGTTTTTCTTTCCCGCCTATGCAATACTTCTTCATTATTTTTTTGCCAGCACGAGTACTCCTTCTTACTTCACCACAATTCATTGAGGCTTTAGTGGAAGTTTTCTTATAATCTTTTTTAGCCATGTTAAATACTTCCAAAATCAAACCCCGGCCCAACTTCTGCTTGGTCTGGAGTTATTTTTGAACCGTCTATTGGATTTATACCGTAATCAACACCACCAGAATTGTTTCCTAATGCACCAGAGGCGTAAGCAGTTCCTAATGTTCCGGCAATATCAGCAATCCCTTTACCAACTATCGCACCTGTAGGGGTTGTAGCAGTTGATTCAAAAGGTTTCTTAGTTGGTGCTGGCCCACTAGAAATCTTAAATGGATCTGTAATAGAAAGCTTATCTTTAAAGGCATCAGTTAAACCACGTTGGTCAGCCGTTTCAAAACCCATAGATCTTGCAGCTTGATTTCCTACTTGGCCTACGTTTTGTAATCTTAGATCTCTTTCTTGATCTTGAATCTGGAATTTTTCCTGAGCATTTTTGAGATTAGCAAGAGCGGTAGCCGTAGCATCTTTACTAGCAATTGTTTGTCCTAGTTGTAGGTTTGCTAAATTACTACCAAAGCCTGAGCCTACATAACCTTTACGCTGGTTCTGTGCGGCGAGCTGATTAAGCCCTTGGGCCTTTTCAAGTTTTAATCTATCAGACTGTAGTTTAGCAGCATTTAGTCTTTCATTAGCTAATACATTAAAATCACCTAAACGCTCATCCTCCCTGGCTCCTGAGAATATACCTAGTATCTGGTCATCTGCTGATGCTTGTGCTGGCCTGAATCGATCTTGTATTCCACCAAACGTGCCAGCTAATTCTTCAGGAGTCTTACCCATGTTGTAAATGTTCATGGCCTCCTTAGCTGCTTTAACTTCAAAAGGTCTAGCTACTTTATCTGTAAGCTCACGAACAATGTTACCTCTGTTAATCTCTGCATCTGGGCCTTCAAAAAATAACTCACCACCCCTTTCAGTAACACCGCTACCTACTGGGTCTGTTAGAAGTCCGTTTTCTCTTGCAACACGAATCAACTCCCTATCACTCATATTGTTAATATCATCTACTGAGTATTCCCCTTCCCTGAAATACAACGGAAGAATTGCACTACCAGTGGAGCCGCGAGACTCAAGCCATCGTTGATAGTTAAGAGCATCAGCCGCATCAGCACGGGCTAAGTTGTTTTTCATGTTTTTACGGTTAGCCTTAGCTTGCTGTGAACCAGCATACATAGAAGCTCCTGCCCCTATAACCGTACTTCCTACTATTGCTCCTGCAACGCCACTCATAATTCTTTTAGGTAAACTTTCTCTTTAAGCACATATCCCGATTTGGTGTAGTATCGCTCCATTTTCTCTGAATTCAAGGAGAGCAGGTGCATCATCCAAATTCTTTTTGCACCCCTAAACTTAGCTTCCTCTTCAAACCTCTTGAAAAGTTTAAGTCCACCAACCCCTCTGTTGTCAGGATCAACGTACCAAAACGCCTCCATACAACTAACATCTCCTGTAATAAAGTCATCATACACTGCTCCACCCATCACTCCTTTAACCTTTCCACCAACAACTAATGAAAGGACAATGCCAGTATCTATTAGCTTCTTAACACCCTCTTTAAACGTGAGAGGATTAGGCTTTCCAGATAGATCCCCTTCCTTAAAGAACTTGTAGTACAAAGGAATTATCTCAGGTAAATCTTTAGTTGTTGTTAATCTTACCATTGAAAAAACATACCCAAACCAATCTGCCATTGTCTGCGTTGTCGCCGAAACCTTCGTGTGGATACCGACTATGGAACATCTTGGTTGGGTAAATTAAAAATCTGTTAAACTTCATGCCCATGAACCCTGACATTTCCCACATATCTTTATTACGCCAATCCTCACTGAGCTGAGTTCCGAATTCTTCTTGGGATAAACCTAGATCCATAACCTCATCATCTGAAGGTAGTTTATCCCATCTCATGTACTTATGTTTCCAGAAGGCTGTTCCCCCTTTAACTTGTTCTTCTGGGTTTAGGTATAGTAACCCTGCCCAATCAGCGCATATCTCATCACTGTGAACAAATGAATGAGGCATCTCACCTTTAAGATTGAGGCGAAAGAAAGACATCTTCATCTCGAAGTCATCCACCATATCCCCAACCTTATTAACTAGATTAGGAACCTCGATCTTACTGATGCCAGTGTAGGTAAATCCGTCTGGGCCTACCTCTTCCTTGAAGCCATCCTTAATTACACTGTCACGAATATCTTTGGCCTCTTCAGTAAAGTCATCTTTTACTAGAAGCGTCATAAACTAACTTGAAGAACGACCTTAAAATCTTGGTCAACGTGTTCGTAATTATGCATTCCTTCCCCGTCATCGTCACCAGCAGTTATAGATCCGCTAAGTGTACTTGCGTCAGGAGCAGAAGCACTCAAAGTCCCATCCGTGTTGTGTAATAATCCCCATTTGTTTGGGAACTCAAAATGACCACTATTTCTAATACCACAACCAGCATAAACCGCATCAGCAAATAGAAAAGGGCCAGCAGTTTTGTCACTCCCTCCTTGATCCATTGATGAATAGTAAATCCTATCACCTACGCTATATCCGTGATTCCAAGCCATTCCAGATCTATGCCCATTTATACATTCAAAATACATATTCAATATTTTAGGAGCTGTGTTGACTCCGTTAACCTTTAATCCGTGAGTCGCTCTTTTCCAATTATCCCCAAGTATTGTGCCTAGATCTACTTCAACAAACCCAGTGCTAGGAGTGACAAATGCAGGAGGCGAAGTGGTTGTTGCTGTTAAGACCTGACCTGTTGTACCAGGTGCAACTACTACAGCCTTACCTGTTGAGTCGAATGTGATTAAGCTACCAACAGTTTGATTATCCAGAATCTCTTCACCTTCATTAAGTACTTGGAATTGTGTGCCGTCAAACACGAGGTTAACGATCTCATCAGCCTTTAATTCACCAGCTACTAGGCCAACATCCTTGCTCTTAAATATACCTTTAGCACCACCGCCTAATACGGTTGGTGGAGATGTGGCAGAGTTACTTACAGTGATAGTACTTGATCCTGTATTCAGTGTCTTAACCTTAACCAATAACTGCAAGCCAGCGGTAAGACTTGTTAACCCTCCAATGGCGACCGCTAATTGGTTTGCAGTAGTAGATGTGTCCTCAACGTAATGAGTTGTTCCTTCTATATAAGCTGGCTTGATTGTGCCATCCTCATTGTGAGCGATATAATACTGAGCAGATAAGGTATCAATGGACTTCTTCGTGTTAAGAAAATTCATGTCCATTTCAGAGTTAGTTAAAGCAGCACCTTTGTTAGAGCTGGTTGCTGTTTTATTGGTAGTTGCTGTATTAACAGCCGTCTGCCTTGTTACTATATGTACTGGTGTTTCGTTAGCCATGTTATGTTATTGCTGGGGTTCTAATTTCACTGGAACTATTTACCTTGCCGATGTCGAATATCCTTCCAGCAAGTTTGACGTTGGTTGTTCCTGTAGCCATTATCTCGTCTTGAAATAGGTGTTGCCTAAAATAAACAGGCACTAAGTTCTGCCCTTTTGGATTTGTTATTTGGTACGCAGAGCTTCCTGTTAAAACATTAGGATCAGAGTATGGGTTTTCATAACCGTACAATTTAATATTAAGTGCTGCATTATTATCTTGCTGGCTTGCTAACTGAACTACATATCCCCTTATATCTTTTTCATTATAAGCGTCACCAAAATTTCCTAATCCGCTTTTAAGTTTACTTTGGTATAGATTCTGAGTTGCTGAGTATGGGTTTGCTTCCATCCTATAGTAGATAGCTTTCTTACCGCTCCATGTACTTTGAGTTTCATTTGTTAGTCCATATCTAAGTACCACCCCATTAGTAGTACCCATCAAAAACCAATTCTGTTTATCAGATGGCGGCTTCTTAACTGTCGCGGCAGCAGTAAAACCACCTGTTGTTGATACTGTATTCTTAATGTAGTCTAAGCAGATTGTTTTATTAGGCATGATAAACCACACCTCGTTTGTTAAAACATTATCAGCAGTGAACACATCGTCTGTGTTTGTGATGTCAACTGCTCCGTAGAATAAATCTTTCACACCCTGCCCAGGTATTAATTCTTTAGGGCCGCGAGTTGATAGATCAAATGCATAGAAGTTATCCCTGCCAGCATAGATGTGAACTGATTCCTTAACTGCGATTAGAGTGTTCTTATAGTAGAGAGTTTTAGAATCTGGAACCTTAATTAATCTGAACTTAAATGGAGCAGTTACTACGCCTGTGTATTCAGCTATAAATATTGAGGTGTCCTTGTATATAGCCAGCGTGTTCTGCAATGGAGCCATGTTGATTATACCTGACCCATCATCCTCTATATCCTCGAATCCTATGATGCTATTGGTTTCATCTGTTTGAGAAATTAAAGCACTTGTAACTGTGACTGAAGCCTCATCCTCGATGTATATCAAGTTACCATGAACAAGAGTTATTCTAGATGTTAAATTGCCACCTTCTATTCCTGCACCGATTATAGTTATCTGATCCCCTTGCTCGTAAGACTTTGCTTCAGTGTCTAAAGTTATAACCCTGCTACTCCATTCGATTGAACCTTTATTTGAAGCTGAGAACCTTCTTGGATCATTGATTTGACTCCATATTAATCTAGCATGATTTCTTGAGGCTGGCTCTGTAACTGTTCCGTAAGGGGTTGATGATGATTTCCATTTATCTAATGCATCAATTTCGGTTACATCTCCAAGCATTAAGATCCCGTTGTAACTAGCAATACATCCAACCGTAGAGATTCCAGCTTCCCTTAATTCATATATAGGCTGTGTTATTTGATCTTCTAACCTATAAGAAACAGGAAGGTCATATCCATTATTTAATACGGTATACCCATTTAAGTTAACTGCTTGCCACCGTTTAGCTCCATTAGCTTTAGTAGTAAAACCTGAGCCTATTGTTATCCAGTTTGGTTGAGATGTTGAAAAGTAATTATTAGATGTATAAGAGGAATGAACATAAGTAATATCATCAAGTTTCTTGTAGCGATAAAGAGTTGTTTCAGTTCCAACAATGATAGCCACTTGGCCATTAGGCCGACGAGCCATGTGAATCAAAGTAATATCATCAGTGTTGCCGGGGAATGCCTCACCAGCGTTACTTGTTCCACCGGGATTAAAGTATTCATGCCCTTCTCTCCTAACTTCAACATCAAGCTCCCGTCTCCAATCTTCTTTCTCTACATAGTTAGCAATGCCAGCCGACTCAGCAGACAAAGCCGTGAAGAGATTAGCCCCGTCCTTGGGCTTGAGCAGTAAACTTTGGAACCGTGCTTTTTTCTTAGCCATTAACAAGAACTGGTTAAGCCTGTAGTATCAAGACAAGTGGAAGCTATAGGCCCACCTGGTACGTTATCTTTAAGGCGTTGTCTACCGAAGCTATTAACGTAAAGTTCTTGTCTCTTTTTACGGAACGTACCGTAGTAGGATTCGGACAGCTTCAAGTCCTTGTCTACTTCACGGGTAATCTTTGACTTACAATAATCTGCTACAGCCTCAACCATAGGTAGATCATAAGGAACCACATCGTTATCTGAGTGTGTCGCATCTGATATGGTGTAAGTAATTTCAAATACTTCCTTATCATCTAGCTTAGGATAAATATAAAAGTCAGCTCCTCGTCCTGTCCCTCCGCTTAATCCCGGCCCTATTGCTATCAGTGTGGCTCCGACATGGATCAATGGATTAGCACAGATCATATCGTTTCTATTTGCCCAAGGATAATTTTCTACAGGTGTACGGTTACAATGAGTTGCCGCGCCAGTAGCAGGGGTAGCTGTGACTGCTGATGTTGTGGCATAGTTTAAACGGTAAGCTTCTTCGATTCTCTCATCTATAAGATTGCTTGCACCACCTGGCAGGAAACCAGTGCTGGCATTGCCGTCTGTTCCAAGTAAAAGAAACCCTGATGGTGGGCCTGATTGAGTAGTGTACTTGGCTGTCTGTCGTTTGACATAGTAATCCACATGGGAAAGTACTTCAGCAGTACCAAGCTGGATCATTCTGTCTAGATAAGGAGTTCCTGATCCTGTGGGTGAAGTGGCTATGCCTACCCTAACACCGTCTACTGTTAATAGTTCCTTTACCGCCGTCTTAAATTGAGTCCAAGTCATATCTTAGGTTTCTTCCACTTCCTTGCCTTAACCATTAAGTCCTCTGCTAATTCAGGACATCCTATTCTGTTACCAATAGCGGCAGCTTTGCATTCACTATAGGTAGGGTTCTTCTCTTTAAGAAGTTCCAGCCCGTAATCTTTCCAGTACTTCCTGATTGCCTCAGTCTCCCTTAGACTTTGAGGGGGCTTTTGATTTACGTTTAGGTTTCGCAACTTGTTTTACTTCTAATACGTCATCTTCAACCTCAACTGGTGACGCTTTGGGAGCCTCCTCCGCACGAGCTGCACCCTGAGCTTCTGACCCTCCGCTCATATTTGGAGATAAATTCATCCGATCCGCTTTTTTTTTGATGAGATCGTTATAATTTTCTTCCGAAGTTTCCTTGGCTTTTCCTGCTGATACTAACTTATCTAATGCAGCTATCTCATCAGCTTTGTCTGCCTTGTATGCACCTATCCAAGTGCCGCTTACCGGGGCTATAGCTTCAAAGGCAAATGATAAGCCGTCCATTTCCTTCACTCCGTTTGGAGAACCAGTATAATATTTCACAGCCATAGTTAGTAACCTAGTTTTAGGGTAACACAAAGTCAAAGAAAAAGGGGCCAGGGCTTTGACACCCCGACCCCAGTAGCAGAGACAGAACAGGTATGGAGCAAAATTAACTCGGTGTTGTCGCTACTCTTGATGCCAACCCAACCCACTTGGAACCTGTCCACATAAGGGTAATGGTATCGGTATCGTCAGCCAAACTTGTGTCGGCTCCCACTGCTAATGATGCACTATTCTTAACAACAACAGTATCACCATCATCAGAAGCCATAAGAACAACAACCTGACCAGCGGTATGCCCACCGTTTATAGTGGTGAGATCGTCGGTGCTGGCTGCTCCCTCTGTAGCAACTAAATGTAATGAGTCTGTTACTGTAATAGCTCCAGATGCAATGGTTAAAGTCGATCCTTTTGATAGAAGCGACCCCTCTTTGACTTGTTGTAATGTACTATGTCTAGCCATGATGTTTTATAAAAAAAGGCAGGGGCCATTAAGACCCCCACCCAAGTGTTAACAATTACGATACAGTCACATCAGCTCCAGAAACGGTCACACTAGGTGATGCATCGCTGAAGTTTTCGACCAATGCGTGGCGGTTGGTATTACCTACACGAACCTCGAATGTCTTACTATTCAACTGATAGTGGGAGACATTTGGCTGGATGACACAGTTATATAGATCATCAGCAGTGTTAGTCTGACGTTTAACAGATGCAGTCTTGATGACGTTAATCTGAATGTCTGACCAATCAATCAACCAGAGTTGGCGACCTAGATTCTTGGTGGTGTTTGTACCATCAGTAATGCTTAGGTGCGCTCCAAGTTTGTCATCAAAGAATGTGTCCGTGAACACAGCCAAGCTGACACCTTGATCTGGTAAGTCGTACACGTTGTACTCAAATACCACCTGATCGTTGAATGTAATCTGCTGCTTCGGCTGCATGAACAGCGTTAAGTCAGAAGAGTACTTAGCCTTGTAGTACTTGGTCATCAAGTCGCGAATCTTGGCAGCGGTGAAGCGGTCAGTCATTGCGTCGATTGTGTCTACTGTACCACCTGAGTTTTCACGCTCACGTTTAAGCATATAGACAGTCTCGAATAAGACATCCAAGTTCAATGCAGCACCTTGGTTATCCCAAGTACGAGAACAATCGTTCAACTGAGTGCGAATACCAAGTGTATTAGATTTATACTCAATCGTTGGTGCAGAACTACACCCATCCCAAGGATGGCCCCCGGCTGGGTTTTGCCCTTGACCAGTGTTAGGATCAACAACGGTTGGTAGACTTGTGTAGGTTTCTACAGTCTGGTTGTCGTTAATCTTTTGCCCGTAGAACACTGAGTTCATAAAGGCATTCTGGTGATACTGCTCTTGTTGCTTGCGCTGTTGAGCAAGTGGTAGTTGACGGAACTTCTTGAAGTACTCAGATGTAAGCGGTGCTTGCAGAGCCTTTAAGTATTCGTCGTTGTACTGATGAGTCCAGCGTTGGGTTTGCTGCCAGTATTCGATCAAGGTTAGATCGTTGACGGCTGGCCCTTGTTCACACCATTTCTCGTAATCAGAAACAGAGTTACCCATTATCATGCCAGTACCTTTACTCATTGTGTAACCAGCATTAGCTTTCTCAGCAGCAGTAGCTTCAGTTACTCCAGAACCAATCCACTTTTTATCAAGTCCATCAGTAGCGGAAGTAGAGGCATAAGAGCTTGGGGCAACAACTAGACGAGCTTTTGGTTGATTAGCGTCATAATCACCAGCACCAGAGGCTACAGCTTCAGCATAGTAAACCTTGTACTGAAGATAAACAGCATCAGCAACACCGAGAGAAGAAGCATTAGCAGCAACGTGGGCATTAGCACCAGTAGCCGCACCGTCGAGATTCTTACCATTGGTCAATACGTTAATGAATGAACCGGGATGGAAATATGTCTCAAGGTTTTGAACTTGGCTCTTGTTGAAGTTCGTCTTCTCAAGGTTGTTTGACCCACCACCTGGGGCGGAATCAGTTCCAGCATTTACCGTAATAACAAATGCCGAAGATGGAATCCATCCGTACCCAGTAACAGTTCGACCGGGGCCAAATGTTTTTGTAAGTGCGGTAAAGTTTCCTGTTGGAACAGCACTATTGTTGTCTGTGATCCCAGCGTAAGAACTAGATTCAACTTGGAAGTAGTTAAAGTTCAGCGTGTTTCTGCGAGGAACCAAAGTGAAAGGTGCAATCACAGACTGCGATCCTCCACCAGATTTTTCTCCTAATGAAACGTGGCGTGAAAGTAATAAGTCATACAGTGATTTCTCGTGCATACCAGCAAGGCGAGCCTCGGCAGTCTGAGCGATAATCCTGTCCATCCCGACTTCCTTAGCTGCTTGAGCCTCGAAGTCGCTGCGTTTGAAGGCCGTAATGTTGGCCCTTGTCAGCGAGCAACCTTTACTATCATCGACATGAATGTGCCGAGGAGTACAGTTACCTACTGCTGACGCTAGTGTTGAATTAGCCATGATATTATATCCTCTTCCCTATTAAGGGTTTGAAAGATAATACACTGGCTTCCTTAACTAGCCTTACATTTCAAGGAAAATGGTGAATTTTTTTTAATTTTGCAGGGGTTATTTTTAATTCCCTTAGTTCGTGGAAGTTGGGGTGAAGTCCATGCCTAGTGTTTTAACTAAGTCCTCCCCGAATGAAACTTCTTCAGCATCACCAGATTCAGCGGCCCCTGGCGACTTAGCTGTCTTAGCTTTAGGGGTAGTAATAGGAGTAACTTCCTCTTTTACTTTCCCTTTCTTTGCGGAATTCTTAGCCTTACCCTTAGTAAAGCCCATCTTTTCCAAACGTGCATACTCAGTCTCTACTTGTTTTTTTGCAGTTGTAGTGAAGAAGTTATTAAACATTTGCAGCACATCATCAGGGCCGAACGTCCAGTTAGTAGTAGGATTACCTCTTGCACCGTAGTCAGCAGGAGTCATAAATGTTTTACCATCTCTTGATAAATACTTACCCCCTTTTTTCTGGAACACATTTGATTGGTGAGTAACAAAATCCACTATCCATTTCTGTGTAGGATCATTACCGTCCCAAGTCTTCATCCCATAATACAGATCCAGATATTCCTTACCCATGTTCTCGGCTTGGCTTAACTGTTGACTGTATATGTTCTTTGAAAACTCGTCTTCTACTTCACCAGATTTCTGTAGGTCTTGAGTATATTTACTAAACTTCTTTTCAATGGTGGGCTTTGTTTCAAGCACCCTCATCTTTTCTTTAAGATCTCTTATCTCTGATTCCTTCTCAGTGGATACTTGTTGTGCAGCTAAGTCTGCTATCATCTCTCGCTCAAGGCGTTTCTGATTTGTAAACTTAGGCTTATTCTTATTTATAAATTCAACAAACTCCCTATCATCTTCATCAAAGGTTCTGTCTTCGTCACTGTTCTCAGCGTAGTCATCTAACTTCTTGTAGAAATCTAACAGCTTTTTTGATTGGTTCTTATACTTGTCTGGATATTTTCTCTCAGCAAATCTAGCCAACTCCAATTCTTCGAGCTGTTCAGGCACCAGGTCATCCGTATTCTCCTCTGGTTCCGTACTTGGCTGAGGTGTTGTTTGTGATTCCTCTTGTTGTGGTTGACTTCGTGATACTTCCTCTCGAACGGTTCGACGTATCTCTTCATAGTCAACCTTTGGTGCTTTGTAGCTTACCTTTTTCTTTGGTTTTTCTTTTGGCTCTGCTTCTGGCTCTGGCTCGTTGGCTTCGGTTTCTGATATGACTTCTGTTGTGTCGATTTCTTGTGGTACTTCATCTTGATCTGGTTCTTTAGGTTCAGGTTCTTCTTCAGTTTTTTCTACAGTATCTTGAGCTAGTCCAAGGTCTTGGAACAGGGAATCCATAAAAGACTCTGGTTCCTCTACTGTTTCCTGTGTTTCTTCGACTACCTCTTCTTGATTCTGTTCCTCTACTTGTTCTGCTACTGCGTCTTCGCTCATATATTTTGTTGTTCTGCTGCTATTTCTGCCTCTGCCGCTTGCGCCACATCAGCTTCAGGAGTTCCTTGATTCAAGTTACCTCCTAATAAATCTTTCATCTTGTTAATTTGATCTGCGTTAGTTTGAACCGCGCCGATAACTTGCTGCATTACCCCATCCATTTCCTGATTAGGGCCACCTAAACTATTATCATCGCCAGGTGCTACTTCTAACTTGATGTCTGTGGCTCCTGACTTCCGAGCAATCTCGTTAAGTAATTCGTAGTATTTATCTTTACCGAGTGCTTCAAGTATAACTGGAGTTTGACTGATGATTTGGAATAACTGAATCAAAGCCTGTGCTTCCTGAACATTAGAACTTCTTTCAGATCCGTCACGGCTAGTGAATATGTAGTCATGTATAAGGTTCTTCTTACTACCTATTACAGTATGCCTTTTCTCAACATCAGGTGACATGAACTCTAGATCTTCTGGATCAATTTCAAATCCTGCTTGTTCTATTATGGCAGCGTTATATCTATTCTTAACAGGCAGATGTATAGTATTACTTCCGCAAGTCATTAATGACTCATAGATGATACGCTTCATAGCAGCTCGACCTTCATCAATTGCTTCAGAGATAAATGTATATACAGATTCAGTTGTATTATTAATCGTCATTATCTCAGTGGCAGATGTTTCCCTGGGTGCTGGCTGGCCCTGCTCTTGAGGGCTTAATGCCATTAACCTTTCAGCCATCATCAACAACTGATTAATAGATTGAAATATGGTATTAATACTACCGTTAGAACTGCTTCTTATAATCTTAAATACGTTATCTGGATTGGTATCTATCCCAAGGTTAGCCATCTTAGAGAATGATGTTTCCAATACATGAGTTGATGCATAGAAATTCTCACCTTGCATAGTGTCCCTAAAGTCATCCCTAACTTTCATCCCTTCTTCTGTGTCAGGGAATATGTCTGTATTAAGAACTCCCACTGAGAAAAGGTCTGCCTTTGCAGTCTCAAGCAACTGGCTAAACAAGTTAGTCAACTGGTCTTGGAATGGCATCAGCTCGTGGGCAACTGAAATATTCCTTAAACGGTTATCGTTCTCGTTGAATGCAAAGACAGCGGCGGGTGATGACGGAAGGAACTCGGCAAAGATAACCGTCGAATCACCAGCTATTCGGAGATGTACCCATACAGGATAAGGATAATCACCTACACCCCATTGATTAGGAACCATCTTCCAAAAGTAATCTGTAATAAATACTGAAGTATCAGACATCTCACCTGAGTAAATGCCTACTGTATTCTTTCTATCGTTCCAGCTTGTTAAATCGTCCTCTGTATTTGGAGGGACAATCTGTGTGTAGTATGTGTTAAAATAAGTACTGTATTGCGTAAACAAGCCAGCGGTTGCAGATGTGTATCCAATTGAATCTCGGTTAAAATACTCAGGGTTTTGCATGACATCACCGTATCTAGCAATATCCCAGAACCCTATGTATTCCGCGCCTGTATCAGAATTAACAGAGGTTAAAGGTGAATCGTTATCCCAGAACACACGACTCGGATGCGGGTTAATCCAACAAACACCTTCTTTAGATATGGTAGTTTTAATCCTTTGATTACCCTCCATCTTATACTCTTCATCAGTAACATCTTTTTCCCATTGAACTTCTCTTTCCCATGCTGCTCTAGGAAATGCAATTGAATGCCCATAAAGAAACATATCTCTCATTACCTGAGTCTGGAAGTGACGGTAATCATATTGATCCGCCATGATGTCTACCCGTTGAGAAAGTACATCAGCCCTTAACTTACCAGCAGCACTGGTTCCTCTGGGTTGGTACTTAAAAAAAGGGTAAAGGTTATTGTACTTATTAACCTGGGCAGCAAGTCTCCGGGTAACAAAGCTACGGACTAGGTTGATGTTTACCTCTAGGAATTTTGGCAGATCTATCTCAGTAGGTTTCCCGGCTGCATCTCTTTTAACATACTTATCTGTAACCTTTAGCTTATCTAATTCTTTTACACATGAATCTACATTGATCCTTTTCTGTGCATACATGATAAGCGGAATGTTCCTACTATTGATAGGAGAACTATCCCATGCTAGATCGACAGAACTATATAGGTGATGGTTCCGTAAACTGAAAGTAATATGCTCTGTGATCCTTGACGCTATTAAATTTTCTGCCTTCTCTCTCTGCTCGATGTCCTTCTCTAATGCCTTTACCTCTTCCTTTGGCATCTTATCCAAGGCTTCCTTGCTTGGTAGCTTGGCAGTAAACAACTCCCGAAGTCTTTCGTTGGTTGTCCCGTGAGTTTTTAGTACGTCAAAATCAATCATATCTAGCTTCTACTTCGGATCGTTCCTGTAAATAAAACAAAAGGGCTATGTATGGAGGAACCTTTCCTGATCTCATCCATCTCACAAGTAGATGTTTTGGTATGCAGCTTCGTGCCGCAAGCTCGTCCACTGTCACATTTAGAAATGAACAACATCTTTTAACCCTGTCTCTATCCCAACCTGACATGACTCCAGCTTTATCGTGGAGCCTTTGCAGTAGGAATACTGATGGACTTTCCTTAATATTATTCCGCTTCCCCCATCATCACCGCCATGACAGGAGAATCATCATCACCTTCATCCATGTCTTCTTCTGAGTAACTGTCCTGCTCAACTGTAACATCTCTAATAGAGAACACAGCTTGTTCGTCTGTTGACTCGTCAAGGGTGGCTACAATCTCCATGACGCATTCATCGCCTGGGGCTTTGTTTGTGATGTATTCAGCTAACTCACTGTCATCAGCAAGATCTAATACAACTTTATCTGTCATGTTGACCATCTCTGTTATCTACTCATATTTAGGGTAACATTCAAGGTATTCCGCAATGTATTAAATTAGGTCGAACATCTGATGCTTTAGGCAACCGGGTATTATTATTTAAATCCAGCTTGAACATGGGGTATGTGATTGAATCAAACTTGTGGATGTATTTACTCCGCTTAGGTTTAGTTGGATCTTTCTTATCAGACTCCAGATTCATTAACATTTCCACAGTGTTTATGCATAAAGCAGATGTATAGAACTCATCTTGAAACAACTTGCCAGACAGCAATCTAACCCTGGCTTCAACACTTCCCTGGCCTTTCGGACATCCGACCATCTTAATCCTACCATCACTGTATCGCTCAAAGTCCCAGCTATCATAGCTGCCTTCACCACCCGGATGCCATTGGTTTATAGCACTGGAGTCAGTGATGTGTTCATAATAAAATTCAGTATCCATCTTCTCATTCCAGTAGTCCATCCGAGCCATAATCTGTTGGCACAACCTCTTGTATAGGTGTCGCTCTCCAAGGTAATCCACCTCATCAAACGCAATCCAAAGGTTTCCCCTCTCTGTAGGTATCATCTGAAGGAAGGTGACAGCAGAGTACACTTGCCCTAAGTCATAGCCTACAATGATAGGATGCCCCGGTTTAGGCATCAGTCCTTTGCCTGTAATCTCGTTGCCTTTGATGTGCATTTGAGGTGAGAAGTATTCCTTAAACAAGGCTTCACCTGATGGACGATCAACCCATTCACCTTCAATCAATCTCCTCCACTCAACAGGATCAGACTTTAAAATAGATTCTAAGCTCTCCACATACCCAGGTGGTAATCTCTTAGTATTCTCACGCATTGGAACGTGATAGACTGAGAAGGCTTTGTTTCTCTTACCGTTGTCCTCAATGCAATCCTCAAAGAACTGCTTGTATACCCAATGACTCGGCCCTTCCGGGTTGCAACTTGCACAGTATTGTTGTGGGCCTTCTATCCCTCTGCGCCTACCCAACTGCGCCGCCGGGTAACGGAAGTATTCAACTCCATCACACTGGGTAAGCTCATCAACGTAGCAATGGCTGGGGGCTGGGCCTTTGATCCTAGTCTCAACTGCCCCTGCGTAGGGTATTGAAACCAGAAGCAACTTGCTCCAACCCCCGAACCGATTGCGTATCCACCTGTGTCTGTCCTTGGTATTGGGGTCGAGTTTAGAAGAGGTATATTCTAGTCCTATTCCTTCCTCCCATTGAGGCAGAACTAAGGTATCCAGATCATGCCAGATACCCTCAGATCCAGTACGAATGGAAGGGGCTAGGATTAAGACCAGCGCATTGTTCTCTTCATAGGCGTGTCGGGTTAGCTTGTGTGCAAAACCAATAGTCTTGCCACTACCTTTCTCTCCGTATCCCAACACATACTTTGACGGGTCATTAAAAATTTTCTTCTGAGTAGCGTTGAGATCAGGATACCAATCAGTTGACGGCTCAGGTTTTGAATCCATCACTGACGAAGCTATTGCCTCTATCTCTTCTTCAGATAGGTTAGTTTTCTTTGGCATCCTTTTGACTGACTTCTACCTTACCATCAGTCTTTATCATAATGTTATTCATTGGTGCAAACCCCGGTTTACCCGTTGACTTCTTACCATTTTCCTCAGTCTTTTGTTTGATCTGAGCATCGATAAGCGCACCTTTGATAACTTCTCTGTTGATCTCGTTCCGAAATTTTACTGCACTAAACAGTGCTTCATACAAAACATTCTCCCTTTCAGGTTCTTGCCCTTGGGATAGTTCATCTCTGATTTCCTTGAACACTACACCTAACTCCATGAAGTCTTTGAGTAATCCACCTGTAGTCATCTGCCTCATTTGTGACAGGTGTTGAGAGGCAAAGGCTGATGTGGCTATGGCTTCCTCCTTACACTTACCTTTGATACCTACCGCTTCTAATCCCTGAGACAATGCTGCCTCTTCTTGCTTGAGCTTAGTAACAAAAGCATCTGCTGGATCTGGCCTGTGAATTACATCTGTCTCAGTAGGAACTTTAACTTCACCAGTACCCCACCTGGTATTGAACTCGTGATCCGTGTCGATCAGTTTCTTGAGCTTGTATCCTGTCATGCCCACCAGCTTGGATGCAGTATCCACAACACCATTGGTTTCCTCTAGTGCCAAGTGAATTGCTTTACGTTCTCCAGCCGTTAGCTTCATGCGTCTATGTAATGATCTTGAGTAGTGCGAACTGAACTGTGTCCTAAATCCATAGCTATCTGAGCTAGTTTACCACCTGATTTTTTAGCTTTAGTTGCAAATGTAACCCTAGTTGAATGGAATGTTTTATCATCTATACCCATCCGTTTTAGAATCCTCTTGTATTGCATTGGGTATTTCTCCCTCTTACCACCTAAGAATTCTCTTCTTTGCTCAGGGAATAAATACTTTTTACTCTTCTGTTTGATAGACATTATGGCACTCTTCAGTACATGGCTCATCTTCATTGATACCCTCTTGTCTCGCTTGTCAGTCCATACTGTGATGGTGGTAGATGTAAGACAGTCCCATTCAAGCTGAACTATATCCCCAAACCTAAGCCCTGTCTCAACGCCTATCACTGTAGCTATCCTCCAGAATTCACCAGCTTCCTCACTAAGATCCCCAATGAAATCATTGATGTTCGTCCTGATATATTTGTATTCAGCCTCATCGAATGCCTTCTTCTTTTGTGCCTCACGCTTGGCGTGTTTAACTTTCCTTATGTCTACTTTAACCAGTAACGCTGGGTTGTTGTTAATCCACCCTTTGGCAACACAGTAGTTCAAGAATGATTTCAAACAGGACAACTTAAATTTCCTAGTACCTACACTGTTTCCTGAACTATCGTTGATCCAATCATGTATGACATACTCATCAATCTGACTTAGCTTTCTTTTACCTGTGTCCTCAACGAACCGACCCACTTCATACATCCTATTCTCTATGGTTCTAGGTGATCTTCCGATAACCTCATCCCATTCCATGTATTTCTCTAATGCTTTCTTTATTGATTCCATAATTCACTTACCTTGTCTTTTAATACTTTCCTTCTGAACTCTGTCCTTCTCCTTTTGAGAGCAGCTTCTTCCTGCTTAATAATTATCTTATCCCTGATGTTAGCTATTTTAAATTTAGTTTCAGTTATCCTTTTCTGACAAGCAACGACAGCCCTGTCTTGAGCATTAATCATCACCTGTTTGTGACGGATCTCACCATTTAAAACCCTTATCTTACTGTGAAGATCTCTTATTTCATCATGGAAGTTGACCTTATTAGCTTCTCTTTCCTTTATCTTTTGCGCTTCCTTCTCCAGCTTTAACTCGTAGTTCTTTATGTTCTTGTTGCTGGCTACCTTCTCTTGAATCTTTACCCAATCCTGTTCTTCTAGCATAGGAGTCTCTCCAAATTTTTATTAAGGGGCTGTAGTATACATCCCATAGAGGGTCACGCTTTAGGTATGCAAATCGTCCACGCTTTCTTACATAATCTCTCACCCTAATCATGTGCTTGGAGTTTAGAAAATCTATACCACAAGCCTGTGTAAACTGCCGAAACCTACCCAAGTCAACACCGTCCCAGCTTGTTCGCTTAGACAATGCCATCACTTCAAGTACATCTAGCCCACTTCGATCAGCAATTTCCTCATGCGTTAAGGCTTGCCAAGTCTTTGGTGGAGCATCGTGTTTAGCCAGGAGACGGCATAACACAGGAGGAAAATCCTGCACTCTCTCCCAGAACAAGCGTGTTGCTCGCATGAATTTAGGGTAACAGGTATATTCCATCGGTCAAAGGAATTTGCAATACACTTGCATCCTTCTAATTAAATGGAATCATAATCACATGACAAACAAAGAACAGAGTGCGGCTTTCATAAAGATGCTGACCAATTCTACTGACTATGCTGTTAAGGAATTCGACTTAACTAATGCTCAGATCGTTGGATCATTGGAGATTGCCAAGCAACTGTTTCTTAATCAATTACTATGGGGAGCTGCAACAGTTGATGACTTACCAGAGGATCAAGTTGAATACGAAGACGAAGAAGAGTACGAGGAAGAAGAGTACGAGGAAGAAGAGGAAGACGGCGACGAATGGAAACACCTCGGTTAACTATGACATCATACCAGATGGATACTTTGATGATGAATACATAGTGTGGGTGTGGTAGTTATTTTAATTTTTCGTAATCCTTTGGTGGTGATAGGTATGCAAAAACATCTGGGTCTAGCACGGGTATCTCAAACCCTGTGTTCTGGAAGTTATCACTAGCATACTCCTCTGCTTGCTCTGAGTTTTCAAATGGGCCAAAGGTATCTGCGTTGTCAGACAAAGCATCCGTCTTCTTCTCAACATCCCATTGCACAATCTCTAGCCACCATTTCTCTTTGATAGCATCCCGATATATTATTGCGTGTCTTGGTTCACTCATGCTTCTTCTTTCTCTTTCATTTGTTCTTCGATCTTACCTATCAATGTTTCTGCGTACCACTTGGCCATTGATTCACCCGATTCCTCAACCTCAACACTAGCACTTACTGTGTCACCTGTTATACGCAACTCGCCTTGGATACTTGGATAGTAATTATTTTTCTCACAAGAAACCATGTAACCATAATCAGATAGCTCACTGGGAGGGTCTGGGATAACATCATCTTCCGTTGTATCTTCGTTGTAATGCAGAGTAACCGTCTTGCCTGACCCGATCTCATAGATTGATCTGCCGATATTTATTTTCTCTTCCCAAAGGTTCATACTTGTTCCTCGTTATTCGTGCCACCTAACGTGCCGTTCCGCTTCAGCTTTAGCTCTCTCAACTTCTTCTTTAGTTAGCTTTGCACTTATAGATTCTGCCATCTTAACACATTCTTTAGACTTCTCTTCTGTCGGAGCAGTAATACTTAGCCATAAACCAAATACCAATGCTTCGTAATCATCTTTAATAGTCTCCAATATTTTTTCTTTTCTTGGTGTCATACTTGTTCCTCTTTGTACTTAATCCCAGTTGTAAATAGTTCTAAATTAAAACCTGTTCCCGGTATCCAAGGTGCATACCTTTTTAATATCCTAGATTGTGCTGCAAACACCATGTCTTGAAACGGACAACCTAAGTTCATTGTGTCGAACCAATCATTATTAGCCACCACGCCCATACTAGCATTGTAATGTTGTGAGTAAAATATTCCTAATTGATTCTTAAAGGTTAGCCCTTCAAACCATTCACTTAATTTCTCCACACATTTTTCTCTATCATCATCTCCACTAGACCAATCTGCATCATCAATCTCGTATGTTATTTGTAAAACCTTACGCTTTCCTGATGCTCCTTTACGGTAACTACATAAAGTTGACTGCTCATCTAAGTTAATATCTATTGTTTGTATACTCATGCTGTTTCCTTCTCTTGAATTGTCACTAGCCCTCCATTTCTAGGAGCCGCATCACAATACCTTTTATCCTCCCATCGCCCATCACCAACAACTTCGCCAAGGTAGCGGAATCTTCCTACTCTTTTCATTAATGCATCTTGAGCTTGCTCTCTTGTTGAATAATATCTTGTTTGGTAATTATGGTTACTGCTTCCGTACTCTGCTTTGTACTTAATCATGCTTGCTCCTTTCTATGTAAGATTTTTACTTTACCTTGATCATCACCATCGTCATCCCACATATCCACGATCATCTCGTCTGTTCCGTTGTCAATGTATATGACCTTACCTCCAACGTGAACGTATAAAGATTCATCATCGTTAAGGTGTACTTGATTTTTATTTGTTATTTTCATTTTGCTTTTATTTTTTTGGGGTTCATAAATTATTGTTGCATAAAATTAGTTAACTCTCTGTACCAATCACCTGTTTCCCTCATCAACCTGGCTACATCTATTGCATCAAGTTCAGGATCGTCGATGAAGTTAGGCTCAATACCTATACTCCCATCTTCTGCATGGTGTACCTTGCCAGCAAACCTTGGCCTGTGTAGGTGGACAACGATTGGTCGAGGGCTTTGAGTTGCTAGTATAAACTTAGGCCACTCATCTTCATTCCATTCTTTATTCTGCTTTGGTATCTTCATTAATAATTCGTGCTGCTTCTTCTGCTGTCATCCGTGAGGAGGGAGTGCTAACGGTTAAGTGTATCTCACCATCAGGGCCATCAGGTAAAAGGGTTAATTCTTTTTCATTGAATCCTACTATCATATTCTTAGTGCATTCATTTATTACACCTTGAATTGCAGCTAGATTAAAGACCTCAACCCCGTCATCACCACCCCATGTTGATCCTTTCTTAGCCCACCAATCATCGAACTCATCCTTATCAGGATCACAACCATTGGCGTATGCTATCGGGTGGTCATCTGTGACTGCACCTCCTGTCATAAAGTAGACACCTTGATCGCCTACTATCAGGACTGTTGGAGATTTCTTTGGTGGTTCATCATAGCCACCGTACCAATCACCTGTTTCTTTAGGGTTCTTTACCGCCCAATCTATTACCTCTTGAATCTTTTCTTTATTAAAAAGGAGGAATGATTTTAGTTTTATTTCTTTCATGTTCTTTCATAAGACGAGAGGGAGTGAACATAGAAGCGGAGGTGGAAGCTCGCAACAAAATCCTGCGCTTTGTTCTAAGGGATTTCCAAGTGTTCAGTGCAATACAACAATGGCGATACCACTGCACCACGATCCTTACTCCCTCTCTAAAATTGTTATTGCCGTACACTATTGGTAGTTAGTGCAGGGTATGTCTGGGTTTCTGTTCTTATCATATACTTCTAATACATATCTAAGTCTTGAGTTAAACCTAGTAGCATAAAGCATTTCTAATTTATCCAACTGCTGACTTGTAATCACCACACCTGTAGGCCAGTCACCTCTGCAAGTATATAACTTTCCTAAAGGATTAGTCACATGACACCAAGGAGTTAGCTTAGGTGCGCCAATCCAATTGACACCGTTGACTGCGTAACTATCTGGGAAGTCATTGAAGACTTGCTTCAGTATAACTTTAATCTCACCCCTATACCATTTCATTTAATGTCCATTTCTTTTACTTTCATTTACGTTTAACCTTTCTCTTTACTTTCTTTTTCTTTCTATGTTTCTGCTCTGCCTTAGCAAGACATCGATTCATATAGAAGTCCTCGAACGTCATGCTCATCTCAGATTCTTTACGGCAACCCAGTACCCTTATGGATATTGTGTCGGTTGCCTCCAAGCTGACCACAACCTTGCGCCCCCTGGCATAGAACACTGGCAGTCTGCTTCTCCTTCTTACTGTTTTACTTAGCTCAATCATTAAACTTAAACGGCCTTACTATTTCTTTAATATTAAACTTGCTATGATTTGTAATAACTTCCATCACTCTTTTGCCAAACTCTTCGGTTGACTCTCCTTCTAATGGACTACTTGGTAATCTTCCATGCCTTGCATCTTCATCCAAACCTCTCTGATATATGGATAAGCTTGATAAGCACTCTGGTTTTCCGTCTGTATTCCACCCTAACCAGAGCGAATACTTAACGTACCCATCCTTGTTTACTTGGACAGCCAAAGACTTGCGATCCTGTAAAGACTGATGCGTACCTGTGCTTTCTATTTTTAGTTCTAATATTGTTTTCATTGTTGTTATTTATTTGCGTTGTGAAATGCAGTAGCAAAACCTAATGGAGTCATGCTTCTCATCTCTTTAGTTCTCTCACTTTTTCCACCGTACTTATTGTGCATCTTTGAACCTTGCACTGACGGTAAAGCTTTCTTTTCAGGTACGGTAAACCTACCCCATAAACCAGTACGCTTGGTGTATTGCTCATCGTACTGCTGATCCTTTGGCAACCAGCCAGCATACTCACATGGATCAAACCAATACTGAGCCGCGCCGATATAGTTCTTCAGTCTGCCAATGGGATTCTCAAGTACCCACCAATCAGGTTCATAAATAAGTGCAGCTCGAAGACAGGCATCAACCAATGCCAGGTTGTTAGTCAGTTTCTCTGGTGTCTTCTCAGCCTTAGACTTCCAATGCCTAGCACCAGACCCAGCAAACTCAGTACATGGTGGGGCCATAAGTATTCCATGTATGGTACGGTTCATCTTCTCAAGTAAACGCACATCATCTCCGTGCTTGATGTCCACTTGGATCACATTGTAACCAGCATCCTTGTATGGCTTTGACCATCTACCTGAGTAGTCGCACAAGGAGAGGACAGTCCTACTCATTTGCACCTCCTACTTTAATGACACCCTGTTCGTAATCTAATGTGTAGTGGGTGTATCCTTCAAAGATGTCTCGCACCCAGTGACCAGAAATATCAATGACTGATACACCTTGCTTCTCCTTGTAACATACTGTGTGAGGCTCACCCCATACAATGTCATCGTCTTCCAAGACAACCAGCCGTAACAGGAAGTCTTCGCCATCTTGTTCGCAAACAAAAACGGAGCCTGGTTTAAATCCAAACTCCGCTAACGTCTTGTTTTGTATATATATACGAGAGCATTCAAGCCCGTTGTGATTTCCCAACTTGTATTTCTTTTTCATACTCATTCATTTCTTCACAATTTTTACAGTCCATATCCTTTTCATTCCATTCACCACACTCTTCACACTCCTCCTCTTCTGGTTGCTCCTCACCTGAACCATTACAATCAGGGCAGCAGTAAGACAGGGATGATCCTCTCTCTACATTTATGTACCCTCTACCGCTGCACCATTTACATCTCATCATCGGAGCCTTTGAGGAATTCTTTGTGTCCGTTAGCCCTTAATTCTCTTGGGCCTTTGTAGTATTCTATCTCATAATCATCGAAGTGCTGTGATAAAGCTGCCTCTGTTTGTACCCAGTATTTATCACCACTAAATGATTTGTCTTCCTGTTCGTATAAAACATCATCTTTAAGCACCACCTTTCGATAAAGTCTCAAGCTCTCTTTCCATTGCTTGTGTTTCTCTAGTTGCTCTGATGTCATGTCGGATTCAAACAGCTTTGGTAAGTCCATCTTCTCATAATGGCCCATGTTCTGCGCTTGTTCAAAGCCATCATCTAAAGCAGAGACACTCCACAAGCCACGGCATTTACCTTTCTTGTCTCTGATAACGCACGACCCTTCCGCATGGTTCATTCGTTCTAATTGGTCAGCCGTATCTCTCAACACCTTTGCAAAGTCATCCGGCGTGTTGGGTTCATGTATATTGTTGAACACCACAACGCAGTTAAACTTCGGTCGGTATTTACCCATGTCGTATATCTCATAGAGATTGGTTCGTTTTTTACTCATGTGTTGGTTACTTATTTTTAGGGTAACGGTAAGACAAATACCGTCCTACCTTTTTGTATTGCACGTTCGCTATACCAATATCGTTGTCACCAACCAGGGTTTTGAATAAGGATTTACTCAGGTCTAGCTTGCGCCCCTTGTGGTATAGCTTTCTTGCTGGGCCTCGATCCCACACTACACCGTACACTTTCTTACCATTGTATGTAAGCTCTAGTACCGTGCCGAATGGGTAGTCCCATGATGCAATGACAGGTAGGTCAGGGTTGAATGCCTCACCATTTGCCATAGGTTTACCCCTGTATTTCTCTCCGTACCAAGAGGCTTCAGTAGATGCGCTCTTACAGGATACGGTTAAACACAGGGCCAGTGTTAGTAGTATTATTTTCTTCATCATTCTCGTTCACCATCTTTACTAAAGTAACCTTTACCTATTTCATATTTACTCACCCTTACACCCCATTCTTCTTCTAATTCTTTGAGGGTTTTATGGTGATGAGTTTTCATATTGTTCCAGCCAGGTGATCTAGTTTTATAGATTTCCCAAAGAGCATCTTCCGCTTCCTTCTTTGTCCTGCCTGTTGCTATGATGCCATACCCGTTAAAGATTTCTTCTATCTCAGCAACCCAAATGTATTTTAGTTTACTCATCTTATTTGTTTTCCCTTTCGTAATTATTTTGCAGTTCTTCTACTCTATCTTTTATTAACTGTTCGTATTTACTCATCATGTTTTTATATTCTTCTCCAATAATACCAACCTCTTCTAATTGCTTACCAAAGTGAATGAAGAACGAACCTTTCACCATGTACTCATCCTGATTTATCTCATGTGATAACTTTCCCAGCTTGTAAACGTCATCCCTTACTTGCTCCCATACCTTATCGGCTGCAATATCAATCTCGAAACCCATGTAATATTCAGGAACATCACTTGGAACTTTCTCACCTGATCTATATTCGTATCTGTATCTCTTCAGCTCATTAGGTTTATCCTTTTTTCTGAGTGCATTGTTCACTATTAGATGTGCTTCCTTTACGAACTTCTTACACAACGAATAGTAAGCTTCATCATCTCTCGATCCGTATATCATTGGGTATTGCTTCGGATCATTCAGCATATCCAAGTCAACCTTCATTGAAACGAGAGCTGCCTCCATGTAGTATTCTTTGTCCTTCATCTGCTTGTTACTTTCTCTTGTTGTTTGTCTATGTCTTCTGCTTTCGCAGTCTTTAAGAAGTAAGGGTTATCTTTGCCATTGGTCTTAACAATTTCCATGTATGACCTATCACCTTCAGCCTCTACCTCCACAATCTTTATACCCATCCGATGAAACCTACCTAGTATTTTTTGGGATGGTTCTGATAACGCCTTACCTATTGAGACGCACCCTGGTATATTAATTATCTTCACTGTATAAGATTCCTTTCACTGTATCGATTAAGTATTCTGAGAACATCTGCAATCTCTCCTGCTTTGTGCTTGGCCCTGCTGTTTTGTGCCACTTGTTAGCTTCCTCATTAGTGGGTCGCTCCTTACCTTCATCAATGCCATACATCTTCATCCATGTTCCATACAAGAACACATCACATGGTATCTCTGACACAGTTGAAACTGCTGCTTGAGTTCTACCTATCTCAGTGTTAACTGCATGGCTGAACACTGCATCTTTAAAGCGGTGGCCTGTCCAGAATGCTAACTGCGTAGGATCTATACCGCCGTCTGCATCTAGCTTGAAGAGAGTTACTCCTGATTGTATGTGATTAACATCACCTTTAGGATGAAGCCAACCTTGTTGAATCCATATCTCCACTGGGCCGAAGTTCTGCAAGATTGTAACCAACGCAGTTATGTATGCCGAGTTATCATTAACCTGACCCCAGTATGGTTTATCCGTACAGATAACAACCCTGTATGCGCCATCACCCGCACCATCCTTAGCCTCCTCACCATCATGCCGTCTCTTGAAGCATGGGTTAGGAACACCACTTGCAACCAGGCTACTGTCTGCTATAGGGCCGTTCTCTGCTGTCTGCCATCCACCTTCCGTGTTGGATAAGGATGGGTCGATCATTAATGTATAGTCAACAATCTGGTCAGCAAGTTTCTTTATGTAGTTCTTGTCTGCTTCAACACCCTTCTTCAAGTCATCAACACATCCATCGTATAACTTGAGTTGTTCTTTCCACTTCTTTATTAGCGTAGAGATCTTCATCTCCTTACTCTTAGAACCACCACCCCTTGCACTGGATGTAGTAACATTTACCTTACTGTCAGGATCAGCTTCCTTTAGGTTATTGATCTCTCTTGAGTAATGAATTCGCCCTAGTTCACAAGCAGCCTGTGTATTAGGCAGGATGACCGTGACTCCGCTGTTTATTTTACTGTCGTATTCTATTGTGTCGTTCATGTTATGAATGTGTGTATCCGTCTTTCTCTATTAGTAAATGGATTGCTTTAAGACTGTTGAAACTGAAGCACTGCACAACCACTGCACCTTCACCACGAATAACAAACTCAGGCTGTGTGGTTCGGCTCCATGTTTTCTTTAAGTGTTCAATTGAATCCTTCTGTTCTTTCGTTAGGTTTTCTTCTAGGTATTTATTCATTTCTTATACTTACTTGTTTTAATATTTTGTTTGATTGTTTCTACTAACTCACTTGATAAAGGACTGAATAAGGTAGAGTCTGCTACCCAATCCCATTCCAATCCATTGCGAAGCATAGCTGCACCGTTGATACTAACTCGCGGTGTAATATATACATTAGCAGGAGAGTTCTTCTTAACATAAGCCCTAACTGCTTGGACGTATGTCACCCAGTTGTCTATCACCTTAGCCTTACTACCTTGAGGGTTGGCTATGCTGCGTTCGAGCTTCTCATCATACTGAACCTCCCGCTGGGCGAACCTGTTAACGAATGCCACATCCATCTTCTGTCTACGGAAACCACCCGTTGCACCTGTTCCTTTTGTGTTGTCAGCAACCATGACTCGGAAGTCCTTGTGCTTTTGTATTGTCTCACCATTAGGAAACGTAGCTCGTGACCCAGAGATTAGTCCGTTCATGGAGATAGGTAGTGATGGATCAGAGTTACATACCTCATCTATCCACAACACACCCCCCTCCTTGTACGGTTTGTATGCCAAGCCCTCGACGTAATCACCGTTCACTAGGTTCTTGTAACCCATGATGGTTGCCGCTGTGTCGGTAGGTGATACACTCTTTTCGTATACCTCCTGACCTAGTGCTGAACCTAACTGCCAAGCAAGGTAAGATTTACCAGAGCCAGGATCACCCCACAACCAGAGTGGTATGTAAGATCCTTTCTCGTCACGGGATGTGATAACTCTAAGGAATGACTCGAACTCCATGTGCTTGTGACCTGTTACTGTATTGATCTCACCGTTGAACTTGATGTCTAGCTTATCGTTCGGACGATTCTTTAACGCTTTGACTTCGGATTGTAAGTCTTGCAAGTGTGGTAACACATACTGCATAACCGTATCCTCAGTCACTTCACCGCCGCCGCCTAGTAAACTACGCACAGCATCCAACGTCTCTGAGTCTTTACGATGACCCACTACACCCTTATCTTTCTTAGGTTTAGGCTTGGACTTAGGCTTCTCTGTTAACTCACCATCCTTGATGTCATCGTCTGTAACATCGTCAGGTATAGGTAACTGTAAGACTTTATTATTTTCGCAAGCCTCTTTAATTACCTTATACTTCCTGATGTAGTTGTCAGGTTCCTTCTCTTCAAGATCCAAGAACAATTGATTAATGTCCTCACTCTTGCTGCCACACAATGCTCGCACATGATCTTTGATATGCTGCTGTGCAAGATTGTTACAACTCTCCTCTATTAATTGCTGTAATAGATCGCCGTGTTTACTTAGTCCCATGATAATGCTGCCATCCTTTCTTTTATATTTGATTTCTCTTCGTTGTCTTCTTCCTTCTTCTTATTCTTAGTCCGTCTGAAACGTGTAGGTTTCTCGCAACTATGCGACCACCTAGAACCACGACCATTCCAATCCTTAAAGTACTGATCTTCTGGGTCATCATTCACATGGTCTTCCCTATGCTTGTACTTGAATCCAAGCTCCTTAACTGCATTGCGTAGTCGGCTTGCCTCTTGGCATTCTTCGCACTTGCATTTCTTGTGAGGGTTTGGGCCGATACCAAACAGCCATATCCAATCTCCGTGATAAGCATAATCGATCCCAAGTTCTTCCACCTGGGCAGCAATCTCTTCACGGTTCCGTGTTTGTTGTTTCATTTCCTTTTCATTCTGTTCGCCACATCAAGGGCCGTGACCGCCCACAAAAAAACCGCCAGCGTTATGCCAGCGGCTTTCAAAATTATATGTCCTTGTTATTAACTAGCCTGATCCCATCCACACTTACTGCATTCAATGTAATGTGAACGAACCAGCTCACCATCATCCTTTATAAGTCCTTCACCTATTGCTTTCCCATCACATTGAGGGCAATCAATCTCGAACTTACCTAAAGGGGGTTCCTTACTAATTATCTTTGGGTACTTTGGTAGTATATGTATCTTCATAAATTATCCATCCATTGCTTGTTAGCTTCATCGAATTCCTTAGCATTCCTGTAGCCTATAACCTCACCAAACACAGGATGTATGAAGAAGTTAGGCTTGGCCCCATTAGCCTCCGCTTGATCCTCGTAGTAACCCAAGTCAGGGTGTAACTCTTGACACTTCGCACACAACCTAAGCTTGAGCCGTGGTGTCCATTCCACTTCCTCATCCTTTACCGTTTGGCAACAATCATAACACTTCATAATTCAGATTCCTCTCCATGATCTAGAAAAGTATCACCATGATTCCAGTAATTATATTTCAACAACTCAGCAACAGTCCTGTATGCAGGGTAACAGAATGAAGCGTCCTTGTATTCACTATCTAGTGCAACCCATCCACCCCAAGGAACAGCGAAGTAATCTGCCTCATCATACAAAGGCATCTTGAGTACAAATTGAGGGCCACTATTACCTCTTTCTATGTTCACCATTTTCACATCGTTAAGTATGAATGCTTCAATGTCTTTGCGTTGCATCTCTTGTCGAGTCTCATCAGTTCCGATAGGTGCATCAGCAAACTCACTGCCGCAATCAAACATAATCAACTCATGCTTTAATAACTTATCCTTTAGGATTTTTTCATTCATAATATATAACTCCTCTCTTGTTCTCACTTCTTAACACAACAATATCAACACCCAAAGGCAGACAGTTACCCGTAGATACATCAGTGAAAAATACGTCACGCTTAGGATTGTAAGTCGCTACACTTAATCCATCTGTTGACACAGGATCACTGACGTAACCCTTGATCCAAGCGTGAACACTCTTCTTACCACCGTATGCTATTTTTAGTCTAGCATTAGTGTTCACATGGAGTGTGCAATTCTTGAGCGTGATTTCACCTGAGTAGTGATCTACCTTACCGTCAGCCGTGTTCACAACAGAGAATACATAGTTCCCCTGCTTGGCTTGGTTAAGATTCCAATAACATTTTGCTTTCATTTTACTAAGAAATAAATTGCCGCTCTGTATAGCCTTGCATAATAAGCTGCTATCTCTTGCCTCTCTGAGTACGCATCATCAGCCCCGCATGGTAGGTCAGGTATAGGTGAAGATGCCCACGCTTCCAATGACTTAGCCTTAGCAAGAAATGATTCAGCCGTGCAACGCTTTGGCCAGATGTGATCCCAAATGTAATGACCTATCTTTTCATTTCCATCTTCATCCTTCTCAGGAATCCAGTTACCACTATGAGTACAACGCTCTGAATGTAGTACATCTATTGCTGTCTTCTTACACCATCCACGCATCCATTTGAGATACTTAGCCTTACGCTTGCGGTTAAGTCTGTATCTGTCTAGCCAGGTTGCCGCTGCACATAGCTCAGTCAGTACACCTTGCTCGCAGTAACTTGAATGATCGAAGATTGCACCCTTAATTTCATCCATGCCCACATGAAATATCTTATCCAATGGATCACGGGTATCGTAGTAGGTAATCCCGGTATCAGATTCATCATCATCATATTTGGATTCATCAAGCTTACGCCTAACGTATTCTTTTGCCCCACCTAGTATGTGTCTAACTTCTGTCTTCATGTTTCTATTGTTTGCATTATTCTTTATATTTCATTATGTCATACTGTATAATAGTGGTAACTCTCACACTTAGGACAAAGTAATTGTTGTGATTCCTCGCCATCAGCGTTAATTTCCACCTTATCATCTACTTCTCCCCACTCATTTGATTTGTGACCGCAATCTAAGCATTCATAAATGTGATGCGGATCTTTAAAGAATTCCATTTTTATCCTTTCTCGCATTCATTACAGTAATCTTCCGAGTGGTTGTCGTGCCAGATACCACACACATAACACTTAGGCTTGTGCTTTGCCGCTTTCAGTGTCTCGGCGTGTTCTTCAGCATAAGTTTTTGCTTGTGGTGTAGTCCAACCACCCTCTTCCAAGTAATTAACTAAGCATTCAACGTAGTTCTCATCCATGATTATCCTTTCTCTTTCGATCTTCGATTATAATAGTTCTCCTTCTCCACCAGCGTCTTACCGTCCAATCATGTGTAGCATATACAGTTATTGCATACATTAATCGGATTACATAAGCCACACCAATAACAATGAAGTATCCTTGTATCCATGTAAGTATCAGGCTCATTTTATCCTTACCTTTACATTGCTAGGGATTACACATTGTGACTTCATTCTATCCATCAACCTGGCGTTAGGCTTAACCCGGAGATAACGTGTGTTACCTGAGACGGGAATCGGCCCTTCCACCGCAGCACAGGATCGATAGATAGTATCCATCAGCATCTCAGTCGCTTGGTCTAGGCTTTTATATTCGCTAGACGTTAGGAAGATAGTCATCATAGGAAATACCTCCCGATAACTATTGCCGCTACTGCTACACCCATACCTAATCCACTTGCAAACGCCAGCCATGTTACTGTTCTGGCAGCATACAATAGACCTTCATAGGTTTCCTTCTTTACATAAGTATTATCGAACTCTTTTTGTGTCATGCTACTTTTCCTTTCGTTTCTCTTTTGATCTTGTCCAGCCAATACATCCCGAATGATAACGGGGCTTTGACCTTAGTCTTACTTCCCTTCTTCTTTGTATCCATGCCCTTGAGACACAGCTCTTGTTGCTTAGTCATTGTTATTCCTTTCTTATGTGACACTTCCCGGCCACTGGGTTGAGGACAATCCTCAAGTGGCAGCATACAGGTGTTACCCTATATGCCACCCGTTTGAAGACTGGCCCCCGGACTCCTGTCACGAGCCAGGGGATTGCGTACTTTGTACCTGTTCTTCCAGGCACACCACACATCGGCCCAATGCATACAGTTCTTGCGTAA
>PAAT01000169.1 GCA_002698965.1 Rhodopirellula sp. | reverse complement strand
GGGGAGCCATAATCCGAACATGGCTACTCCACCTCCCTGCAACGCTCCCAAACATTCCATTAACATCCCCGACCTCAAGCCGGAATTCGGCAAAATCGCATCTAACTGCGACCAGCCAGTCGATATCAACCCAGCCTGTAGATCACGAAACCTTTCCTCCTCACGACCTCCATTCCTAAAATCCTTCGAATCTACAGCCAGAGAAACGGACACATTACTTCGATTCAGCAAATCGTGAATCTGACGGACTACTGCTTCTGCATCCTTACCAGACATTTGCTACCCCAGTAAACCTTTCCCATTTCATATTTACTGCCTTACAACTTGCAATCCGAACCCTGAAGGAAGCAGCACCAAACCTCCTGTTAGTGTACATATGTATACCTACCTGTCAATAGTTCGACATAATTTTTTTTGAACTTCAGTGAAAACCGACCAAACCCTCCCAATTAATTCGCTCGCTGCCCATATTCGACCGCCTCAATGCCCGATAAAATAAGGGCTTACGCACCCATCTTCTACAAAGTACATCTCATGGTTCGCACTCGTTTCGCTCCCAGCCCAACCGGTTATCTGCACATCGGCGGAGTCCGCACAGCTTTATTTAACTGGCTCTTTGCCCGAAAGCACGGAGGGCAATTCATCCTTCGTATCGATGACACGGATCAAAGCCGTAATGTCGACGAAGCTCTGCAGCCGATCCTCGACGGATTCCGCTGGCTAGGCATTGACTGGGATGAAGGCCCAGAAGTTGATGGCCCCCATGCTCCATATTTTCAATCTCAAAGGACCGAAAAATACCAGGCTGCAGTTAAAAAGATGCTGACCAACGGGACAGCCTACAAAGACTACAGCCGAACCGAGGAAATTCAAGCCGAACGAGAAACCGCTCAAGCTGAAAAACGAACCTTTGTCTATAGTCGCCGTTGGATGGCAGAAACCGATGAACAGGCGGCCGTCTTCGAAGCCGAGGGGCGGACAGCCGTCGTGCGTCTCAAAATGCCTCGTGAAGGTACCTGTCTCATTCCCGATCTGATTCGAGGTGATGTCGAATTCGAATGGGCTCATGAACAAGACATGGTCATCCAAAAAGCCGACGGGACATGCCTCTACCATCTCGCCAGCGTCGTGGATGATGCGGAACTGGAGATCAGTCATGTTATCCGTGCCGAAGAACATCTCTCTAACACACCTCGGCAGATCTTCATCTCACAGAGCTTGGGATACGAGCTTCCTCAATACGCTCACCTTCCCTACGTAGCCGAACCTGGCAGTAAAAACAAACTGAGCAAACGCAAAATCCCCAAGTATCTCAAAAACCAAGACTTCAAAAAACTGTATGATCACGGAGAAAGAATCGCGACGCGCTGCGACCGTGAATTGAGCGAGGACACATTCAATCCGGTTATCGTCGACTTCTACCGCGACATAGGCTTCCTCCCCCACGCTATCATCAACTACCTCCTGCTGCTTGGATGGTCTCTCGACGGGGAAACCGAAGAATTCACAACCGAAGAAATGATCGCTGCGTTCTCACTTGAACGCGTTATAAAAAGCCCAGCCAGCTTCGACCCCACGAAATTAACGGCCTTCCAGCAACGCGAGATGGACAAACTCGACTTGAAGAAAAAGAGCGCCCTGTGCGTACCATACCTCCAACAAGCCGGCCTACTCGAAACACCCCCTGCTTGTGACACAGGCCCCTACCTAAACGATATCATCACAGCTACCGAAAACCGCATCACCGTTGCTGGCGACATTCTCGACTACGACGATTTTTTTACCGTCGATGCCTCTCTTCCCTATGACGCCAAAGCATTCGCCAAACGACTAGTCAATACAGAAGGAGCTCAGCAACTACTTATAGAGTTCCGCGACACAATAAGCGAGTTAGATGACTTCAATGTCGAGTCCATTGAGCAAACGATGCGTGAATTCGTGGAAGCCAAGGACATCAAATTTGGCGAAATCATTCATCCGGTACGAGTATCCACCACCGGCAAACCTGTCGGCTTTGGACTCTTTGAAACTTTGGCTATTTTAGGGAAAGACCGTTGTATCAACCGCATGAATCTAGCGTTGGAGTCGGCTCAAAACGAACCGCCTCAGGCAGAAAGTGAATAGCACTACCCGACACCCCGGAATTGCCATATTCAGGAAGATTCTATTCCCGTTAGAATCCAATTGCTCCCGTCCCTTTACTTCAGTCATCACCAACGAACCAACATGACCACTGACAATCAAAATCCGAACCCTTCCGAGCAACAAGAACGACAGAAAAATTTTGTCGAACAAATTGTGGAAGCTGACTTAGCGGCTAACACTCATGAAGGACGAGTACACACTCGATTTCCTCCCGAACCCAATGGCTACTTACATATCGGCCATGCAAAAAGTATCTGCCTAAATTTCGGGATTGCACAGAACTACAAGGGAAAATGCAATCTGAGATTTGACGACACCAACCCTGCCAAAGAAGACATTGAATACGTCGAATCGATTAAAGAAGATGTGCAATGGCTGGGGTTTCAGTGGGACAACATATATTTTGCCTCAGATTACTTTCAGCAATTGTATGATCTGGCTGTCCAGCTTATCAAAGCAGGGAAAGCGTATGTCTGTAGTCTATCACCGGAAGAAACGCGAGAATACCGAGGTGGCTGGGATAGCGTAGGCAAAGACAGCCCCTATCGCGATCGAGACATTCAGGAAAACCTATCTCTCTTTGAACGCATGAAGGCTGGCGAATTCGCTGATGGCGAGCATACACTGCGAGCTAAGATTGATATGGCTTCGCCCAATATGAACATGCGAGACCCTGCGATGTATCGCATTAAGCATATCCATCACCACCGCACAGGTGACCAGTGGTGCATTTATCCAATGTACGATTTTGCTCACGGAATCTCCGACTCCATTGAAAATATCACTCACTCAATCTGCACACTTGAATTCGAACATCACCGGCCACTTTATGACTGGTTTCTGGACGAATTAGATATCTTCCGATCACGACAATACGAATTCGCTCGCCTCAACATAACGCATGCCATCATGAGCAAACGAAGATTGCTTGAACTTGTAGAAAACAAACACGTCCAAGGGTGGGACGATCCTCGTATGCCAACCATCAGCGGCCTGCGTCGCCGTGGCTATACCCCCCAAGCCATACGCGAATTCTGCACACGCATCGGAGTCACCAAACAGAACTCGACTCATGACATTTCCTGGCTTGAGGATTCACTGCGAGCTCAACTGAACAAAGAGGTTCAACGTCGTGCCGCTGTAATCCGACCACTCAAAGTGGTTATCGAAAACTTCCCCGAAGGACATGTTGAGTTCATGGAAGCGGTAAACAATCCAGAAGATCCATCCTTCGGCACTCGCCAGGTCCCATTCACTCGCGAACTTTACATCGAACAGTCTGACTTTATGGAGGATCCCCCAAAAAAATTCTTCCGACTTGGCCCCGGCCGTGAAGTAAGACTACGCTACGGATTCTTCATTACCTGCCAGGAAGTCATTAAAGACGGGGACGGAAACATCATCGAATTGCGTTGCACCTATGATCCTGAAACACGAGGCGGTCAGGCTCCGGATGGTCGCAAAGTCAAAGGCACCATCCACTGGGTCTCTGCCGAACACGCCGTGGAAGCGGAAGTTCGCCTCTACGATCACTTATTCCAAACACCAAATCCAAGCGATGTGGAAGAAGGACAGTCTTATCTCGACAATCTCAACCCCCATTCTCTTGAAGTTCTCACAGACTGCAAACTCGAATCTTCTTTAGCGGAAGCCCAACCGGGTGAACGGTTTCAATTTGAAAGACTTGGCTATTTTTGTGTCGACACCAAGGAAAGCAATGGAACCAAACCTATTTTTAATCGCAGTGTGACTCTTAGAGACACCTGGGCAAAAATGCAGAAGCGAAGTTAGAAGCACCATGAGCGACCTACTGGTCACATCCAACGCACAGGAATCCACCGGAGGTAATGTTTCGGTAAGCGCTCCTACGCGTCTTCATTTTGGCCTGCTCGCTTTTGGAAATCAGGAAGGCCGTAATTTTGGCGGCGTGGGCCTGATGCTCAAGAAACCTCGCATCAAAATTAAGGTCAAAGCCAGTCAATCTTTTAATACCATCGGTATCTATGCAGACAGGCTGGCTGAGTTTGCCGAAATGTGGAAGGACTACACCAAAGCCGACCAACTCCCAAACTGCACTCTGAAAGTGACAAAGGCACCACCTCAACATGTCGGTCTGGGCCTTGGAACACAACTTGGACTTTCAACAGCCGAAGCCTTACAACGTTTCGTCAGCCATTCTGGCTTTTCAGCCATGGAACGCGCAATCGTCGTAAATCGGGCTGCTCGCAGTGCGGTTGGCACTTATGGATTTGAGTTTGGAGGATTAATCGTCGAACGCGGACGACTACCAAACGAACGGATCTCACCTCTGGAATGCCGAATGGACTTCCCCAAACAATGGCGCATCGCACTGATCCGCCCGGAGGGTGGCAGCGGACTGTCTGGTGAGTCCGAAATAAAAGCATTTACAGATATCCCGCCGGTATCTCAGCGGATCACCGATCAACTGCTGGATATCATTCAGTCCCAGTTACTTCCCGGCCTTACTGGTCACGATTTCAGTCAGGTCACCGAAGCCGTTGAATCGTATGGACATCTGGCAGGAAGTTGCTTCGAAGAGATTCAAGGCGGGCCGTATAATGGTCGTCTACTAAACAAACGAGTTGCCTGGCTCAAACAAATGGGAGCTCGCGGAGTAGGTCAAAGCAGTTGGGGACCGACTCTCTTTTGTTTCTTCGACTCGAAGGAAGCAGCCCAAGAATTCCAGCGTAATGTCCCTGATGACGGCTCCGGCCAAAAATTAATCGTAGACATTGTAAAGCCTGACAATCAGGGCGCTGTTATAGGTTATGGCTAAATGACAGGTGCCGAATAAACTATCCGGCCATATCTAGCCCAAACTCATTTGTTCGGCTCGGAATCTAGTGTCTGTTGTTTGTCACTGTTCTTTCTAAGAATGCCGGCCTGTGTCGTTTTCCAAGACGAAGCTAATTGCCCTTTAGGCACTTTGAATCATAATAGAGAGATACCTATTCCTAAATTACGGACAGGCAATTCATGCTAGAACTTGGTGTAAACATCGACCACATTGCCACGATTCGGCAAGCTCGAAAAACCTATGAACCCGACCCGGTCACTGCTGCTGCGATGGCTGAACTGGGCGGTGCAGACTGCATTACCGTCCACCTACGTGAAGACCGACGGCACATCATCGATCGCGATGTACGCATCCTCGCCGACACGGTAAACATTAAGCTCAATCTGGAAATGAGCATTGCAAACGATATCGTCGACATCGCCTGTCAAACAAAACCGAATCAAGTAACTCTCGTTCCTGAAAAACGTGAAGAAGTTACGACCGAAGGTGGTCTGGATGTTGCAGGAAACTACAGCAACATTGAATCTACCGTCAAACGATTACACGATGCCGGCATCAGTATCTCACTATTCCTCGACCCGGAAGAAGCACAAATTGAAGCTGCTCACAAACTTCAGGTCGAGGCTGTTGAACTGCATACAGGCCAGTATGCCTTAAACTCTGGGGCCGAACGTAACGCCTGCCTGCAAGAACTTATCACTAGTGGTCGGCAAATAGCTGATGCCGGGATGACACTTCACGCCGGCCATGGATTGAACTACCAAAATGTGATTCCTGTTGCTCGAATTGACAACATGGTGGAACTCAACATTGGACACTCCATTATTTCCCGGGCCATATTTATCGGGCTGACACAAGCCGTGCAGGAAATGAAGCAACTCCTCGTGATTGCTGAATCCAAACACTAGAGTCAATCACGAAAGACGAATCATGCAAATCGGCTATTGCACTAACGTCCATGCCGGACCTGATCTAGAAACAACTCGAGCGAATCTGCTGCAATACGCGTCGAATGTGAAGCAGCAATTCTCACCAGAAACTCCCATGGGTGTCGGACTTTGGCTGGCCGCTCCAGCCGCCGCCAGCCTTCGGGACCCAGTGCAACTTGCAACTTTTCGTGACTGGCTAGCTCAACATGAGCTTGTCCCCTTCACTCTTAATGGATTCCCTTACGGAGATTTCCATACCGAAATTGTGAAGCACAGGGTTTACAAACCAACTTGGTTTGACAGCAATCGCCTCACTTACACCACTAACCTCATCAATGCTCTGCACGGCCTTTTGCCGGAAGGCATGGAAGGTAGCATTTCAACACTACCGATTGCCTGGGATCGCAAGTCCATGACTCCTCAGCAGTGGATAAAAGCTTCTCAGCAATTGCTCCAACTTTGTCGCTACCTACATCAACTCGAACAGGAAACAGGGCGACTGATCTATGTCTGTCTTGAACCGGAACCAGGCTGCGTGCTCGATGTTGCAAAAGATATGATCGATCTATTCCATGAGCGACTTCTCCCCTTTGAAGACGAAAACATCGTCACGCGATATTTACGAATCTGCCATGACATATGCCATAGCGCTGTCATGTTCGAACCTCAGGCCGACGTCCTCCAGAGATATCGAACACTCGGAATCCGTGTTGGCAAAGTACAGATCTCGTCCGCCGTCCGTGTCGACTTCAACTCAATTACACCTGAACAACGATCTCAAGCGTTAGAACAGCTAGCAAGTTTCAATGAACCTCGCTATCTTCATCAAACCAGCATCCGGGAACCATCGGGCGAAACGAGATTCTATGAAGACCTTAGCTTAGCTCTAGACGCCGTGAAGCAAGCAAGGGATTTGAATAGCATTTGGAGTGTGCACTTCCACGTTCCAGTTTATCTCGAATCACTTGGACTGCTGGGAACATCTCGTTCAGACATCCTTCGCTGCTTCGAAGTATGCAAATCGATGCCCGACCTGCAACACTATGAAGTGGAGACCTATGCTTGGAATGTTTTGCCCAAAGAACATCAGGTAGACAATCTAGCTGATGGAATCGCCCGTGAAATGAATTGGGTTCGCGAGCAGCTAACCTCCTAAACTTTAAGCCCGACAATTCCCCACATCAAAACGTTAACCACCTTCACTCATGCAACTAAAAAATCAAACCGCGGTAATCACTGGAGCATCCACCGGCATTGGTCGGGCGATTGCGGTGGCATTCGCTCAGCAGGGTGCGAACTTGATTTTGCATGCGAAAAGCAATCAGGAGCGTCTAGCAGAAACCGCCGCTTTGGTACAACAGCACGACGTTAAATGCACAACATATCTGGCCGACTTAACCTGCCAGAAAAGCCGTGAGAACTTTGTTCAGACAGTTCTGTCTAACGGCTTAATTAACATCTGGGTCAATAATGCCGGAGCGGACATCCTTACCGGTGTGAACTCAGAACTCGATTTTTCTGAGAAGCTTCAGTTACTCTGGAACATGGATGTTCAGGGAACCATCGAGGTGTGTCGACTGATAGGCGAAGTATTTACCGAGACCGGCAAACGTACAAACGCCGTCATTTTAAATATAGGATGGGATCAGGCGGAAACAGGACAGTCGGGTGACAGTGGACAGCTATTTGGCACAACCAAAGCAGCTGTCATCGGATATTCACGCAGTCTTGCTCGTACTCTGGCACCTCATGTACGCGTGAATTGCCTGGCGCCCGGATGGATCCAAACAGCTTGGGGCGATCAGGCTCCTGGACATTGGGATAAACGAGTTCGTCGTGAATCTCTTATGCAACGTTGGGGGAAACCGGAAGATGTTGCCAATGCGGCTGTCTTTGCAGCGGCTCCCTCATCTTCATTTATTACAGGCCAGATCATTCGAATTAATGGGGGATTGAATCACGAACAGATCATTCCTCCGCAATCATAACTCAGACTCAGTCAATTCTTCCCGGAAATCGGAATGACCGATCGCTCAAACATAAAAGGCAAGCGAATCCTGTTTGTAACAGGCAGGCTGGCTGAACATGGATTACGGGAAGTGCTCAACAAGCTCAGCCAACAACTCGAGTTTGAGTATGAACTTACCGTCATGCCGATAACTGTCGCCGCATTAATGACCCCTGCATGGATCGCCAAACGCCTTCAGGTTCCCGAAAATATCGACCTCATCATTGTTCCCGGCTACTGCGACAACAATCTCACAGACCTGCAGCAGACCACGAATGTCCCCATTGAACTAGGGCCACATGACCTTCGAAAACTCCCTCAACACTTTGGTCTTGGCTATCAACCTCCAGATGATTATGGTCATTATGATATTGAAATCCTGGGTGAAATAAATCATGCCCCAAGACTTTCAATGGAATCCATCCTGAAGCAGGCTCATACCCTTAAGTCCTCAGGCGCAGACTACATTGACATTGGCTGTGATCCGGGAAGCGTCTGGAGTGGCGTCGGCGACTGCGTTAAGCAGCTCGTGGATACTGGCTTCAAAGTATCGATTGACAGTCTGAATACAATAGAGATCTCCAGTGCCGTTCAAGCTGGGGCATCACTGGTATTGAGCGTAAACAGCTCTAATCGAGATGCTGCGGTAGGCTGGGGGGTTCCCGTTGTGGTGATCCCAGACGATTTATCAACACTTGCAGGTCTCGATGATACTGTTGAATTTTTGGCAACGGCAGGTGTGCCCATTCGGATCGATCCTATTTTGGAGCCAATCGGTTGTGGTTTCACTAATAGTCTGGAACGGTACATTCGGATCAGGAAGCGATACCCCGACGCTGAAATGATGATGGGTATCGGGAATCTGTCGGAATTGACTGACGTGGATAGTGCCGGAGTTAATACACTTCTGCTTGGGATCTGTCAGGAGTTGGGAATCCGTAGTGTCTTAACGACGGAGGTCATTAATTGGGCTCGGTCGAGCGTTCGAGAGTGTGATATTGCCCGACGGTTAGTCCACTATTCCGTAAACCATGGTGTTCCCCCCAAACATCTGGAAACTGAATTACTAACCTTGAGAGATGAAGAGGTCTCCAGTTTCGGAAAGGAAGCTCTCGACAATCTAGCTAATAGCATAAAAGATCCGAACTATCGCATTTATGCCGAACAGGACGAGATTCACCTTATCAGTGCAGGCCTACACCTTCACGACAAAGATCCGTTCAAGCTATTCGAACGACTCGCAAGTGGTGAAAAACAACAACATCGACCACACAACCTCGATGCTTCTCACAGTTTTTACCTAGGATACGAAATGGCCAAGGCCCTGACGGCCATCACACTTTCGAAACAGTATACGCAGGACCAGGCTCTAAACTGGGGGCATTTAACACGAAAAGAAAAGAACCATCGTCTGACTCGATCACGAACGGATAAGCCTGCAGCAGATCGGGACTAGCAGCAACCACTGAGCTGAGCTGCGATAAACTGCTCTAACATTTCAAAGGCTTTCTCTTCCTGTTGACCTGCCGTTTTTTGCACAATGATCTTCAGGTGCTTCATCTGGCTTAGGATCTCATCCGAAGGAATAAACCTCGTCCGGGTCGCAAGAATTGCTGCTTCTAAGACGGCATGTTTAGCACGATTAAAACCGAAAAACTCCCGGAGTTGCCCCTGTTGGGTGACACGACATTCAATACGAGTACGCTCTTCTTTATCATTCATTGAAGTCACTTCAAACTCAAACCACCGACAAGCATTTTCCAGCACATACCCGTTTACCTCAGGCATTTCAATAAAAGACGGTTGAGCAGACCACAAATTGATGGCTGAACACGCCAACAACATAACATCATCAGTAATGTGTAGTACTCCCTTACCCTCCCGTTTTAGATTCACGTAGGTTCGGGAGGACGTGTACGGTTTCAGAACAAATTCATGCCAATTACCTCTATCGGCAACTTCTGGCCCCATCGGAGAAACATTCGGACTGCCATCCTCATGCCTGGTTGTTACAATCGCTTCAAGAATCATTATTTCTTTTTCTCTGTCTCAAAACGTCGCTGGTCGGTTTGGCGTTTCAAACGGGCCAGCTTCACCAGCACGGCATTCATCGGTAACCGATGGAAAAACCATATCCACTTCGATACCTGCTAGTTTTAGAAATTGAGCAAGGATCGTAAATCCATTGTTGGTAAGCACCGACTCAGGGTGAAACTGAATCCCCACCACCGGAAACTCTTTATGCCTAATCCCCATCACTGTACCATCGCCCAGCCAGGCTGTCTTTTGTAAATTCTCAGGCAAGCCTTCTTCAGCCACCACCAATGAATGATAGCGACAAGCTTGGAAGGCTCCGTCAATTTCCTTAAAAAGGCCGTCTCCATCGTGTTCAATCAAGCTACTTCGACCATGCACAGGTTCCTTAGCCACGACGACACTTCCTCCGTAAGCCTGTCCAATCGCCTGATGTCCCAGACAAACTCCCAGGATTGGATATTCTCTTCCCAACTCACGAATCACTTCCAGACTAATACCTGCAGTATCGGGAGTGCAGGGTCCAGGAGAAATAACGATGGCTTGAGGATTCATTTTGCGAATTTCCTCAACCGTAATTTGGTCATTGCGCACAACAAAAATATCCTGTCCCAACCGTTGGAAGTAACGGCCCAGGTTTTGAACAAAGCTATCGTAATTATCAATTAACAAAATCACTGAAACACCTAAATCACCAACCAGCCATACCAATCCATTATGCGAGGGCTCTCAACATGCCGGTGGCCTTCTCCCAGGTCTCAACATATTCACGTTCCGGGTTTGATTGTGCCACAATCCCTCCTCCTACAGGAAATTGCCACCACCCTTTCCCGGCTGTAATGGTGCGAATGAGAATACTCAAATCCATTGTGCCATCAAACCCGATATATCCCAGGCTACCACAATAGGGGCCTCGCGCCGTAGGTTCCAACTCCGCAATAATCTCCATTGCCCTTACTTTCGGAGCTCCGGTAATCGACCCACCGGGGAACGCCTGGCGGATCAGGTCGAACGGCGTTTTGTCGTTCCGTAACCGCCCTTCGACGACACTCACAAGATGCTGTACAAACTGGTAAACTTCCAGCCGACAGAGTTCACTGACAAAAATACTATCGGGTTCACAAACCGATGACATATCATTACGAAGCAGATCCACGATCATGATGTTTTCCGCTCGATCTTTTTCACTTCGTCTCAACTCTTCTGCGGCATACAAATCCGCTTCCGGCACTAGAATACGAGCACGTGTTCCCTTTATAGGTCTAGCTTCAACAACCGAGTTCCGCACCTGCAAGAATCGTTCCGGCGAAGCACTGACGATTTCGAATTCATCTGTAGCAAAGTATCCGGCAAACGTTGCTGGATTGCGATGACGCAAACGCATATATAAATCAACTGAATCGGCCGTCGCCGGGTGAAGTAGTCGATGGCTCAGGTTGACCTGAAAGATGTCCCCTGCATAGATATAATCAATACATTTCTGCACAGCCTCGAGGTATTGTTCTTTCGAGAAATTGCTCGTCAAACTACCACGAATCTCAAATTGTTCGGCTAACTGATCTGGAGCAATCTGATTTTTCCCCTGCTTTTCGCGACGCGGTGATACAGGAGCAGACAGAATCTGCTGAAAAAAAGCCGCTCGTTCTAAGGCTCGATTGGCTCGGGCAAGTGGTTCCTTCTCGGGTAATCCCTGTGAGATAAGCCAGGCACGTTGTTCAAAATGATCAAAAGCCACCACAACATCATAGAAACCGACGGCCATTGACGGCACTTCGAACTCATCCTGATTCGGTTTCGGAAGCGACTCGAGACTATACCCCAGGTCATAAGAAAACAGTCCGGCAGCGCCTCCCTGAAACGGCGGTAGCCCTGCCAGCGTTTCGACCTGCTCTTCACCTACTAATTGCTGCCAAGCAGTCTCAAGCTCATCCAATTCATTCCGCTGCCGAGGTTTGGTTTCGATATATTCAAACGGATCAGCACAAACGAACGAATATCGCCCCAGGTTCTCTAGCCGCATCGCACTATCGAGAAACAGGCAATGTGGCAATGATGCCAACCGCAAAAATACGGCCTCAGCGTCGGGCATCGGAATCAATTCCTGAACAATTGCCATGTACTTTAATTCATGTCATTAGATAGAGAGTTAGTATAGACCGACCTTAAATATAGGTTGCCTGTTATATTAAATTAAGTGCAAACACGACGCGCCGTGTGACTATTCGCATTAACTCAACCTTTCCAACCTGAAGCCATGACCCCAGCTGAACGTGAAAACATTATCGCCTTCCTGACAGAGCAGGGAATTCTGTCCAAGGATCTTCAACACGAACTCCTACCAAATGACGAACTCCTGCGTCTTATGCATCCTGACACCATGTGTGGCGGAAACGGATGTGAATCTGAAATTTGCTAACAAAGCACGGTCACACATTCGAATGTATCAATCGAATTCACTATAATAACAGGCTCATTCAATCATTTTGATTTCTTAGTGAGCCCAACATTATGCGCCGTACTTTCTTATACCTAGCCATCGTATCGCTGTTCAGTACACCTCTTTTTGCTGTTGAGGGTACACCTTCAACAGCGGCCAAAAAAGAAGCCGAAAAAGGTAACTGGACAGGCTGGCGTGGACCAGCCCGGGACGGTTTATCAGCGGAATCAGGACTACAAACCGAGTGGGCTGACAGTGGTCCAAAACTTGCGTGGAAAATCAAAGGGCTGGGAAGTGGTTTTTCCAGTGTGGCCGTGTCGAATGGGAAAATATTCACTATGGGCAAAAAAGAGGGAACGACTAAAATGATCGCTCTTAGCACCAAAGATGGCGCAACTTTATGGGAAGCTGATATGGGAGCGGGCGCCAACCCGAACTGTACCCCAACAGTAGATGACGACCACATTTACGGACTCACTCATTCTGGGGAACTTATCTGTATCAATGCAACGGACGGTAGCATCGTTTGGCAGCGAAACTTCCCTTCCGACTTCAAGGGGCGAATGGAGTCAGGCTGGGGATACTCGGAATCACCTGTCATTGATGGTGACAAATTAGTTTGCACACCGGGTGGGAATTCTGCGGTAATGGTGGCACTCAATAAAACCTCGGGAGAACTACTCTGGTCTGCCGAAATGCCCGCATCGATCGGTAACCGCGGACAAGACGGAGCTGGGTACTCGTCAATTGTGATCAGCGAAATCGCAGGACGCAAACAGTATGTCCAGCTAACCGGCCGAGGGGTTATCGGTGTTGATGCTCAATCAGGCAACTTGCTCTGGATTTACAACCGCATCGCCAACAGCACTGCAAATATTCCAACCCCTATTGTTAAAGGCGATTACATTTTCTGCAGTACAGGATATGGAACCGGAGCCGCTCTTATTCAGATCCACGATCGAAATGGAAGTTACGAAGCGGAAGAGAAGTACTTTCTGGAAGCGAAAAAACTCCAAAACCATCATGGTGGAATGATTCTCGTCGGTGATTACATCTATTGTGGTCATGGGCATAATCAGGGGTTTCCAGTTTGTCTGAATATGATGACCGGAGAATATGCCTGGGGACCTGAACGTGGAGCCGGAACAGGCAGCGCTGCGATTCTCTATGCAGACGGTCATCTTTACTTCCGTTATCAAAGTGGCGACATGGCCCTGATTGAGGCCACGCCGCTTGGCTACAAATTAAAAAGTAAATTCCGGACCGAAGAAGTAAACGGAAATAGCTGGCCTCACCCCGTTATCGCAGGGAAGAAACTGTATCTGCGTGATCAGGGAACGCTCATGGTTTACGACATCGCGAAATAAATTCAGTGAAGAAACAAGACGTTCCCCATGTCATCTCCCCTCAAAATAGCGTTTGTTGGTGTCGACAACCCGCATGGAGCAGGTTGGCGAGATTTGCTGGCCAATATTCCGTCCGAAGCTCGACTTTCGGCAGTCGTACCGCACTTCGATGGCAGTATTACCAGCCTTGAGGAGAAGTATTCGGATTTACCTCGCTACAACACGGTCAGCGAACTAATAGCTCACGAACAATTCGATGCCGCGATTGTTGCCGTTAACAACCGCAATTCTGTCAGTGTCATTGAAGAACTAGCTGCTGCAGGAAAACACCTTCTGGCAGAAAAGCCGGTGGCCGGACGCACGGAGGATGCCGAACGTATCAAGGATGCTGTGGACGCTGCCGGGGTGGCATTTCAAACAGGTTACATGTGGCGGTATGATGATTGCGCAAACCGTTTGAAACGCATGATCGCAGAAGACCGGTTTGGAAAGCTTATCAGTATGGAAGCGGTTTACGTCACTAGCGATGTGAATCGACGAGGGCCGGCCCATTATCTGTTCGATGTCAACGAAAGCTATGCCGGTTTCTTTAGCTGGCTCGCATGCCATCATATCGATCTCTTACAGTACATTTCAGGACAGACTGTCCAATCTGTCACCAGCCGCGTGGGCAACTTTTCTAGTACCAAAGTTGATGTCGAGGACGGCGGTACCGCCATTCTAGATCTCGCTTCCGGGGCAATCGCCACCTTGATTGGGGGCTACTGGATTCCTCGCTGGTCTGGTGAAGTTCACTGGACGATCCGTGGCAGTAAACGCTGGGTCCACTGGAACCCGAACAAGCCGGACACGAGTGGTTCTTTAGAAATCCACGGCCCCCAACCACAATGGTATGCCATGGAAGAGACCTATGATGCACCCATCGATTCAACGCCAGGTTACGGAGGTGGCCCCGGTGTTGCGTTATTAGAGGATTGGCTCTCTGTGATTCATGGGAAAAGCCCCGCTTGCAGGAATACGACAGAATCAATGCTGGCCACCGTCAAAGTGGTGGACACCATAATCCAGGCGTCTGACGAAGGCCGCCGCATCGATTTATAACCCCGAAACAACCACGAGGAGTGTAAGGCGTGAGAATCAGCCGATATGAACAAGACGGACAGATAAAGTACGGGTTTTATTTTGACAACTATCTCGTCGAAGTAGGTGCGGCAGCCCATGCCTATAAAACGGCAACCGGTGAAGCCATCGATCTGTCTCAGGCATCGTGTATTTTAGAACTCCTTCCGCCCTGTGGAGCACTTGCCGTGGATGCGGAAAAAGTGGCCGCATGGTTAATCTCAAACGAAACGCCCGCTGATTTGAAAACCTGTATCGATACTATTCGACTATTGATCCCTATTGCCCGGCCTAATAAGTTATTTCTTCTGGCTGGCAACTATTCTGCACATGTACAAGAAGGGGGCGAGCAAGGCATCGAACGTGCTGAGACTTTTCCCTACGTCTTCATGAAACCCCCCTCCACAACACTTACCAATCCGGGACAGTCGGTAGAGATCCCCAAGGTCAATCCAAACGAAATCGACTGGGAATTGGAACTTGCCATTGTCATTGGCAAGCAGGGTAAACACATCACAGAAGCCGACGCTTTGGATTATGTTGCCGGCTACACTGTAATCAATGACATTTCTGATCGGGCTTATCATCCGTTTCCAAATCGCAAAGAACGAAGCCGTGACGCCTTCTTTGATTGGATGCACGGAAAATGGCATGATAGCTTCTGCCCTTGTGGACCCTGTGTTGCCACCCCAGTCACCATCCCTGACCCGCAGGCACTAGATCTCAAGCTGTCTCTTAATGACGAACTACGTCAGGACAGCACGACAGCGTTACAGGTGTTCCCCGTGGCCGCGGTCATTGAATTCATTTCACAAAGTATCACACTTGAGCCTGGCGATATCATCTCAACCGGCACTCCGGATGGGGTGGGGAAAACGACGGGCACATTCATTCAAGCAGGAGATACGCTGCATGCTCATATCAGCAGCATCGGAACACTCACCTCGCCCGTCATTAACGAAGCATAACCCCTTCTTCAGCACAAAACCTAGCCTTTTTTACGAGTATCTATCATGCAACGTCGACGATTTATGCAAACCGGTTTTGCTGCCTTGGCAGCAACCGCACTTCCTGAAGTTTACAACCAGTACACTTACGCCAGCCGCATTGGCAAACGCCCGAGCGAACTGCGTATTGTGGAGATCAAACGCCAGACGGTAAAACTGCCGTTCCGGCCTGCTCCTCAACGGGCCATGGATCGGGAAATTCCTCACTGGCGTTATTGCGAAATCGTTACCGTCGAATTGTCAGGCGGCGCCGTCGGTATTGGTGAAGGCTTACTGTACTACAGTTGGGGAGTGACCTCAGAGGAAGCCATCCAAAGTGCCATCGGAAGCAACGCGGCGGATTTGATGTGGAACGATGATCTTGGTGCCGGTTTACAAATGGCATTATTCGATGCTGTCGGTAAGGCCGGCGACGTACCGGCTTATCGCCTACTAGGAAATCAAGTTTACGACACCACCCCCTTGAGCTGGTGGAACATCGACATGCCAACCAAGGACATGCTGAGTGAATGTCAAGAAGCACTTCGTTTGGGCTACAAAGCCTATAAAACTAAAGGACGCCCCTGGTTCGACCTCTGGGACCAGACTGCAACTTGTGCCCAGGCTATGCCGGACGATTTCAAGATCGACATGGACTTTAACGAAACGCTGTTAACGGCTGAACAGGGCATTCCCATTCTTCAATGGATGGATCAATTCCCTCAGGTGGATATTTACGAATCACCAATTCCTCAACAGGACATCCAAGGTAACGCTGCGATTACAAAAGCAGTACGCGCTGGCGTTTCCCTGCACTACGGAACGCCGGCACCTAAAGACGTCGTCAAACATAACGTCTGCGATGGCTTCGTAATTGGTGGAGGTGCAACACGCGTCATGCGTCAGTCACATGTTGCCGAAACGATGGACATGCGATTCTGGCTGCAACTTGTGGGAGCCGGATTGACCGCAGCTTTCAGCTTACACTTTGGAGCTGTTTGCTCGGCGGCAACGTGGCCTGCTGTAAACTGCCATCAACTATACGTTCATGACATGCTTAAAGAGCCAATTCGAGTACGAGAAGGTTTTGCCGCGATTCCCGACAAGCCGGGACTTGGCGTGGAGTTGGACTGGAGTATTGTGAATCGCTATACGGTTGACAGACCGACTGAACGTCCGGATCCTGCCCGTATGATTGAAACAACTTATACCGACGGCCGTCGCATGTATACAGCGAACAATGGCACCGTGAACTTCATGCTGAACCCAGCTCGCTCTCCTGGCAACATGCCATACTTCGAAAAAGGAGTTGACAGCAGGCTTCTACCTAATGACGGTAGTGCACGCTGGAAAGAACTTTACGAACGCAGTCGCAAAGAGGGTCCGGTGGTGATTAAACCGTAATTACACCAGACATTTTCATCATCCGCGTTACGATTCATCTAGATCACGTTCATCGGTGATACGGCTGTACCATTCAGGGTGGCGGTCGTCAAACCGATGGATTTCGTGCTCGTCTGGAACCCGAACAATGTGCTTATTCCGCGTGTTCTCGGGAACGACTGTGCCATATAAAATCTCGCGTTCTTTATGGTCTGCGAAGTGCTGATCGTCTCCATTAGGAGAGATAATCTTGCTGCCACCGATAAATTGGAATCCTCGTTCCATTCCCACGCGGTTCACAGCCGCGTAGAAGATTTTGTTTTCCACCGCACGAGTGTTCACGATGTACTTTGGAAAAGTCTCAGCTCCGGGAGGCCAGTTTGTTGGTAAGACTACCAGATCAGCACCATCCAGAGCCATAATGCGAGACGATTCGGGGAAGCTACCGTCGTAACAAATATTCATTCCGACTTTGATTTTACCAATATCGTAAACTTCAAATGGTCGGTTACCGGGAGTCGTAAAACGGTCAATCCCGAGAAACGGCAAGTGAATCTTTCGATAGCTACCGATAACTCCATCCGGACCAACCAGTACGCACGCGTTAAATAGCTGATCCCCCTCCTTCTCTAAAGTACCATACACAACATAGCTATTTGTTTCAGCACAAACGTGCTGAAAGAACTTACTACTCTGACCGGGAATCGACTCGCCCCACGGCATCGCCTCTGCCAAACTACTAAAGCAGTAACCTGTCACCGCACACTCCGGAAACACGGTTAATTCAGCGCCATGGGCTGTTGTTTCCCGCATCGCCTCTTCCATGTTGGCAAGGTTCCGTTCGGGCTCCATAATTTTGATGTCCATTTGAACACCAGCTATTTTCATACTGCTCGTATCACTCATTTTTTGTCCACCTTAGAGCCACTAAATATCTTTGTCCAAGTCTTTACCCTGACCCTATTGTTCACTCACAAAAGGTGGACGACGTAAATGGTAGTCCGTCTCTTGCTGAAACACTCTGGCAGCATTAAGAATCGTTACTTCATCGAACAACCGTCCTACAAACTGAATGCTCTGCGGTTGAAGTGATTCCCCATTGTCAACAAATCCACTTGGCATCGCAATGGAAGGATGACCTGTCATATTAGTTATCAACAATTCATCACCACCTGAAGAAACAAACAAATCGATCTCACTCATCAACTTTTGCATCTTTTCCTGCATTTGTCTTCGAATCCGAAGCGCTCGAATATATTCGACTGCTGGAACATATTCAGCCCGGCGGAACAATGCCGGCCAGGAATTCAGCCCTTCCTCGATACCTTCGCGTGTCAGAGGATCAAACTGAGAGGCGGCTTCTGAATAAAGAATTGTTGCCAACGGCCACGTTGGGATATCCTTAGGCAACTGAATCGGTACGAGCTTGACACCTCGTTGCTTGAGAATTTGCAATTCTTCCCGATCTCTTACATCCTGCGCACCTTCAATGTAACCAACCTTAAGTTCTTTAAAGTCCACCGTATGGGGCCACTCAAATGAGCCATCCACCACAGAAGGATCGTCTCCTCCTTTTCCCTGTATCGCCTGAAGAACAAAACCGCAATCATCAGCGCTACGACAGATCGGTCCCAGCTTATCCATACTCCAACTCAGAGCCATGCAGCCATCACGCGATACGCGACCAAATGTAGGACGCAAACCTGTGACGCCACAACGAATTGACGGAGAGATAATACTGCCAAGTGTTTCACTTCCGATAGAGAATCCGACACAGCCTGCTGCCGTCGCACTTGCCGAACCAGCACTCGAACCACTCGAGCCCTGCTCAATATTCCAGGGATTACGAGTCGGACCACCATACCACTGATCCCCCATCGCCAATGCTCCCAGTGAGAGCTTGGCGACTAAAACCGCATTCTGTGCATCAAGTTTCTCCAATACATAGGCTTTATGATCAATCATTCGATCCTTGAACTGTGGAGCTCCCCAGGTGGTGGGATAACCAGGATAAGCCATTAAATCCTTGGCTCCATACGGAATTCCTGTCAGTGGCGTATCAAAGCGGGAACGACGACTCTTTGAGGTGTCAATTAACTTAGCCTTCTCCATCGCAACTTCTTCTGTGAGGTTCACCACGAACTTGAGCTGAGGATTGTACCTCTTCAAACGCTTGAGATAGATTTCTGTAAGATGTGTTGCTTTGATTTCACCACGTCGCAATAAATCATGTTGTTGGCGGAGAGGCAAAAACGCCAGATCTTCATCCGTGTCAGGAACTTCAGCAGGACGGTAAACACCTTGCCCTTCTGGCTGAGTTTTCCGCAGGGGCTGCCCCTGCGGAAGATGCAGTTTGAGCGCCGGCCACGTATCATAACCAACCTCAAACGATCGTAATGCCTCAAGGTCACGGAGAGTGCGGGTTAGGCCGGCAGCGGTTTGGTTGCGCTGATCTTCCGTAAGTTCTATCCCCGAAATCCACTCGGCTTGTTTCACCATTTCGACCGTAACTTCCTGAGCCGACGTGGCTTGGACAGTCAGTGCCCGGTGGAACGAAACTGTGCCAATCCCGGTTGCACTTAACCAGCCCATCAATTGACGTCGATTTAATGCTTTCCTATTCTTTTCGCTTGTTGATTCAGCCATTGTTTTCACTCTCATTTCTCATCTCCCCCCCCTATAACCGGCACAACCGCAACTAAACTGGGGGCTTCTACGATTAGTTATAACCTGTATTCAGAGTGTCCTTGTCCATCTCAAAAACCGAGTTGATAATCAAAAGGAAGTGGACAAACCAATCTGACCATCAGAGCGAACGCAAAGTATTCTCAGGATTTTATCATGACCGTGCAGGAGTCTGCCAATCAAACCCCGCAAGATCGCCGCGGAAAGTCCTGGCTGCAGCATTTAGGAAAGGTTGCCGGCCCGATTGTCTTCGTTGTCATCGGTTTTGCCGCGATTTGCATCTGGCTGACCATCGACTGGTATTCCTCTGCCCTCTCGGATGAAATCAATCCGGTGTACGTTGGTAAAAAGAAATGTACTGAATGCCACCAACAGGAAGCCGATAAATGGACCGGTTCTCATCATGATTTGGCCATGCAGGTTCCTACCGAAGAGTCCGTTCTGGGTGACTTCAACAATGCTACGCTGGAACATCACGGAGTGAATTCCACGATGTTCCGCCGTGGTGATAAATTCATCGTCAACACTGAAGGGGAAGACGGTGAAATGCATGACTTTGAGATTAGATTTGTCTTTGGTGTCGAACCGCTTCAACAATACCTCGTGGAATTTGACCGGGATATGCTTCAACCCGAAAACGAGGTCGCCAGGCTTCAGGTATTACGTATTTCCTGGGATACGAAAAACAAGAGATGGTTTCACCTTGATCCTCCCGATGTGTACGAAAAACTGGAGCCGGAAGATGATTTACACTGGACCGGTGTAGCCCAGCGTTGGAATAATATGTGTGCCGATTGCCACAGCACCAACCTCCAAAAGAACTTTGATCCCCAGACAAACAGTTACCACACCACTTTTAGTGAAATCAACGTAAGCTGTGAAACCTGCCATGGTCCCGGTAGTGTCCATGTAGAGTTAGCAGAAGCTAAGTCGCTGTTCTGGGATCGCGAGCACGGTTACGGACTACCGAAGCTTAAAGGTAAAGACCCAGCAACGATTGAACGACAAATTCAATCCTGTGCTCCCTGCCATTCGCGGCGCCGTATCGTCCATCCTGACTTTTCGGGGGGCAATAATTTTCACGATCACTTTGCCGGTGAGCCGATGCGACCAGAAACTTACCATAAAGACGGCCAGATCATGGACGAAGTATACGTCTTCGGTTCTTTTATCCAGAGTAAGATGTATCACAAAGGCATCCAGTGCACGGACTGTCACGATCCCCACAGTGTCAAAGTTAAATACGATGACAATCGCCTTTGTACTTCCTGCCATCAACATCCGGCCAAGAAATATGACACCCGTGCTCACCATCACCATAAACCGGGAAGTAAAGGGGCATCCTGTGTTGAATGCCACATGCCTGAAACTACCTATATGGCCGTTGATCATCGCAGAGATCATAGCCTAAGAGTTCCCCGACCTGACCTCAGCCTTAAGATTGGGACTCCAAATGCGTGTGTTAAATGTCACCTCGAAGACGACATAGCACCATCAGCTAAACTGGCTGAAGAGCGTAAAGAAGAATTACATATCAAACAGTATATTGATTGGGTTCGGCTTGCCTATGAGGGAGAAAAAGATGTCCAAAAGCAACTCGATACCTTGAACACATGGGCTAACGAAGCCGTACTCAAATGGTATCCCGATTCCAAACATCGAGGAATGCACTTTGGCGAAGCTCTGCATTCAGCTTGGTCTCTTAGTGAAAATGCCAACGACGACATCATTAACCTTTTCGATGACCCCGATGCTCCGGCAATTGCCAAAGCCTCTGCTTTGATCTGGCTGGACCCATCTCGCAGTTCAGATGCTCTTGAAATCATCTTGGCTTCCTTGAAAAACCCCAATGAACCCCAGCTTCGAGTCGCCGCGATTCTAGCCCTCCAAAACTATCGGGACATAGGCAGTAATAAGAATCCGTACACAACCATACGTAATCATGTCATCCCCCTCTTAAATGACCCGATTCGCTCCGTCCGCACGGCGGCCGCTCAGGTTACCTCCGAGGTTCCTGCCAATTTCTGGCCAACTGGCGATATCACGTCATTCCAAAATGCTTTGGAAGAGCTCGAAAAAGGATTAATGGTGAATAATGACCGCGCGGCAACCCATCTGACCCTGGGCAGCATATATGAAAATCTGGGACAACACGCCAAGGCCGAAAATGCCTATCGTCTGGCGATTCAGGTGGAACCGAACGCAACTGGCCCTCGTTCAAACCTAGCTGAACTATTCACCAGGCTTGCCGAGAATATTGCCCGTCAGTATCAGCAAAACCCGCAGCAGGCTCCGCCCAATCTAAGGGAGAGGATCCAAGACTACCTCCTGGAAGCAGAGAATCTTCGCCAAGACGAATTTGTCAACTTTGAACGCGATGCTTCCTATGCTCCAGAAAATGCTGCCGTTCAATATCGATACGGACTGGCTCTTTATCGCAACGATCAACTGGACGAGGCTGTGAAAGTCCTTAGAAAAGTACACGACCTAGAACCCCGCACTCCCGTTTACATGATTGCTCTAAGTCGGTTACTCCAAACAACCGGCGAATATGATCAAGCGCTTAAAATCGCACAAAAACTCATCGAAATCGAACCACAACACCAAGGATTCGTAGAAGAGCTAAAAGAACAAATTAAAAAACAGGGGGCCGAACAAGAACCGACGCCTCGGATCGATTCAAGTGAAGGGTAATCCAGCATGACAATCAACATTGCCATCGTCCCTGTTGCAGGATTAGGCACAAGCGTCCTCCCACTAACGAAAAGCCAGCCTAAAGAGATGCTGGCGGTAGGTCGCAAGCCTGTAGTGCAATATGTTGTTGAGGAACTGGCCTCAAACGGCATTGAACGAATACTGTTCATTACAGCTCAGGGCAAGTCGTCTATTGCCGCGCACTTTGATATTGATGAAAACCTAATCCAATACCTGCGCGAAACGGGTCGTGAAAGCAACCTGGCCGAATTGAATTACGAGCGGCAAAACATTGAATACTTTTATACCCGCCAGCGCCGGCAACTCGGCCTGGGGCATGCTGTCCTTTGTGCTGAACCACTTGTCGGCAAAGAGCCGGCGGTTGTCGCTCTGGGAGACTCCATCATTGGGCGCCACGCATCGAGCAATATTGTTTCCCGAATGGTTGACGCGTATGAATCGGAAAAGGCTGATGCGGTGATTGCTCTGGAACCCGTTGCGGCATCCGACGTCGACCAATACGGAATCGTTGATGTCCGTGATGAAAATACAGATTATCTACGAATAACTGGTGCTATTGAGAAACCGCCTATCGCTGACGCCCCTACGAATCTTTCCATCGCAGCTCGATACGTCTTTAGTCCTGCAATTTATGAAGCTTTAAAAGACACACCCACTGACCGCCATGGAACTCTTCAACTCACCGACGCCATTGCTTACCTGATTGATCGGGGAGCCAAGATCGTTGGAATCAAACTGCAGTCAGATGTAAAGCGTTACGACATTGGCAACTTTGACAGCTACTTCAAGACGTTTTTAGAGTTCACACTCACGGATCCGATCTTTGGAACGGAAATGCAATCCTACGTTCGCGACTACCTGGCTCAGCAAGAAAGACAGGGCTAGAACATGGAGATCATTCGCCGTCGCGCCTATGCGCGAGCCGGACTCATCGGTAATCCATCTGATGGCTACAACGGGAAGACCATTGCCGTTCTGGTTCCAAATTACTTCGCCGAAGTCGTACTCTACGAATGGAAGGAACTAGAGATTGTCCCCAGCCAGGATGATCAGTCAAAATTCAGCTCCATTGAAAACCTTGCCACTGACGTGCAATTGCACGGTTACTACGGTGGCATACGACTCGTCAAAGCCACCATCAAAAGATTTCTGGAATATTGTCAGGGTCGTCACGAACTGCACGACCGAAATTTCTCAATCCGCTACGAAAGTTCAATTCCAAGGGCTGTGGGCATGGCAGGTTCGAGTGGTATTATCGTCGCAACGCTCAGAGCATTGATGGATTTTTACGATCTTGAAATTCCGATTGCCGTCCAGCCGTCACTAGTGCTCAGCGTGGAACAACAGGAACTTGGTATCCACGGCGGACTACAGGACCGGGTCGTGCAATGTTTTGGTGAGCCGGTATATATGGACTTTAGTGTAGAAGCAATGCATGAATCCCACGGACTCATGTGTGGCCAATACAGTCCTGTTGCCAAAGACAAATTACCTCCTCTCTACGTTGCATTCGATCAATCCACTGGAGAGCCCACCGAAGTCTTTCACAACAATCTGCGGGGACGATTCGAGCAGGGGGAAAAGGCTGTCGTTACAGCCATGGCGAAGTTTGCCGAACTGACCGTCAAAGCGCTTCAGGTAATCGAAACCGGTAACAAGCAACAATTGGCCGGAATCATTAATGAGAACTTTGACATTCGCAGGTCAATCTGCCAACTTCCCACCGGTCAGATTCAAATGGTTGAGGTTGCAAGATCAGTGGGCGCGAGCGCTAAGTTTGCCGGTTCCGGGGGCGCAATCGTGGGAACCTATACCGACGAACGAATGTTCAAGCAATTAAACCAGCAACTTAAAGCAATCGGTTGCAAGGTCCACGCCATCAACTAATCTAGCATCTCACTTACCAATTCCCGGATCATCTTGTCGAGGGCTCATCTCATTGACTTCAATTGGTTTGTATCTGCTAAGATAGGAGTATTCATTTGTTCTCATAATCTCCCGTAAAATGCGCTCTTTATTATTCATCCTTGGCTCTTGCTTTCTCCCGTTGCCCGTTCTTTCGGCAGCTCCGTCGATTTCGTTTAGCAAAGAAGTGCTGCCGATCCTTGCCGAGAATTGTTTTCAATGCCATGGTCCTGACGACAACACCCGTGAGGCCGATTTACGGTTGGATTTGTTCGAAGATGCCATTCGCCCACGCGATGGATATCAAGTCATCACCCCTGGTAATGTTAACCAGAGTGAGCTGATAAACAGAATTCTCTCAGACGATGAATCTATTAAAATGCCACCCCCAAACTTCGAAAAACATTTGTCGAAGCAGGACATCGCCATTCTACAAAACTGGATTGCCAATGGTGCCCAATTTGAACAACACTGGTCCTTTAAGCAGGTAGTCAAACCGGAACTACCACATATCAGCAGAAAAACACTCCGTTGGCAACGTAATGAAATCGACACCTTTGTCGGACACAAATTAGAATCCCAGAGAATCACGCCTTCACGAGAGGCTGTCGCTACCACGTTAGCTCGACGATTGTCACTCGATATTACAGGCCTGCCCCCGTCACCTGAATCCGTGCAGGAATTTGTAGCCAACTATGATCCCGAAAATTTGGAAGACACCGCCTATACAGACTATGTCAATACCTTGTTGGAGTCCCCACATTACGGAGAGCGGATGGCCATGTTCTGGCTTGATGCAGCGAGGTACAGTGACACCGATGGTTACCAAAGCGACTCAACGAGAAGCAATTGGCCATGGAAAGATTGGGTCATCAACGCTTTCAACTCGAACATGCCATTTGATCAATTTACGATAGAACAGTTCGCCGGAGACCTACTCCCGGAAGCGACAGCAGAACAAAAGCTGGCGACCTGTTTTCACCGAAACCATATGGCCAATGGAGAAGGTGGAAGACATCCGGAAGAATCCCGGATTGAATATGTTATCGACCGCGTCAATACAACCGGAACGGTTTGGTTAGGTGTCACACTCGGCTGTTGCCAATGTCACTCACACAAATACGATCCGATTTCACATCAGTCTTATTACGAAATGTTTAGTTTCTTCAACAGCATCGATGAAGACGGTAAAGCCGGCGGTGGCGCCAAGCCTTTCCTTTCTTATAAGCCAACCACAGTCGAACCCCACATTGCCACCACACAAAAACTAGTAAACGATCGACTTCAGGCCGAACGGACTGAATACATTTTAGCTGAACAACGATTCAATGAGTGGCTTGACTTGACGATCGCTAATTTAAATGACGATTATCAGGCCTGGCGAGTATTTACACCGACTTCCATGTCCAGTGCCTTTGGAACCAAACTTACTGTAGTTGAGGATGGACTAATCTCGACCAATGATAAAAACCCACACCATGAAGACTTTCAGCTTACAGGCAAGACCGGTTTAAGTCGCGTTACCGGGATCAGAATTGAAGTGCCGCCTGCCGAGCAGAATACGAACGGCGCTTTCTCTCGTAGTGAGTCCGGACACTTTATCCTGACTGACGTCAAACTTCGGGTCGTCTCAACAGCCACGTCGACCGTACGCGATATTAAATTTGCACAAGCGATTGCAGATCATCAAGCTGACCGCGGCAAGTACAACGGGTACGGACTCGTCGCTCACATCCTGGATGACGATCCACGTAATGGCTGGGCATCCTTCGACTCCGATATGAAAACACCCCGAATAGCTGTGTTAGCCCTCGAAAAACCGCTTGTGTTGACCCCCGAAGAGTCTATTTATCTCGAACTTCAACAACGATCGCTACAAGGATCTCATAATCTGGGAGCTTTTAGAATCTCGTTAACAGACCGTGCAGGCAAAACAGTTCGGTCACTGGACAAAGCTCCTCTACAGAAACTCGCTGAATCTCTGGATACTTCACAGGACAAAATCGATGCAGGTCTGCGAAATGAGCTCCTTCAGCAATTTTTGATCGATGACGTCGCGTATCAACGAGTAAAACAACCGCTGACTCAGGCACAGGCACAGTTGAGCGAATTTAAGAGTGCTGCCGGCGATAAACGAGTCATGGTATTATCCGAACGCCCTGAAGCTAGAAAGAGCCACGTTCTTTTACGAGGCGTCTGGGACGCCCAAGGTGAGGAAGTCGGAACGGGCGTACCTCCAGTTTTAGGCACCCTTCCGAAAGATGCTCCGAGCAACCGACTAGGATTAGCACAATGGCTTGTAAATCGCAAGAACCCTCTCACTGCCCGTGTAACCACTAATCACCTCTGGCGACTCATTATGGGAAAAGGACTGGTAAGGACGGCCGAAGATTTTGGCGTTCAAGGGGAACTGCCGACTCACCCACAGCTTCTGGATTGGCTGGCCGCCGATCTGATGGAAAACAACTGGGACCTCAAGGGACTCATTCGAAAGATCGTTGCGAGTGCTACTTATCGCCAGTCATCGGAACTGGGAGAAGATAAACGCAACCTGCTTGAGCAAGATCCCGAAAACCGACTACTGGCCCGAGCTGAGCGATACCGTATGCCAGCCTGGATGATTCGGGACTCCGCACTAGTAGCAAGTCAGTTGCTTGACACTTCAATTGGTGGTCCTCCAGTTCGTCCCTATCAACCCATCGGTGTTTGGGCAGATATCACCATGGGTCGATTCAAATATTCACCGAGCCAGGGTAATGCACAATTCCGCCGTACCGTCTATGCATTCTGGCGGCGCAGCGCCGCCCCGGCTTTTCTTTTTGATAATGCAAAACGACGCGTTTGCCAGGTTAAAACCCCGATTACCAATACTCCGCTGCAAGCTTTGACCTTAATGAACGACCTAACCTATCTCGAAGCTTCTCGGGTTCTCGCCCAAAATGCTATCACCTGCTCGGTCTTAATCGAGGAACAAATCAAGTTCATTTATCAGCACTTGCTTAGCCGCAACCCAAATGCCGAAGAATTAAAAATTGTACAAATACAACTTAAAGAACTCGAAACCTTCTATCGCTCCCATCCGGAGCAAGCAAAGCGTTATCTTCGTCATGGACAACCGGAAACCATTCCCGAATTTGCCAGTGGATCTTTCCCTGACAGGCAACAGGAGGCCCCGCGACTTGCAGCACTCAGCAGCATTACATCGATGATCATGAACCTTGATGAGACTATTACGCGAGAGTAGATTCATGCCAGACCCTTTCTCAACAACACGCCGATACTTTCTTGGCCGGTGCACTGGCATTAGCTTGGGAGCGATGTCTGCAGGTGTTTTGCTCAACGAACCTGTTCAGGCAGTCCCCGAACGCAATAAAAATGGCGGGCTTACTGATCTGCCGCACCATGAAGTGAAAGCCAAGCGAGTTATTTATCTAACACAATCGGGCGGGCCGTCACAGATTGAACTATACGACCACAAGCCTGACATGCATCAATGGGCCGGTAAAGATCTTCCGGAAGAGATTCGTCAGGGGCAGAGACTTACTACGATGACTGCCGGCAAAGCACAACTCGTCATGCCTTCGCATGCTAAGTTCCAACAGTGGGGGGAAAGCGGAGCAACTGTAAGTGAATGGTTGCCACACATTGGTTCGATTGCCGATGACCTATGTTTCATCAAGTCGATGCATAGTGAATACATCAACCATGCGCCTGCGATGACATTCATGATGACCGGTAGCCAGATCCCGGGACGACCTAGCATCGGGGGGTGGGCCAGCTACGGACTGGGGTCGACCAATCGCGATCTACCTGATTACGTCGTACTTGTTTCCAAGATGCAGCGTCCCAGTGATCAACCACTCTACAACTACTATTGGGGCAACGGATTCCTGCCATCACGTTATCAAGGTGTAAAATTCCGAAACGCGACCGAACCAGTCCTTTACCTGGAAGACCCTGATGGGCTTCCACGTGAAATGAGACGCAAACTTCTTGATGGCATTGGCAAACTCAATGGTATTAAAGCACGTCAAAGTGGCGATCCGGAAATCGATGCACGTACGAAGCAATTTGAAATGGCTTATCGTATGCAAGCCAGTGTACCCGAGCTCACCGATCTTTCGGATGAACCTGAAGAAGTCTTTGAGCTTTACGGACCGGACTCACGACGTCCCGGCAGTTATGCTGCGAATTGTATCCTCGCGCGCCGCTTGGCTGAACGAGGTGTCCGATTCACCCAACTATTTCACCCTGACTGGGATCATCATAGTCGCTTAAGCACGTGGTGCGTTGCCCGCTGCCGAGACACCGACCAAGCCACTGCAGCACTAATTATCGACCTAAAACGTCGAGGACTACTTGAAGACACTCTGGTTGTCTGGGGCGGGGAATTCGGTCGCGGTGTAGCTGGGCAGGGTAACTGGAATACGCCAAGTGCCGGTCGCGATCACCATCCTCGCTGTTTTACCTACTGGATGGCCGGTGGCGGAGTTAAAGCGGGGTATACACACGGAGCAACTGACGATTTCAGCTACAATGTTGCTGAAGGTCACGTTCATGTCCACGACCTACAGGCAACAATCCTGCACTTACTGGGAATCAACCATGAACAGCTGACGTATCGCTATCAGGGCCGCGACTTCCGTCTAACTGACGTCCACGGAAAAGTGGTAAAAGAGATCATTCTCTAAGAAGCAAAGTGACACGGCTTCTTATTCACTAACGTTCATATAAACCTTCAAAGCGGTTGGTTCTTCGACTAACAGTCGCATTAATTCCTGATAGTTGTCAAAACCATCCACCGGATTTGTCAGAATTCTGGCAATGACACCCGGATACATCACTTCGCCCAAAGCCAGATCTTTAATTCCTGATTCAAAATGCGTTTTATTAGCGTTGACACTACCCACAAGGAGTTTATTACCCAAAACCCACTCGATATTGATCTTATCCGAGGGAATTTCGACGGCTCGATCACCACCTGTAATGCTCGTCCATACAAGCACACCGTTGTGTCCAAGGTGGTTCATCGCATCAAAAGCTACCCCGCTGTGTCCGGTTGCATCCACAATCAAATCCGCTTTACCAACCTGCGCCACCAGTTGGTCGATGGGAGTTTCACGTGTCGAAACATAAGTTGCTTCAAGCCCCTCCACAATCTCGGAATTGAGGGTACCTTTAGCAGAGCGGGCCAACGTGTATACATCGAGTCCCCGGTTTTTAAGCACAAGCGTGCTCAACAGTCCAATCTGGCCAGCCCCCAATACGAATGCTCGTTCAGGTCGCCAGACTTTCATCCGTTGTTGAGCTTCGAAAGCCTGCTGAATCGCTTTCGCTGCGCAACTCATTGGTTCCATCAACACATGAAGATGCTGTAAGCCTTGAGGCACTTTGACGATATACTCTTCCGAATCCACAAAATATTCGGTTAAAAAACCGTGACGCAGATTAATACCACGTTCATAATAGGTTTCCTCACTGGTCATATCGTACGTACCAATTTGATCGTAAATAGACCCGCCAGGTCGACGAACGGTAGCCGTCACAAAGTCGCCAGGCTTGATTGTGCGAACATTGGCTCCGGCCTCTTCCACCACTCCAAACACCTCATGACCAATTGTCAGGAAGTCATATCCTTCCGGAGCGTTTCCGTACAAAGCGTCGTTAATTTCTCGATCCGTAGCATCAACGCCTACTTTGAGAACGCGAACCAGTACGCCCGTTCCATCAGCCACCTCCGTCAACGAAGGTTTGGGTAAGTCGGCCATGTGGACACTATTGGGCGTGCCAGGTTTAACAGCAATTGCTTTCATCAGTCTTATCGGTCTTTGTCTAATGAGATTTGGAAAGGCAGCGGCAAAGAGTTAAGTATAGATAGCAATCAGGAACTCGTGTAGACGACCAACCGCTGTGAGAAACCGACATCGCCTACGTCATTCCACACCATTTGTAAGATCTACCACTAAAGGGTTAAAATCAGCTATAGGTCCAATCAAATAATCGATCGAAAGGGAATAAGACTATGGCCACTGCAGATATTGTCGCACCTCCAACTATTCGCCAGACACTTTGCTTTATTGGCGGACAATGGATTCCAGCAGAAAGCGGAAAGACCTTTGATACTTTCCATCCTGCCACTGGGGAAGTCATCGCTCAGGTAGCAGAAGGTGATGCTGCAGACGTGGACAAAGCGGTTGCCGCGGCTCGCAAAGCTTTTGACGACGGCCCCTGGAGGAAAATGGATGCTCGCGAACGTGGAGCAATCATGTATCGACTGGCTGACCTAATCGAGGCCGAACTTGAAGAGTTGGCAGCATTGGAAACGTTGGACAACGGAAAACCTATAAGCGACTCACTCGCCGCAGACCTACCACTCACGATTGACTGCCTAAGATACTACGCAGGTTACGCAGACAAGATTCACGGTCAGACGATTCCAGTTCGAGGAAATTACTTCACCTATACAAAAAAAGAACCCGTTGGTGTCGTTGGACAAATCATTCCCTGGAACTTCCCCATGCTCATGGTTGCCTGGAAATGGGGGCCCGCCTTAGCCGCTGGCTGCACCATTGTCATGAAACCTGCAGAACAAACTCCCCTTACCTGTTTACGGATGGCAAGGCTAGCGCAAAAGGCCGGAGTCCCTGACGGAGTTATTAATATTGTCCCCGGCTTTGGACCCACTGCCGGCGCCGCAATCGTAAAACATCCCGGTATCGACAAAGTCGCATTTACCGGCGAGTACAAAACAGCCCAAACGATCATGGCTGACGCGTCCCAGACTCTAAAGCGGCTTACTTTTGAACTCGGTGGGAAAAGCCCTAACGTTGTATTTAATGACGCGGACCTGGATGCAGCGGCAGCAGGATCGCATTTTGGTCTCTATTTCAATCAGGGACAATGCTGCTGTGCCGGAAGCCGTCTGTTTGTGCAGCAAGACATTCACGATGAATTTGTAGCTAAGCTTGTGGCAATGAATGAATCACGAGTTGTTGGCAATCCCTTTGACAAGGCGACGGAACAAGGACCTCAAGTTGACCAAGCCCAATTCGAGAAAATTCTAAAGTACATTGACATCGGCAAGCAGGAAGGCGCTCAATGTCTGACTGGTGGTGGACGTCACGGAGAAAATGGCTACTTCATCGAACCAACCTTGTTTGATGGTGTAACCGATGAGATGCAGATCGCTACGGATGAAATTTTCGGACCTGTCATGTCGATCCTCACATTCAAGGACACTGAGGATCTAATTCAACGGGCCAACAATACCTTCTACGGTCTGGCAGCAGCTGTTTGGTCAAGAGACATTGGTAAAGCTCATTTGCTCGCAGACCGCGTTCGTGCAGGTACTGTTTGGGTCAACTGCTATGACGTCTTTGATGCGGCTGCCCCATTTGGCGGATTCAAAATGTCCGGAATCGGCCGCGAACTTGGTGAGGAAGGACTGAAAAACTATCTCGAAACCAAGACAGTCACCGTCGCCCTTGATTAACTCGTTTTTAGTTCGAAAGACCTCGCATAAAGCTTAAACAACCTTGATCAAGAAACCCAAAAGTGGTGGTGGCTGGCAGGCCATTCGCTACGTCTTAAAGAAATCTCGAACGTCTGGCGGCTTTCTGCGGATGTGGAAATCTCTGCGCAGTAAAAACACGTGCAAAACATGTGCCGTTGGTATGGGAGGGCAGTCCGGTGGAATGGTGAACGAAACCGGACGCTCTTTAGAAATGTGCAAGAAGTCAGTGCAGGCCATGGCCGCGGACCTACAGGAAGCCGGAGCCTGTGAACACCTCGAGTCTCATGCGATTTCACAGTTAAAAAAACAAACTCCCTATCAACTGGAGCATGCCGGACGTCTAACGCATCCCATGCTTTACGAGAAAGGAAGAGACTTTTATCGACGTATTGAATGGGATGAAGCTCTGGAGCGAATCAGCATCGCACTGAGAGAGACCTCAGCCAATGACTCCTTCTGGTACTTCAGTGGTCGCAGCAGCAACGAAGCTGGTTTTCTACTCCAACTATTTGCTCGTCTTTATGGTACCAACAACGTCAATAACTGCAGTTACTATTGTCATCAGGCCAGTGGGGTCGGGCTGAGTAGTGCTATTGGAAGTGGAACCGCAACCGTCGTTCTGGACGATGTCGAACATGCCGATCTGGTGTTCGTGATTGGAGGAAATCCTCCCAGCAACCACCCACGCCTCATGACGACGCTCATGCAAGTAAAAAACAACAACGGTAAGGTCGTGGTGGTAAATCCCGCCGTGGAAATAGGGTTGGTTAACTTCAAAGTTCCCAGTAATCCTTTCAGCCTCTTGTTTGGAACGCCCATTGCAGATCTCTATGTCCAACCTCATATCGGCGGTGATTTGGCAATGTTAACTGGCGTTGCCAAGGCTATCAAAGAAATGGGAGCGGAGGACTCAGTGTTCCTTCAAAGTTATTGTGATGGTGCAGAGCAATGGTTAGACCATCTTGATGCAATTCCCTGGGATGAAATCACAATGAAATCCGGGGTCTCCGAAGGGGAGATTCGTGAGATGGCTTCACTATATGCGAAAGCGAAGAACGTTATCTTTTGCTGGACGATGGGGATCACCCATCATACACACGGAGTCCAAAATGTTCAGGCAATCGCTAACTTAGCTATGATGCGAGGGATGCTTGGCAGACCGCATGCCGGATTACTCCCTGTTCGAGGCCACAGCAATGTGCAGGGAATTGGTTCTGTAGGGGTTACCCCCAAGCTTAAGGACGCAATCTTCAATGCTCTGGAATCTGAGCTCAATGTCGAGCTACCGACAACAGAAGGCCTCGACACTCTGGGTTGCATGGAGGCAACAGACCGAGGTGAACTGAGTCTGGGGTTTTGCCTTGGTGGAAATCTATATGGTTCCAACCCGGACTTAGAATTCGCCGCTACATCGCTAAGCAAACTTAAGACTCTTGTGTACATTAATACGACACTAAATACAGGGCATGCACATGGTCTGGCAGACCAAACAATCATCCTCCCCGTACTCGCTCGTGATGAAGAAGCACAGCCTACGACTCAGGAATCGATGTTTAACTTCGTGCGACTAAGTGACGGAGGCCCACGTCGGCACGACGGGCCCCGTAGTGAAATCGATGTGATCACTGACATTGCCGGTAAGACTCTGGGAACAGAAAGTCCTGTCAACTGGCAAGCTATGAAAGAAGCCCCTAATATTCGTAGTGCTATCGGCAAGACCATTCCCGGATTCGAGAAAATCGCAGACATCGACGAAACAAAGAGTGAATTCCAAATTGGTGGCCGAACGTTTCATACCCCACAATTCTCAACCCCTAATGGAAAAGCTCAAATACACTGCCACGAACTTCCGGAACTGAAAGGAGACGAAACCCAATTGCGGCTAATGACCGTTCGCAGTGAAGGCCAGTTCAATACCGTCGTTTATGAAGAGACCGATATTTATCGGGGAATAGAACGTCGTGATGTCATTTTAATTAATCCGACCGACACGAAGAGGCTTGGTTATCGACATGACCAAAAGGTCACCGTCAAGAGTCCGACCGGAGAGCTTCAAGATATCCGCATTCGCAATTATGACGACATACGAGCCGGAAACGTACTCATGTATTTCCCCGAAGCAAATGTTTTGGTACCCAGGACGACGGATCCACAATCACGAACGCCCGCCTTCAAAGGGGCGCTAGTGACTCTACACGCCCAGTAAAATCCCAAACAGAACACGATGACTTGAACCATCCTGTGTGGATGGGTTAGCCGTGAAGTACGGCAGGCATCTAGCCGATATCTAGGGTAGGCGTAGGCCTAACCAATGAATTACGCAAAGACCGCAAACCTTTGCTTACTCTATTTACTGAACCCGCAACCCAATGGCTGCAGCAAACAAAGCGATTTCAAGATGGTCTGCTATCACTATTCTCAGTAGTGCTCTGCTGCTGTTCCAGGTTCAACCGATGGCAAGTAAAGCAATCCTTTCCTGGTTCGGAGGGGCATCGAGCGTCTGGACAACCAGCATGCTGTTTTTCCAAACGATACTCGTGGCAGGCTATTGCTATGCTCACCTCATGAGTCGCTGGCCAATTCAACGCCAGTTCAAAATACACACTATGCTTGTACTCAGTGCCTGTGTCTTTCTACCACTTTCCTTTGCTGCCCCTGAGGCAACAAAAGCTTCTGCACACCCCATCCCTACCATTCTTCTCCTCCTACTGGCAACAGTTGGACTTCCCTATTTTGTTTTATCAACCACAGGCCCTCTCGTTCAAAGTTGGTACGGACTCACCCAGGGGCAAGGGACTCCCTATCGGCTTTATTCACTTTCCAATATCGGCTCACTAACAGCACTAATCACCTACCCTTTCCTGATGGAAGTCTACCTCGACATTCCAACTCAGAGTCAAGTCTGGTCTTTGGGCTACCTGCTCTTCGCGTTGTCCCTTGGAGCACTCGGATGGCAATGCATTCAGCTAGGAGGGAGCACGAAAGTCGAGAGTGAGTCCCCCAAGACTGTCGTCAAACCAGCCCCTAACATTAAACAGGCCTTAAAGTGGACTGGCCTCGCGGCTTTAGCTTCAACACTATTGCTGGCAGTGACTGACCAGCTAACCCAAGACGTCGCTGTGATACCATTTCTTTGGATTCTGCCACTGGCGATATACCTCTTCAGCTTTATCATTGCCTTCGACAATTCAAAGTGGTACTTCCGTAAAAGCTTTGCAACTGCTACAGCCACAGGGATTCTTGTCCTGAGCCTATATTACATCCGTGAAACAGCAGATAACTATCTGGGGACACCTCTTTTCCAAAGTATCGCCGAAAACGTGATTGTTTACACAACCATGGTGGCCATTGTCTTCTTCCTTATCTGCATGACTTGTCATGGAGAGTTGTTCCGTTTACGTCCTGACAAACAGCACCTAACGTTTTACTACCTCTGCGTCTCCATCGGTGGAGCCTTCGGAGGATTCTTTGTTTCGGTCGTCTGCCCTCTTATCTTCTCACAATACCACGAGTATCACCTGGGGCTGATTACCACCTTCACTCTGGCGGGCCTGATCTTAGTAAAACAAGTACTGAACAAAAACGGCGTCCTGCAATTAACTGTCGTGATTCCCGTAGGGTTAGCCTTTGGATTAGTAGTTTTAAGCCAGTGGCAAATGACCCAAAATCAAGCGGCAATTGCCACACGCAGTTTCTACGGTACGTTACAGGTCAGCCCAAGAACATACGCTCATGACCCAGGTAAGCAATATCTTGAATTGCGTCATGGTCGAGTTGTGCATGGCTCACAGATTATCGACGACTCTTTATCAATCAAACCAACAACCTATTATGGTTTAAACTCTGGTATCGGTCAGGTCTTCAAAGTACTGGAAGATCGAGCCGATAAAGATATTACAGCCGTTGGCCTGGGTGTCGGAACGCTCAGTGTCTATGCGCGACGCGGTGACGTCCTCCGATTCTATGAAATTAATCCGGATGTCATTGAAATAGCCCAAACACATTTTAGTTATTTAGAAAAGTCACCAACTAATATCGAGACCATTGCAGTAGACGGCCGTATGGGAATCCAGTCTTTACCATCCAATTCGACAGATCTTTTGATCCTCGACGCCTTTAGCAGCGATGCCATACCGGTTCACCTGCTGACTCTGGAAGCCTTCGACGTCTACCTGGATCGTCTCAGAAGAGATGGCGTGATTTGTGTACACATAAGCAATAACCATCTTGATTTAACTCCGGTATTATTCGGTATTGCTCAACATCACGATCTATCATTTCGAGTAATCAACTCTACGGGAAAGGAAGACACGTTTGACGCCCAATGGGGAATCTTTTCAACAAACACCCAGTTTACAGCGATGTTGGACGAACAAACCAGCGCGATCCAACCTACAAACATAAAACAGATTTCGCCCTGGACTGATCACTATAGCAATCTATTGCAAATCATAAAATGAGACCGTCCAAACACATCAGGCTTGTTAGCATCATATTAGGGTTTGCCCTAATCATGGCTCTCTACACCATTGGAACACACTTTGGTTTAAACGGCATTACACGACGACCACTAGTAGCATTCATCACGATCTCTTGTGTCTTATTATTGATTGGGACAACCTATGTTACTTGGATGTCCCCAAAAGGACTTGAACAAATCCAAAGACGGGTTTATGAATTCAGCAAACCATCCAGGGAGGACAATAAACCCATCCCCCCCATGGCAATATTAGTATTAGTCGTAGCTGCCATCGGATTTCTGTCTCTGACTTCTACCTATCACGCTATTCTCATCGAAGACACACATGGTGACCCGGCAGCATTCCTCCGCTTTGCTTCAGAAACCCAACAGAATGGAGGGGTTCTGCAATTACTAAGCGAACTCTACTCAGGCCAATATATCCAAGCCAATCAGCATCCTTTCTATATCAGTCTACTTTCACTCTCTCCTAATTTAACCTTCGGAAAAGCTCTCAGTTTCTCAGCTACGGTTGCCACCTTTCTTCTCATCACGGTCTACCTCATTAAAGTTTATCACTGGCGTATTGCTGCGATCACTGCCACACTACTCGCTACCAATCATGCATTTTCTTATTTCTCGGGACTTGCCACGTGTGAAGCCTGGCTAACGCTATTTGTTACGACGACGTGGATCTCGACCGACCAGGCATTGAAAAGTAGAACAACAAAACGAGCACACATTTGCTGGCTGGCTGCCGGACTCCTCATGGGACTAGCTTATTTAACCAAAGGCACGGGGTTATTGTTCCTATGCGGAGTGACACTGGCAGCCGGTACGTTTGGAATTACACATCAACTGGCCACCTCCCCAGGCCAAAAAACGCGTGCCGCGTTGACAGCCATGGCCGTTGTCATCGGGGGGTGGTTGATCACAGCCCATCCGTTGCTTGTACGCAATACCGTGGTCTATGGATCACCAACATTCAACGTAAATTCCTACTTCCTTTACATGGACGAGTTCCCCACTGAACCTGAAATACAAGCCACATTGTCTGCCTCAGATTCATTGGCAGAAGTACGCCGTGAATTTCTTAAACGACACTCCATTAGCGATTTGATTCAACGTGAGATCAAAGGAATTGGCTGGGAAACTTTCATCTTCACAAGGTCTCTAGGCCCAAGTCCTTTAGGCGAAAGCCGAGTCTTGGCTGGCGTCTTCATTCTGCTACTAATGGTACTGGCTGTGCTACATCTAGAGCGATCCATGCAGATTTTTGTTCTGTCACTTATTACTGCCAGCATTCTAGTATTTGCATGGTACGTCCCCATCGCCGCGGGTGAACGCTTTACTGCTCCCATCTTACCACTGATGATGATTTATGCTGGCATGGGGATGCACAATATCGTTTCAAATCAATCAGGCATCTCGACAAATTCAGCCATGCTCGCCTGCCTATGCTGGACCGTCATCTGGTCCAGCTATACTGTTTTCGCATTTTAGAAGTACTAATCGTCCTGGAGTGAAGTTTGCCACTTCTGGATAAGAACAATGGCTTGCATCGGTGTAAGATGATTCAAATCTATTTCACGAATATGATCTAGAAGAGGATGCTCCTGCCCTCCGAACAACGACATTTGGCTATCGCTTGAACGACTTGCACTTGAAATCGCAATTTCACCTCCACCATGAGATGCTTCTAACTGGCCCAAGATCTCTGTTGCTCGATCATTGACCGAGCGTGGAACTCCGGCCAATTTGGCCACATGAATCCCATAGCTTTTATCTGCTGATCCTTCTACGATCTTATGCAAGAAGACGACATTATCCTCCCATTCTTTCACCGACACATTCAGATTTGTAAGGCGTTCAAGTGTCAATGAGAGATCGGTTAGTTCATGGTAGTGGGTTGCAAACAGTGTTCGAGCCTGCAACTTCTCGTGAATAAACTCAACAATAGCCCATGCCAGCGAAACGCCATCATAGGTACTCGTACCGCGTCCGATCTCATCAAGGATAATCAGACTTCGTTTGGTCGCTGTATTGAGGATTCGAGCGGTCTCGGTCATTTCCACCATGAACGTCGATTGGCCGCGCGACAACTCATCACTGGCTCCTACTCGAGCAAAGATGCGATCTGCGATTCCGATGACCGCAGATGTGGCAGGCACAAAACTACCCACCTGAGCCATGAGCGTAATCAGGGCGACCTGTCTGATGTACGTACTTTTACCAGCCATATTCGGCCCAGTAATTAACAGTAGGTTCTTATCGTCATGATCTGCTACTGTATCATTGGGAACAAAGGTGCCATCTGGCTCTGTGATATCTAATACCGGGTGTCGTCCTCCACGGATCTCCAAGACTGGATCTTTCTGCATTACAGGTCTGCAGTAGCCACGCAGAACTGCCAACTCGGCCAAAGCCTGAAGCACGTCTAGACTAGCCAATTGATCTGCCGTTCGTTTCAACTGCCCCTGAGCTTCATGAACCTGATCGCGAATCGCAAGAAACAATTCGTACTCAAGCACTTTAGCTTTGTCGTCGCTACTGAGCACTGCTTCTTCGTATTCCTTCAACTCGGGAGTAATGTAACGCTCTGCATTTTTCAATGTCTGTTTACGTATATACTCTTCTGGTGCCTTATCTTTATTTGCGTTACTAAGTTCCAGGTAATAACCAAATACTTTATTGAAGCCAACCTTGAGGTTGGTCACTCCGATGCGTTCAGCTTCACGAGACTGATACTCAGCAATCCATTGCTTTCCCCCCGCCGCCAATTTCCGCAGTTCATCCAATTCTTCACTGTAACCGTCACGAATCAACCCACCGTCTCGGGCTAACAACGGGCAATCATCCACCAACGCAGATTCAAGTGACTCACATAACTCGGGGCATAAATCGATCGAATCATAAGCAAGCTTTAACAAAGCACTTTGGCGATCATTGACAACGTCCTTCAATGGAGGTAACTGACGCAATGTTCTACCAATATGAGCAAGATCACGAGGGCTGGCTCGTCCGGTGGAAACCCGGGCTAGCAAACGTTCAATGTCATAAACTTCTCGCAATTTCTCACGCAAAGTGTCTCGTAGCCGGTTCTCTTTTGTCAGTTCCTCAACACTGTCGTGACGACACTCGATATCATGTTGGTTCGTCAGCGGATTCGAGATCCAATCGGCAAGCAAACGGGAGCCCATCGCGGTCACTGTCCTGTCAATCACAGACAACAAAGAGCCATCCCGGCTTCCGTCTCGCAACGTCTTAGTGATTTCCAAACTGCGTCTGGTCGCCTCATCAATCTCCAGAGTACTACCAGTACGATACGGTAACAGACTTTCAAAGTGGTCGAGTGAACTCTTTTGCGTTTCAACAAGGTAATCCAGCAAGGCTCCTGCTGCCCTAATCGCCGGATTGTCGTCATTAGTGAAACCAAATCCATCTAAATGTTTCGTTCCAAACTGTTTTGAAAGTAAAGTCTTTGCACTATCCAGTCCAAAAGCCCAGACCGGTCGCCTCGTCAACATGAATTGATCCGTTAAGTATTCAGGAACACAGTCTGCTTCTTCATCAACAAGCACTTCAGCTGGTCCAATTCTTACCAATTGGTCGGCTAATTCTGACATCCGAAAGACCGAGGCCTGAAATCGTCCTGTAGACAAATCTGCCCAAGCAAAGCCCACTTGCTGATCCCCGGGCTCTTCGATCAGCTTATCTCTAGCACCTCCCTGACTTACGTCAGGCACTAAAGCAAGTAAGTAATTGCTTTCACGAGGATCCAACATGGCGTCATCGGTAAGCGTACCGGGAGAAACGATCCGTGCGATCTCTCGTTTAACCAGTCCTTTAGCTTCTTTAGGATCCTGAACCTGTTCGCAAACAGCGGCGCGAAATCCAGCATTAATTAACCGACTAAGATAAGGTTCAAGTTGATGATGGGGAAAACCCGCCATTGGAACCGGATTTTCCCCTTTATCACGACTCGTCAACGAGAGCCCGAGTTCACGGGAAGCAATGCGAGCATCTTCATGAAAAAGTTCATAGAAGTCTCCCATGCGGAAAAGCAACAAAGCATCGCCGGCGATTGCTTTGGCTTCATCGTACTGCTGCATCATTGGTGTCTTAGCCATAGCAGCAAATTTTACCTATTGCGACACTTTTTTCCATCATACGTAAGCGAAAACCACTCTCTTAAGACTCATACTAGCTTCAAATCGTCGCCAGTCCGGGTTACGACGCCCCATTGTCCTTCATTTTCATCCACGCCAATCTCAAGTTGATCAATGTGAATGAGCCCTTTCGCTGACAATCGCTTGACCAATTCGGTAGCAATATAGTCAGCCAGCAATTCTGCCGTAGTATTGGATAGGGGGAGCAATACGCAATCATCCAGAGGGAAAATCCATCGTCGTTCTTCAAAGGTCACTAGCACTTCCTTGTGATCAGGCGTGACCTTAATTTGCTCATGAGCCATGGGCAACAGAACGTGGTGATCTAAGGCCCCGGTGATTTCCTTCAAAGTATCTCGCAAAGCAATAAAGTCGATCACATACTGATTTCCATCGAGTGGAGCCTGAACTTCTGCGTAAACTCGATAGTTATGACCATGAATACGCTCGCAAATATTATCTGCAAACGTAATAAAGTGAGCCGCACTAAAAATGAGATGCTCTTTTTCTAACTTCACTCGATAGCTCTTTGCCATAATTAACGCCTTATATCTGAGTTTGAACGGGGGGGGCCAACCAACCTTCCATTAAGCCTATAAGAAGAGCCGCTCCGATGATATCCGCCGTCGTTCCGGGATTTCGACGATGCTGATCGGCACGCAGCCAAAAGTCGAAATCTGCCAACGCTACAAGGTATTCATCCTCCCCGTTGGAAACTTGTTCAAGCACGAAGCCAGCCCGGGATGCTGATTCACGTGCCACCTCATCACCACACTTCCGCGCGATCAGGGTATCCGGATAAAGGCTCATCAGTTCCACATGGGTCCGCACAATCGCATCGATCTGTGAAAGCCCCGCCTGCTGATTCTGGTACAGCTTTGGAGCTGCAACAGAAAGTATATCATCAAAGCCATTGACGTATTGAGCCGCGATGAAATCTCGTTCGCTGGCATGTTCCATGGCAGCGAGCAATGACTTGGGAGCACGCTCTGCCACGTCCATTTCAACAACGTCCCCCAAACCACCCGCTTTAGCACTGTTTATTGCCAAATAGACGAGTTCAGCATCTTCAGGTTGCAGTTCCGTTAGCACGGCCCGAACCCCTTCTGAATCTGGAGTACCCGCCTTTGCCAAAGGAGCCATTAAAAGAATCAGTCCCAGATTTGTATTGGTTGACACCACCGATCGCGTGGCTTCCACAGCCGCAAAGACTAACTGCCCCAGTGAAAGTACTTGATGTCGTTCAAAGACCGAACCAATGGCAACAGCACTTTGAATGAAATCATAAAATGTAAGATCCTCAAAGTCCGCTCCTCGATGAACATTTCCGGGCTTAGGGGCAGACACTTCTAGCATGCAAGCAAGTGTCACTTTTTGGCCCAATGTCAGATTGTCATAACTCATGACAATTGCCTCAAAAAAGCCTGGACACCCCCAACAACTTCATTCCGAGCATCTTCCATAACATAGTGGCCAGCATCTGGAATTTCCAAACTCCGGGCTTGCGGAAAGTGTTTTTTGAAAATCGCTAAACATTTGGCATTAAAGCACCAGTCCTTCATTCCCCAAATAAACTGAACCGGTTTATCAGCTAACTTTGAAAGTCCCGCTTCTACGCCAAGTAGCGTCTGACGACTCGGATGGCTTTTGGAGAAAGGGATATCCTTTACAAACCCATTAACTGCGACTCGATTGTGCCAGCTGTTATATGGAGCGAGCAGACCGGCACGTGCTATCTTTGATAAACGATTACGATGCATTGCCATCGACACCGCAGGACCCGCAAACATATTCAGTGCGCGAATCGCAAAGGTGCCCAAAATTGGTGCACGCAGCGAATAAATACGCCACGGGATATAGGGTGGTGGAAAAGCACCTGTATTAAGGATGGTTAAGCTTTTTACTCTTTCAACGATCTGTGCTGCGACTCCCAGGCCAATTGCTCCTCCCCAATCATGCACTACAAAATGAATCGATGACAAATCCAGTGTCTCAATCAGCGACAGCAAATTTTGAGTATGCTGTGCCAAACAGTATTCATACTGTTGTGGCTTGTCGCTCAGGCCACAACCAATGTGGTCAACAGCAATCGCCCGATGACTGTCACCTAAAGCCTGAACTAGGTGTCGATAGTAAAACGACCAAGTCGGATTACCATGAATCATCAGAACGGGCTCGCCAGACCCTTCACTGACAAAATGCATTCGACAACCGTCAGCCAATTGATGCCATTGAGACTCAAACGGATATTCCTGCCTCCATATTTCTTGAATCAACACATTAACTCCCCACTTTTGATGCTGATTGGCGAGCATACCAACGTGTCAGGATTCTGGAAAGCGTTGAAGGGAGCAACCGATCGAAAGCAACCAAACACCGCCCTCCCCACGACAACAACACTTCACGCTTTCCTTTTTTAATTGCCTTAATAGCGAGCGTTGCCACTTTATCAGCAGTCATTCCTTTTGCCTGCTGGCTCGCTCCGGACAGCACCGCTGCAAAGAACTCACTTCGAGTCGTACTGGGACTGACCAAAACCACATTAATCCCCTCCGCTGCCATCTCGATTCGCAATGCGTCTGAGAATCCATGCATTGCGAACTTACTGGCGCAATACTCGCTCTTCATAGGCATTGCCGTGTGACCTAATACCGATGCAATATTACACACAACCGGAACGTCGCTTTGCTTCAAAGCCGATAGAGATAAGCGGGTCAATTCGACCGCAGCAAAAAAGTTTACTTCCATTACCTTTCGCAATGTTACCTCGTCCGATTTAGCGAAGGGGCCAATGCTTCCAATGCCAGCGTTGTTGACCAGCACATCTAACGTACCACCCCAGTTTTCGCTAATCCAATCGAACGCGGACTGACGATAGGCTTCTAACGTGATATCCCCTGCCAAATATGCCAGGGACCCTGCTGCCAACTGCAACTCATCCTGGAGTTCTTTCAATCGCTCTTCTCTGCGGGCAAGAGCAAGGACATGGTTGCCCGATCGGACTAGTTGCGTTGCCATTGCCCGGCCGATCCCACTCGAGGCTCCAGTAATCACAATGTTTTTCCCGTTTAGTTTCCGAAATCCCATTCCGAGTTCCTTACTCCAATGGTGGAGCAACAGATTCAGGTACATGCACGAATTCCTCACGTGGTGTAACCGTAGCCTCGTGACGATCAATTTGACCGGCATATTTCTCCGGAAGGCGACAATGAATGACGACTTTGGTTTCAGAGAATCTGGTAGAGAGGATTTCCCCGCGGGCCGCAATAAAAGCCATTAGCCGGCCATTTCCCACCCCAGTTTCAACCATGAGATCCAAAAAAGATCGGCTTAAAGCATCGCTGACGGCCATCGCAAGACTCTGAAAACCTTTTCGTGTGATCGCACTGATAGAAACTGCATTAGGGTACCGATTGAGGATCAAATCAAGTTGGTGAGCGTCTTTTATCTGATCCACTTTATTAATTACCAAGAGGGTATCTTTCTCTTCGATCCCGATTTCTTCAAGGACTTCGTAGACTGAACGAACCTGCTGATAGACGGCTGGGTTGGAACCATCAGCAATGTGCAGCAGTAAATCGGCCTGATGAGCTTCCTCCAGTGTTGCCTTAAATGATGCTATTAAACGGTGAGGTAAATTCTTAATAAAACCGACAGTATCGCTCAAGAGCACAGGTCCCCAGTTAGGCAAATGCCAGCGGCGAGTACGAGTATCCAACGTAGCGAACAATTTGTCTTCTGCCAGGACCTTGGCATCGGTGAGAGAATTCATGAGCGTCGACTTACCCGCATTGGTATAACCGACGAGCGATACAGTCATGACGTCACTCCGTGATGCCACCAGCCGCTCTTTGCGTTTTTCAATGACCTTCAATTCCTTCCGAAGATCACTAATTCGCTTCTCGACCAATCTCCGGTCAACCTCCAACTGTTTCTCACCGGGGCCACGCATACCGACTCCCATTTTGACTCGGTCAAGGTGAGTCCACATTCGCTTTAGACGCGGTAAAGAATATTCCAACTGGGCTAGCTCAACCGCCAGTCTGGATTCGAGAGTTTGGGCATTCGAGGCAAAGATGTCCAAAATCAATTCGGTACGGTCAATCACTTTAGCTTTGACGGCTTTTTCCAGATTTCTGGTCTGCGCCGGGCTGAGGTCGTTATCAAAGATGACAACTTCAGCCTCATAATGCTCGACTATCGTAGCAAGTTCTTCGACTTTTCCTTTTCCAAAGGCCGTTGCGGCATGCATCGCCTGACGCCGTTGAACAATTCCGGATTTAACAACCGTACCGGCAGTCATTGCCAGACGCTCACACTCTTCCAGCGGGTCTTCATCCACATCGATGATTTCGTCATGAGTAATCACGCGCGCAAGCACTGACTTTTCTTTTGCCAAACTTTGCTTACGCTCAAGATCCTGCACCGTGAAAGATAACTCCTAGTTGCCATTTATTTGAACACTACCGGTGATTATATCCCACGCTGGCAACGGAACCTATGAGGGCGGTAATCGGATTCACTAGTTATTCTTCAAACCGCAGCCAATCGGGAATGCTCTGGCGGAATTCGGCTTCAAACTCACGTTGCACCCCGATATCCTCCGACTTGTCCAACCTCAAAACCGCTTTTTTCTCCTCATCACACCAATCAATAAATTGTTGTTCAGCTAACGGGGCCAGACGGCTGTGTTGCTCGGCTTGGACGACATCGGCCCAAAAATAAGTTCTTTCCCCTGTTTCCACGCAAGCAAAGACTTGCCCTAAGAGATAGCTGTGACATTTTGTCAAAACAGGCGTGTCAGCAACTCCACCTTCCAGTTCGACATTCTCCAATTTGTCGCGTGCTCTCCCCGAGTCGCGACAAAAATTCCAGGCAACGTTGCATTGATCGGGCTCTAATAAGTGAACCGCCAATCGTCCGGAGTTACGGACTAATGCGGTCGTATGGTGATTTGGAGCCAAACCTGCCAGAATCACTGGCCTTTCCGGATCTAGGGACGCCTGCGATACCCAGGTTGCCAGCAGCCCTCCTCGGGAATCCCTATCGGACGATGTAACGACCCACAACTCTCTGTTTAAAATGCGAAAGATCTGTTCAGCTTTTCCTGCTGCAGATGTCATCTACCGAACTCCGTGTTTTTAATCCACCATGAATACTCATACAATTTCCTCAACCCGACACAACCTCAGGCAAAGTGAAGGATTAGCCAGATAGAAGGCTCGCACAATTGCTCAGTTTAACACCGCGAATTATACTAAGCTACTTGAACCCGATACTTTAAAAGACACCTTTGACTTAACGACCAACGAGTCAAAAGGATTTAATAACTCAAAGGAAATAAGTGATGTATATGAAACCCACACGACGTGACTTCATGAAGTCGGCGACCGCTGCTGCAGTGGCCACAGCGACTATCCCAGCCATTGCGGGCGAAAAGAAAAAGCCTCTCTTTAAAATTTCATTGGCACAATGGTCTCTGCACCGCGCAATATTTGGTGGCAAAATAAAAAATGAAGACTTTGCCAAAGTCACTAAGGAAGAATTCAACATTAGCTGTATTGAATACGTCAATCAGTTCTTCAAGGACAAGGCCGAAAATATGGACTACCTAAAAGACCTGAAGAAACGAGCCGATGATCTAAATGTAAAAACCAATCTGATCATGTGCGATGGTGAAGGTCGCTTAGGCGATCCGGACAACGCAAAACGCACACAAGCTGTTGAAAACCACTACAAATGGGTTCTCGCTTCTAAATTCCTAGGCGGCCACAGCATCCGAGTTAATGCTGCTTCTGGCGGTGAATACAACGAACAACTTGAATTGGCTGCCGATGGACTAAGCCGACTAAGTGAATTCGCTGCGAAACATAAGATGAATGTCATCGTGGAAAACCATGGTGGATTATCATCCAACGGCGAATGGCTAGCGGCAGTTATGAAAAAAGTCGGCATGAAAAACTGTGGTACCTTGCCAGACTTTGGTAACTTCCATGACTACGACCGCTATAAAGGTGTTGAAGAAACAATGCCATTTGCCAAGGCCGTAAGTGCAAAGAGTCACGACTTTGACGAAAATGGAAATGAGACCAAAACAGATTACACCAAAATGATGAAGATTGTTCTCAAACATGGTTACAACGGCTTTGTCGGTATCGAATATGAAGGCCGTGAAAAACCAGAAATGGAAGGGATTAAACAAACCAAACAACTCCTTCTCAAAGTTCGCAAAGCATTGACCAAATCAGCCTAAAAAACAATGCTAAAACTAGGCCTCCCATCAAGCCCGTGGTTTCCAACAAAGCCACGGGCTTTTCTTATAGCCCAAAGAAAACATCGGTAACAAAAGCATTTCGCTAGCATTTTACTAAACACCCTACAAAAACAAGACGATTACATCACACACCGAACAACCGGGACACTTAGTAAATGCGATAAACTCACCTGCGCGCTTTTTAAGCAGCTCAGCCCGTCTCAAATGCCGGCTGACCTGCCCAAAAAAGAGACAGTCGGCTGGCGTTAAACGTAAGTAACTGCAGTTAAAGGACTTGCGAAACGCGGTTGACGCCGGATTAATCATTCCCATAGTCACATTCGGACAAACTCTCACAACCAGCTGAGGTTTGTTCCGGGCGAACAAGTGGTTATCAAAGCCCAGGGGGGTATCATGTCTAAAGCAGCATTTAAAGACAAGCGACAAGTAAATCAGCCACTTAAACCGAGGCCTCGCTACTATAACGAGCCTCATCTACCACAGCAGCCGCTAAATCAATCCAGCCCTAATAGACCAGGGCTCGTAGACCACTCAGGGAACTGGTCTAACGAACCGGTAAAACCCAGTAAAATCACGCTTGATCAACGTCGTGAAGCCGTAACTCAAGCACTCCATCTCTCGCGTGCTGCAAGAGATTGGGAAGTATTTTTCAAGCAAGTAATGGGGGTGGATGGTTTAATCTACAAGCTATTCCCAACGGCCGAACTACGACGCCAATTTGAAACAACTGCGGAATATGTCGAAATACAACATATCCTGGCAGAAATGCGAAGTCGCCCTCAAAAACGGAACCTGCCTGATCGCGAAAAAACAAAAATGATCACCGTACGACTTCCTGAAAGCCTTCATGCGGCTCTAATACAGGAAGCCGACGAGCTCAATACCAGCATGAATAAGCTCTGCATTTCAAAACTCCTGCAGATTATTGACAAAGAGTTGGTCAAGTAATGCGGTAATCTAACGCACTACCGGAACCTGATAACAAACGACTTCTTCGGAATTACGCAGAATCAACTTGTTGTCATAGAGTGTCATTGTTGCCCAGCAACGATCTTCCAGTGCCTGCACCTGATATACCGTCTTGAAGCCATTTTGCTTTGGTCGAATGAAGTGCAATTCACCCTCTTCAGATTGAATCAGAATCAAATCACCCACCATCAATAACTGGCCATGATTAAAGCGGCCCTTCTTCCAGATCCTCTCGCCGGTGCTTAAGTTAGCACATTCTAAGATCCCGTCCGACAAACTATAGATTTTCCCGTCTATCAAAACGGCATTCGTATACTTTGTTCGAGCCACCGATGGATTACGCCAGATTTCAGATGTCTTTTCTCCATCTACCGCGAAAAGCAAAGAACCCTGACCGTAACCTTTCGCAACAAAGACCTGATTCTCGCCTGCTAAGAACGGTTGCGAATTGTTTGCACTACTCGTACTGGAACCCTCCCAGGGTTGCTTCCAAATCTGCTTACCTGTATTTAGTTCATGACCTGCCACTGAACTTTCATTGACAACGACAACCTGTGGTTCCCGGTTTATCATTAACAACGTCGGAGAAGCAAAACTAACCTGTTCAGCCCCGCCTTGCCAAACCAAGTCACCGTTCTTTCGATTGAAGGCGAGTAAGCTTACAAAGGGGCCACTTTGAGGTCCGCCAGCTGGCACAATGACCAAATCACCAACCACCAGTGGCGAGGAACTACGCCCCCAGCTAACCACCGTCGAATCTTGCTCGGGTGACGAATTCACATAGGCCAATACATCTTGCTGCCAACGCAATTTTCCAGTCTTTCCGGCCAAGCACATTAATTTTCCATCCGGACCTAGCGTATAAACTTCCCCCTTAAAAACAGTAGGCGTTGCCCTTGGACCAACACCACCTAGCAGGGTCTCATGCCGGAACTCCCTGACATGCGCCCAGCGTATTTCACCTGAATCGAGATCATAACAACTGACAATTTCCTGCTTGCCTCGTTGCTCCATAGTCACGCCAAAGCCTGCCACCGAAGCAAATGCAGACCACCCAGCTCCGATCTCCCGCCGCCAGAGTTCCACTACATTGTCAGCAGATGGATCAGCTATCCAATCAGCCTCCACGTAGGGATGACGATCCTTTCCTAGAAACCCGGAGTAATCCAAACGATCGTTGACAGAATTTAAATCCACATCGCCTGGCACAATTTCTCCGACAATCCCTAACAACTTCTCATCGGCAACGCCTTCCCAACGCCAGTTCCAGTCAAACAACAACTGGCCGGTAACCCCGTTGATACGAATCAAGGAAAAGCACAGAACCAAGCAGACAATCCCCCCCCACAGCACCAACCGTTTCAACCCCGATCCAGCAGGTCCTCTCCAGAAAAACCAAATTCCATAAACTCCAAGGGACGCACCAACCGCTAGCATCGTCATTGCATTGGCGAATGCCTGATCAACGGGCGTTCCCTTCTGGAAGAGGAAAATCATAAAAACCGCCAAAGCAAAGACCAGCAAAGACCAACCTGGTAGGAACGTTTGGCTTTGCTTGCCAACTTCCTGTATATGATCAGTAGTCTGAGACTTGTCGGAATCAACCATGGAACCATCGCTTCCTAAAATTCATCATTAGAGCCATTGAAAAAGAGGAATGCGGTGGACCGTAAGCCGGGTTCTGTAATCACCGAAGTGACGACGGTCATTCATCTAGGACGACAATTGCTTGCCGTCTCGAGCAGCCTACCCGGAAATCAAGGAGAGCGAGCGACTCCCCGATGGCGAACCATCTTCTTTCCTGCTTGGCTTTGCTTCCAATGGGGTTTACCAAGCCACGCCAGTCACCTGACATGCTGGTGAGCTCTTACCTCACCGTTTCACCCTTACCCGCTAGGCGGGCGGTCTACTTTCTGTTGCACTATCCCTGACCTTACGGCCGGTCGGTGTTACCGACCATTGTGCTCTACGAAGCCCGGACTTTCCTCTCGTTCGACATGCGAACCAGCGACCATCCAGTCCACCTGCAATCCTCATTCTTTATTCTGAGACAATCCTGTCAAATGTGAAGAAGATAAATCTCAAAACCTCATGCCGCTCTTTAGTTACCGCTAAAGCGAGACAAGGCTTCACGATCAATTTGAATCCCTAGCCCGGGTCCATCCGGAATCGTTAAATATCCATCTTCATCCAGTGTAAATTTATCAACCACTAAATCTTCGATGTAAGCAGCGGGGGTCAAATATTCAACATACCAGGCTACCGGCAGAGATGCCGCCAACTGTAAATCCGCAGCCAAACCCACGGCTGTATTCCAACCATGACTGACAAAACGAACATTGTGATCATAGGCATGACTAGCAATACGACGAGCCTCGGTCAGCCCTCCACACTTTGTGGCATCAGGCTGAATGAAATCAACGGCATGACGTTCAATCCAAGGGATAAATGCCTGACGGCGCGTCAACACCTCACATCCCGCTACTGGTACCGGTGAATGTTCACGTAATTTGATATAACCTTCAATATCATCCGGCGGAAGTGGCTCTTCAAACCATTCGACACCGTACTCGGCCAGCATATGCGCGGTATTGATAGCCCACTTATAGTCGTGCGGCCAAAACTGCTCACTACCTCCGGCATCCACCAGGAGTGTAATATCAGAACCGACGGTTTCACGAGCAGTACGTATAAGCTCTTCATCAAATGCTCGACTCACTCGACCAAATGGACGCCAACCAAGCTTAATCGCCTTAAAGCCACGAGCCACAGTCTCTTTTAGGCGTTGGGCCAGCACATCTGGTTGATCAAACAGAATCGAACCATAAGGCTTGATTTTGTCCCGATAAACACCGCCAAATAATTTCTTAATCGGCTGGTTACAAATCTTTCCAAATAAGTCCCACAAAGCGATATCGATACCTGAAATCACATGTTCGACAGTACCTCCTCGCCCTTGCCAAAAACTACTTTGCCTCAGTAACTCACTGACACGCTCTGGCTGATCTGCGGGAGCACCATTCCAGAAAGGTTTTAAGAAATCAACGCCCGCCTGAGTCAGCGCAGACCCGGTAAAGACACTCCCAATTCCGGAAACCCCTTCATCCGTGTGCACCTCCACTAATGTATGTAGATCATCTTCCGGTTCGTGACCTTCAGGCCAACCCCCATCGACGGTGGCACCCAGTAATTTATGGCATTCAATCGATGTAATCTTCATATGTTTTTACTCAACCGTATGATGTTTCAAATATGCCGTAGACATTTCTTTGCGAATACGCAGCATTAAATCAGGCGTTGTCAGATTGAAATGATCTCGATCTGGATGCAATTCGATAACGGCATCACTATCCAAATCCCGCATGGTCTTTTTCAGGAACTCACAAGCACCTTCCAGGTAAAACGTATCCACGGTTCCCATAAAGACATTAATCTTTCCCGCCAGTTTCTCACGAAGACCGGTAGCCCAACGCCGTTCAATTAATTTATTAATATCATATTCGATCCAGTATTTCACCGTGGATGGAATCACCTCACCTTCCTCTCGCATCCACATGAGAAGCGGTCTTCCTTGTCGGTCCAACGGACTGAAAACTGCCTCAAACGACTTGAGTTGACCGCCCCGACCCAGCCCATCATCCATTCGCCCAAAGTCTTCGTACCAGATCATAACCTGACCATTACGTCTAGCTAACGGACGCCTCTCACCTTCCGGAGTGATATACAAACTCAAAGGATTTTCAGCATATAGATCTACTTCCTGATAATCTCGAAAATCCACCGGATCCGGAGCCGTACTCCAGACGCCCCCCAAAACATCCGGGTAATTCACCTGTAGCCACAAACTGCTCCAGCCACCACTACTATGCCCAGTAACAAATCGAGCGGTTGAGGCCGAAACGGTGCGATAGCGTCGATCAACTTCTGGTATCAACTCTTTAATCAGTGCAGCACCACGAGGACCATTCTTGGCACTATCGGCATACACATGATGTCCCCACTTACACTGCCCATCAAGAAAGACTCGAATAAATTCGACTTCTCCTTCGCCAGCTTCAGGTCCCCCCTGAGACATACTTCGCCCCATCGTCTCATGTGTCCCCCCAAAACCGGAGATCGTATAAATTACGGGAAAGCGAGTATGAGTTGCTTCGTAATAAGAACGAGGTAGCACGACGGTAGCTTTCTGTACAATCTCCCGATGATAAAAAGCAGATAAGCGAGGACTATACAGGCGAACCTGCTGACGGTATTCCGTCTTCTCGAACGGAAATTCACCAATCACTTCGGTTAACTCAAATTTCAGTCGATTCTCTCCAGTCCACTCGATCTCCTGGACTTCGCTATAGAGATTACCTGCACCCTTGGCATGATCTGAATGATAAATATCAAAATCGAATAACGCTTGAATGAAGTATTTCCCTTGCTCCAGTGCGTTCAACGTCGCTGGAAAACCACCCGTCTTACCATCAAACTCTACTGAGCCTCCCGAGTCGACAGTCACATCGATTGCATAAAAGGGTTCTGGTGAGAACCAATTGGGACCCGTATACGGAGGACGGTTACCATCTTTGGAGGTAAACAGATACATCCGACCAGATGTAGGACCACTTAGAGCTTTCTCAGGTATTTCAATCACAACCCGAGGCGATGCGGAGAGCCTGAGCGTAGAAAACGCAAGTGCAATACAAGACACATACAAAAGAACTCTTCTCACAGGGCTGCTTCCTTCGCTACTGACAAAACATCGATGGGGTCATCTTGGTGACCTGGATGCATTCATCCTAATAGATTTGAGGTGGATCTGCCGCCCTTAGTCACTCACATAGATGCGTTTTGAGCCAATATATATCTGCGAGGCACCCTGTAAATAAAGCCGCACTGTCTGAAAACCCGGCTTTACATTCTTAATTTCCAGCGACTTTGAAACTAGACCGGGGCCAGCCTGATTCCAGGACGAGGACAACCACACCGCATCGTTCGCACGATGATATTCATCATTATAGGCCTCTCCCATTTCAGGATCGAATTGCTGTCGCTTAAGAGGTACAAAACGCTGAACTCCACGTTCGGCAGCAAGCTCCAAAACCGCATCACCAGCAACTGGTGCCTTAAACGTAACAAGAAGTTGTTCTCCAAGCTTTACCGTCGGTAAACAACTTAACTTCACCCCGCTCGGGTAATTCAAATGCAGCAACGGATCGCCTAAAAGATTAAACATCAATGCATGTTCTGCCCGTTCTTCCATCAAAAGATCGGGAGCCGGACTTAAACTCCCAGCCAAACTATCCAGAAGTTGGCGATTAGCCGTTCGGTCTGCCGCTTGGGGTACTACCAGACTACGCTTTGCATTCATGACGACATTCCCTAACACTTCCTCTCGTAACCTGAAGCATTGTCGCAGCATAGCATCACCCATTACACTCATGGCATATGGCATGGAAACACGGCTCGCAGCATAGACTGCCACAGGCCCTTTATCGTGCAGGACAAGCTGCTCACCAATACAGGGCTTTAATGAATCAAATGCACCAACATAACAGGCAAGAAAGACACAAACGGGAGGTAGGCCGCTGACTGCAACCCCATCCAGCCCCTCTTGCTTCATAATAGAAACCGGCGGGGACTTAGGAATTGAGATCCGATCCAACTGATCTCGCAGTCCATGTCCCATATAGATCCAAAACAATCCCCCTTCATTGAGTCGATCTAACGTGTGTTGAGCGAAACTAAATGGATTTGGACAGAATGGACTTTGCCAACTCGCCTGGGTCATGGTCACTCGAAATGAGCCTGGAATTCCCTGACTGATAAACTTTCTGGTTACGGTCGACAAAACACCATCAATAGCAGGTCCAAAGCCACCAACGCCTGCCACGAAATGAATATCACGTTTACCTGCCGCATCCGGATACTCCTGTTCGTACTGAATTACTCGCTTTACATACCCCGCCAACTGCACCTGATTAGTCACTGGTATCCTGCCTACCGGGACATCGATCAAACCGTCACCATTTAGGTCACCATACGGCAGGTCTGACGCAATTTCAGACTCAGACCCAAAGAGCACATTTACTTTTGCTTGTGAATAGAACGTCGGCACCTGTTGCGCATCACGTTCACCAAATTTTCCTTTAACAAATGTGGGCGAATCACCTAACAAAACGACCGCTTTCAGATCCTTGGAAATCGCGGACTTTTTAACCGCCTCACGAGTCCCAGCCGCCGAACTCTCCGGTCTAATCACATGAATTAGATATCCCTGGGCCCGACGGTATTCAATCCAAGGCTGCCATGCTTCCTGAAATGCTTGTGGACATACGCAGAGCACAAATCGGGCATGGCAGATATTTGGTAAAAGTACCACCAACAGCAAGAACAACAGGACTCGAAACTGATTCGCAAGAAGCAACTGCAATGGCGTGCGAATCATTGCACCAACCCCAAACCCACAATCGCTCGCCCATGGTTAGGGGCTAACCTAAGACATTCTTCGTAAGAACGTTTAGCCGCACTGCGATCACTTAAAGCACGCTGAGCCTCCGCTAGTAAGAACCAGACGTCCGCATCATCGACCAGAATTTCCGCAGCCTCACTCAACTCAGAATTCGCTTCCCGCACTTTGTTATCCCGCCATTGCAAACGACCGCTTTCGTACTTGTGATAACCGCGATACTGTTCAGCTTTTAACAAATCACCTTGAGAGGCATATAACTCGGACAACTTCCGACAACATTCTGCATTGGCCTGCACAGTCTTACTTGCCCGCACGACCCGTCCCCGCAGCCATGCAGCTTCAGCTTGAACTTCAGATCCTTTTGCTAAATAGCAGTCACCGACCAACTCCCACAGATAGGCGGATTCGCCGTCATGTATCAACCAACGTTTCAAATAGAACAAGGCTGCATCGGGATCGCCACTTTTCAAAAAAGAAAGGGTTGCCTGAATAGCATAGGCCGGTCGCCACAAAGGTTCTAACAACTTGAATGCGTCCATTGCTTGTCGAGTGGCCGTCTCGGTATCCCCTTCTTCCAGAGCAACGGTACTCGCGGTTAATGCAACAGAAGCCCCCATGCCATTCACATTCTCCTCATCCCAGTCCCGTGAAATCGGATGAATCGTGATCATTTCTGAGGTATGCATCGAACGATCAAAACAACTCCGGGCTTCCTGCTCATTGCCAAGCTTTTCATAAGCCCAACCTTGCATCTGATGAGCACGCATTGAATTTGGACTACGCGCAATCAAACGATCGAGAATTACGACCGCTTCCTGTGCTCGGTCATCCCGAATAAGAATTCTTGACAAAGCAAAGTCTGCAATCTCATCATTCTGCGTTCTCCGCAGAAAGACCTCCGCATTGACTCTGTCATCCAACCGCAAATAATCTAAACCAATTTGCAGATTAGCATGCGAGGCCAATTCATCTTGCGACGCGCCAACGGGCTTAAGAACCTTGATGGCGGTCTCAATTTTCCCCCGTCGACTAAGACAGATGCCAAATTTAAATTGCTGAGTGAGATCCAAATCACCCACGTCCAATGCCCGGCGAAAACAGTATTCTGCTTCCGGCATCAAAGCAAATGTTGTATAGATCTCTCCCAAACCGATCCAGGACTCGACACTGTTTACATCATGATTCGCTTCGATTTCACGCACCGCATCACGAAAACCATTTTCCAGTTTATGGACACGCGAGGTAACGGGCCCTTTAAAACCGCCGTTACTCTGATACCGCATTGCAATCAGGCCGAGTTGGCCCAAAACAACAACCAACAAGATAAGATGCCGCTTTCTCATTCCAATTTCTCCTTGAACCAAATCCGAATGGGATGATCCGGCACGACGCTCAAAGGGATCCTAAACTGCCCGGCTACGATATCATCAACGCCATCTCCGTTGATATCCCCACAATCGACTGTGATTAATTCGACCGGCTGTCTGGCAATCAAATGTTGCTTTTCAAATAATCCTTTGTCATTCTCAACCCAAATCACACTGGGATTCTGCGGATTTGCGTAATCGTTAGACATGCTGATTAAAACGACGTCCAAATCACCATCATTGTCCACATCAGACGGAGCGGCGGCATAAGTTCCGCCAAGCTTTCCAATCAACTCCGCCTCAAAGGTCCAATCGCCTCTATTTCGAAGCCAAATACAGCCATGGTAAGGCATCGGCCACCCGTGCCCGAATTCAAGATTGTCGCCCTGACTCATCAGAAAATCCATATAACCATCCTGATCAAGGTCGGCTTTGATTAGACCGCCCCCCCCAACATCATAATTATCGGTTTGATAGAGAATTCGCCGACTAAAGTTGCCCTGACCATCATTTTCCAAAGCCCAAACTTCTTCTTCATCCTGAGTGACAATTACTCCAATATCCTCATCCCCATCTTTGTCATAATCATGAACCGGTACGTGGATCACGCCAGGCCGGTCAAGAAGTGAAGAATCACGAAACTTCAAATCTCCTAGATTCTCTAACAAACGGACGCCACCACGTGCATAACCAAAAACAGCGACCGCTAAATCAGTATCACCATCCTTGTCAAAGTCACCTGGCTGAACATCTGCTACTCGCCGCACGTCCTTCAGCAACACATGGCGTTCATAACGATCCCCCGTTTTGCGGAAGAGTATCACTTGCCCCACCAGCTCATCTGATGGCATGATGTTACCTAATACAGAGACAATGATATCCAACTGGTCGTCGCCATCAAAATCAATAACCGTGGCACGCGCCGGAGCAACCATTGAGTCACCGATAAGTATTTCTTTCCACTGATACTCAAAACCATTACTCTCTGACAACTTCTGAATCTCAGCCTGTATTTCTTCAGGAGTACTGTCTTCGGAAAGATTTGGTTCAAACACTTTTCTTCCCTGATAGCTATAAGCGATGACGGTATTCTGAGAGGCATTACAGACAAGCACTTCATTCTTTCCATCCCCATCCACGTCGACGACCTGTACATTGGTAATTCTCACTTCATGGGCATCATCCATATCCTCCAATTCACCATTCTCGGCGCCAATCAGTGCCTGCAGATGCTCCGGAATATATTTTTGCTGCTGGAGATCTGTCGGGGTCCAAGAATGGGCCGGATGAGGGCTTAATACTCGTATCTCGGAAGTCAAGGATGGAGAAATCCCCATCAATCCCCAAACAACACTCAAAATACCAATCAAGCAAACGAGCAGCACCGTTTTACGATCCGGACGATGCATCTTTCCTACATCATCAAAAGCTGTGAGATTAGCAACTTCCTCAGCTGGGACATCGCTGTTTTCATTATCTATTCGAGAGTCACTCATGCTCATTCCATCGGGGAGAAACCACCATTGCCCTACAGGATAATGCAATCTCTTTAATACATAAAGATAGAATCATGTGTAAGCAAATGACTTTGAATTAAACGGACTCGGGTTACGCAGTACGTAGCGTCTTCGATGTAAATTTTTTCTTTAGCAGCCAAGTGACCGAAGCGACCAGAATCGCCAGACCAAGAACCGGGAACACCCATCGCAAAATCATAAACAAACTGATCGGAAGGAAACAAACTGCTAAGAATCCAACCAACCATTTACTCCTTGATCCTACCTTGATGATTAATCCACCTACCATCAATGTCAGGATCGTTCCAATCACCACTCCTACTCGAATAAGCGTTTCGATCAATGAATAGCCAACGTACTTTGCCGAGAAGGTAAACTCACTGGCCGCTGAAATATACTCAATTTCAAACTGCTCATACTCGTCATTCAGACTGGTTTCATCAAACACGAAGCCCGCAACACTGGCAAATCCCGTTGAGTCGGCAACCAACATTTCCCCTCGCTGCTCACTACTAGCATAGGGTTGCAATCGATCATTTACGTCGGCATCCATGCTATTCTCGGTATTACCATTGGCTCCGAAACCACCCATGGCGCCACCCCCGCCCATGCCACCGCTAGAGGGTTTCTCCTGCTCGCTGGATTCTATCTTCTCATCCACACTGGCATTTCTTTGGCTATCAAAATTGTCGCTCAACGGTTTGCGATTCTCCAGGGACTCCTTTTGTTGCATTTGATACTGACGTAATTGCTGTTGGAGTCGCTCTTGCCCCGACTCCACGGAATCTCTCTGTTTTCCACCGTATGGCTGTGGTAGCGTGGCTTTGCTCTCGGGAGTCTGTTTCCCCGGAGCCTGAAAATTTTGCGTGTTCCCTTTGTAAAGACGATTTGCGTCAAGTTTATCGGCTTCGCTGCTCGGTTCACGAATCAGGCCATTTCCTTCGAACCAACCTTTTCTAAACTGAGATTCGGCAGCATTCAATTCGTCTTCTTTCGTCGCATTATCAACAGGAACATCAAAGTTATTACCTAGCTGATTCACGGCATTGTTACTGATATCATTCGTCTGTTCGAGAAATCGCTGGTTAAGTTGTTTTCGGTTGTCAAACAACAACTCAGCTTCCTTACTGGCATCTTGGCCCTGAACAACCAATTGATCAATCTGCTTGTTCAACTCCTCGATCTGTTGTCCGTTACGCGTTTGCACATCACCCTGAGTTGCATAATTATTAACATCTGTCTCAGTGTTCAAACTATTGAACAAACGGATCTTTTCATACGGATTTGAGGACTGGTTAGCTCGACGTAGTTTTTCGTCAATCTCCTGATTAATAACTAAGCTTTGCTTGAATTTAAGAACTGAGCCAATCCTCTGATCTGTCCTGGCAATCAACTCACCTTCCCCACCGAAACCAAACCAACGACGATCTTTGGGGAGGTATAGTTTCACAAACGTACTACCGTCAGCTACGATATTCATGTCCTTAATAATCGGCAATGACGCCAATTCACCAAACTGCGTCAACTCTTTTCCCAAGTCACCTGCATAATGCACTTGTACCAAATAGGACAGTTCACCATCTTCTGTTTTGACTAAGGGGATTTTCAAATCCTGCTTTGCCTTACCTTTAATTGGTTTCACAGGATCTCCGGCAGCCGAAACTGCCCATAAACGAGCTCCCGATGGTAGTCTTATCTCCAGAAACTGTTCCGTCTGGTTGTCAATTAGTAACTCAAGCTTCGCGCGGTAGGTACCTGCATAATCCACTGCCAAATATGTTGTCGACAAACGAATTTTTGCCGCATCGCGATTGACCACCTGATTACTTTTGACCGAGTAGCGTATCTCAGCAAATGCTGGATTCTGCGTGGTAACAAGAAAGGCTTCACGAATCCGATTTCCCAAGACTGCTGTTAAGTCTCGCCACGGGGCAGACTGGCGGTTTAGTTTTTCAAGACCCCGCAAAGTATCCGGATCCTCACTAATTTGATCCCCGGAACTCTCCAAGGACACAAACTGCGCCAGGACCGCCACGTTGTCACCTAGAATAATCGGAACTGGAGCCCGGGCATCGCCACCAGCCTGTCGGTCCATTTGCACTAAAACTCGGTATTCATTAAGAACTTCATCTTCCAGCAGTAGTTTCACCGTGACATACTCGGAATCCTCTGCTTCATCTTCCCAGACAACTCGCTGCAGGTACTGAGCTGAAATCACGGACCGGCCCTTCATGTACTTCGGTAAACGGAAGCTAAAGTCACGTTGTCCTGCATTGGAAACCTTATATTCCAGAAGAATCGTTTCTTCTACGGCTCGATCGGTGACATGCACATTGGTGAATGTCCGACAATTCACACTCGCATTACGTGGTACCAGCTGAAATTTCGCTGAGTAGTCTGGACCGACAAACTTAAGAGCCGTCCGTGCCAAAAGACGCTGATTTGATTTAAGCCAGCCAAACATAGACGCCATGGCAACGGATTCACCCTGCCGGACATCAAGCAACTCAATATCAAAGGACGGATCCGATGATAATACGGTTTCACCATTCTGTGATTGCACGCCACGGACAGCCAGATAGGGAACTGAGGTCGTCCAATTTTCCAATTTGCGATCCAGTTTACCTTCCAAAATGACATTAAAACCTTTTTTCAGTCCCTGTCCTAAAAGAACGGTAACCAACTTAGCCTCACCGATAACCGATTCATATCTATCTTCTGCCCATTCAACCAATCCGGGAGCGGTGAGTTGTCGAATGACGAGATCTTTTGGCACAACTAGCTGGACCTGATGAATCGGACGACTACCATCGGAAATGCGAATCATCGATTCCAAAGTGATCTCCTGAGGAGAAACGCGTACCAATGTCTTCAAATTGGCTGACGATCTTGATTTTGTCTCCATCGCCCCAAGCGTCAGTCCATAGGTACCGCCGGTAAACTGATAGGCGAATAAGGGTCGTATTCCAAGAGGGCTCTCACGTGAAATCACTTGAACGTTATTTGTATTAGCTGGCTCAGAATTCACGCGATTCAACCCTGGGAATTCATTAACATCCAGCCGTGACAGCCCCTGAACCTCATCAATGGTGATATCGAGCATGGGACTACGACGGACAAGAATCGCTCCTTTTTGGGACACGGCATCCGGCACCGATACGAGGGGAACTTCAAACTGGTCTATCTCGTCCGCCGGCAGAGCTCTATATCGCACAAGACTTACTCGAAGCTGGGCTACATTTTGAGCCGGCTCAAGCATTTCAACACTGATATCCTGATTACCCGCCGCACCGTTGACAACTTCCCAACTGCGGATATTTGCCCCCTTAACGGATTCCACTCTGATGCCTTTAGGAACTCGCAGGCGGAACAAATCTCGAGAACTGTTTCTGAAATTCAAATTCACAAACCAATCCGCATAAACCCCATCTTCCTGAACATCCACAATTAACTCAGACTGACTTGTTAAATCCCGATCGGTCAGACTTTCCTGAATAACCGGTCGCCAACGAAAATCAAAGCTTCCATTAACACGCAGCGAAGATTCGACACCTTCGTTAGGCTTGCTGGTACGGTATTCACTTCGACCAAGATGGTTGTTCCACCGCAATTCCGTGTTCGTCTCCGGAACCGTAAGTTTCATTAATCCACTGGCACCTATGGGAAGCCTGCCACTGGCAACTCGCCATCCGCCCTGACGGGCAACCGGCATTCGCAGCCCTATTCTGAGCATGTGGTGTCCTTTACCGGAAACAAACAATTGATGTGTCATGGCCGCAGGGGGGACAGCCGGGAGTTGCTGTTGCGCCGGAACATTAGGAGCCAACCGATCGCCTGCTCCAACCTTCATTTGAGCCGGTTGATCATCAAGCGTAGCGTATTCGATTACAAGATCACCAAGGGACAAACCGATAGCCTGTGGGCGATCACTGAAAATATCAATTCCAACTCTTCCCTCAATCAGCAAACTATTATCTTCATACAACGATGTCGCGTATTCAACGCCACCCAGTGCGTACTTTACTGGCAGATATTCATGTTCCAGCGGAAGTCCGGGATAAGCTCGCTTAAATAGCTCGGTATAACGTTGTAATGGTATCAACAACTGCTGATCATCGCTTTTTTGCAGGGGCAGGTTGTCTGGGTCATAGGGCACCACGACAGCATCTTTTGGCACCTCGACCGAAACCACACCGTCAACCTGTTGTGCCGTAGCAGTGTCCGCTGTCGCTATTATAAAAGGCAATAACACGCCTACTCCAAGCTTCCTACAAACCGAGGTGCAAAACCAACCGAGCCCCGGGTGCAGCATACGATAGATCATATATCCGATAACTAACAGAATTGCTGACGCAAACATCATCTCAGCAACACCGCGGTACGACTCCAGTTGTGGTATCCCCGAAATCACAGCTGAGAAAAGAAGAATAAATACCAGAAACCGTCGCTTAATCTTCGTTTCCTTGTGTCCGATCAGGACTCCGATCGCCAGTACCAGCAACCCAACTACCCAACTCAGAACCACTCCCGCACTTTTACGTACTACCCTTCCTTCGACCGCTGCCTGCCCTCCTAGATTCCCGAACTCATAGAGTAGGTAATCAGAAGACATTCGAAACGATCGACTATTTTCAACCCTCGCTAACAAGTCAATATCCAGACTATTTCGCCCTTCCAATGCCCATTGCAAACCGGAGTCACGTTGGCCACGCCTCTGCACTTCTTCGATCTCGCCGGCAGATTTGTCGTTCCCAGCTTCCTGAACTGATGGATTCGTCTTACCATCCTCGAAATCCATTTCACCAGCGCGAGATTCCGAAGGAGAATCTGCCTCCGCCCCGGCCAACACGCCACTAGCTGCTGCTTCAGCCTGTGCTCTACTTTCCGACAATTCCGATAATTCTTTTTTCTTCATAGCCATCTCTGGAGCTGTAGCTTTCGGCATGGCCTCAGATGGTTCTAGGCTTTCCGGGACAACGGCTTCATCGTCGGAAAACGGGCGATCAGCAAAATCCATATCACTTTCGTTAAACACCGAGTCATCAGTCGGCAGCGGTGGATGATCTGGAAAGATTGCTCCCTCCTCCATTCCCATTGAATCTGCCATTTGATAATCAGCCGAATCACTAAGCTCTATAGGCGGTAGCCCACCCGTCGCCAAATAGAGTACGCCACTAAGATAGACCGCCTGAGGCACTTCCTGCACCGGTGTATTTGTAAGTTTCATCACATCGGTATTACGCATATTCAGACGGTAACTTGCTGGTAACATCATTTGCCACTTCACACGAGCCGGTTCAACCAATGGAGCATTCGAAGAATCCACATTTCGCCCGTGCTCAAGCAACTGAGGTGCCTTCAATCGGAAATCACCTGACGGCTCTTGCTGTTCTTCATAAATAATCCTGAGATCGCGAATATTGTTGCCGTCTGTCCCCGCCGTAGACAGATCCACCAGAAAGTCACCACGCGTTGTTTCATCTAAGACTTGAGGCTTGACCGTAACATTTCCATCCACGACAACCCCCCAAAGCACTGCATTTTCGTGAGGCAACACAACTCTCACATAATCGGCTTTGGTTAAAAGAGAATATTTCGCAACCGTTTGGTAAATACCTCGTGCAGCTACATAAGTGAGCATTTCTGCCTTATTAATCAAAACCGCCGGAATCGGACGTAAATCGGGATAACGGATCGAAACATCAAGCGTCGGGGAATCTCCCGTGTATCGGTATGCCGCAACGCGATGCTTGCCGACAACGTATCCATTTACCGCGAGCTCTCCAACATCGACCTGTTTACCGTTGGTCTCACTGACATTAACTTCCAGTTCCGGAGATGCCTCCACCGAAAACACGCCGGACTGGTAACCCGAACCTAACACTTTGGGAAATGCGGGATTCAGTCTGGCTTCTCTTTCGTCAACCTGCTGTTGATACTCGACGCCTAAGGTAACTTCACTAAATGCTTGCGTGCTTAGCAGAACTTTCCAGAAACGTTGTTCTCCCTGAACATGTGAATTAAATTGCTTAACCTGAGTACCGGCTTGGCCTGTTATGGCAATATTAGCAGGCGTACTATTTGCCGGCAGCGTAAAGGTGACTTCCTCTAACTGCGAGCGTTGGATATTGATTGCAATTTCATGATAAGACTTATGAACCCCTTGCTGGACATCAAAGAAAGAGGCTAGTCGCGAAGCAAATAAGGCGGGAACTCTTCGTACCGTCGCAGAAATCGCATACTCAGTCGTATCATACTGATAAGCTAAAGTAACCGGGTTTGCGAGTGCCGCTCGTGTCCTGTCTGAAGCAGAAAGTGGAAACGCGCCGTCCACCATATCTGCCCGTATTTCAAATACATCCTGATACGGTTCAATCGTACGAATTCCTATCACTCCCGAATTACGATACGTATCTTCCACGACGAAAGCCGGAGTTTCCAAGGTGTATTCTTCCCATTCACTCAACCACCCAGCCGGAACGCGTTCTGCTACTAACGTCACCCGGTGTAGCTGCCCAAAGGGCCGACGATTCGGGAACTTCACATGCAGCCGACGTGTACCCTCGGCATCAATCGTTTCGTGATACTTCAATTGACTTTGGTTTTCATCGACGATCGCTTTGACATTCCAACCATCCGGCGTCTGAACATCAAATCCAAATAAATCGTCCAACGCCGGATAAAGGAAGAAATCAATCGCCGCCTGATGCCTGTCTCGCGATAGCGTCAACACCGTATTAGTCTGGACATTAAGCTGACTTTCCGGCTGCAGCACTTTGGCGGCCACCTTAAACTCTTGCTGGGGTACGTAGTAAGTTGAGAGTATCTGCAGTGGCGGCGCTCCCGGTTCAACCACAAAGATAGACTGTGGAAGCGAATTTTCGAGGACGGCATTATTTAAGGGAATAGCCCCTTGGACCACTAAAGAACCAACGGCTAGACGACGTTCAGCTAAAATACCGACCACCGCAGTAGAGGTTTCGACCCCCAGTGCTTTCAGCGTGGGAAATGTCCAATCTCCCCAGATTGGTGATGTCTGAATCGCCGTAATTTGCACCGTCACCAATTTAGTCTGAGGCGATCTGAATTCCACGGTCAAATTCTGCACTTGTTCGGCGTCTTGGACAGACCAGCGGGCAAGGTCCGCGGCATCAACATTCGTTACTTGAAATCCAGGGGGTATTTCATATTGCAATTCTGTTGTAGCCCCCTGAATAATTTCCATTGAATAGGTTGCATGCAGACGTTCGAATGATGCATTCAGTTCGTCGACAACCACACTGCGGGCAATGATCTGTCGCTCTGTTCGCAATCGTTTATTATTTAGCGACATCGTCACCACCATGGGACCGGGCATGGGCAGTAATTCAAATTCTGTAACATTCGCCTCGTCATCCACCTGACGTTCAACCACGCTGGCGCCAGATTTAATTTCAATATTCCCTGAAACCCGCATTCCAATCGACTCGTTGGCTGCGTGAGGAAGTTCCAGCGATAATGATTGTTCCGCTGCCGCATTCCGTACCGGAGTGGCCAATTCCATCGTGACCGCGAATTTTCCTGGTCGCTTTAATAGCAAACTAATGGTCTGCGGATTGGTGCGAACGACCGGAGCATCTTCTCCGTCAAGAGTCACTTTTAACACCGATACCCCAACGAACTTCAATGGAAGCAATTGCAGACCTTGCTCTAGAGACTCCACCTCCAGCGAGGCTTTAATAGAGGCAAAGTCTTCGTGCAACAACAAATCGTATCGCGCTTTGCGCAGAACCGATTTCTGAGGCGGAGCAGTTCCAGGTTTGATATCTGCTTTTTTCAAAAGCGATTCATATTCGCTGCGCGGCAAATAAATACGCTCGATCGGCCCAGCCAGGATAGATTTCAAATCCTTAAAAGGAACATAAATCTCACGCGATTTTTCCTGAGCTTGAACCGACATAAGACAGACGGCACAAAGAAAACCAGTCGCCAGTAGAAATTCATTGACTCTCTGAAACATTGAATTCATTATTACGCTTCCCCTGTTTCATCTGAAGCTGCTTCACCATCTTCATCCAATCCCCCCGAATCATTTTCGGAGAAGTCCGCACCCTCTGGCATTTCAGCATCATCGCCTAGAAACTCTTCTCGTTCATCACTGCCTTCAGAGATACCATCTGCCTGCTGTTGTTCTTCTTTCGAAGTGTCTAGCGGGCCAACCTTGGTGCCCTCTTTGCCAGACTGACTTTCCTCGGCAAGACTTGACACCTCCTGATTACCCGACACCTCCGAGATGATCTCGGAAGAATCGCCGGAAGACTCTGTTGCATTTACACTATCCTCAGTTGGCTCTGCTTCTTTTCCGTCGGCTTCAACTACCTCAGTCCGCTTAGATAACGTTTCTAGCGGAGACTTCTTTTTCCTATACAAACCCCGAAATGGCCGGCTAATATCTTTCAAGACCCAAACGCACGTCATCATCATTAATCCGACAATCACTCCACTTAAATCGATGCTGCTTGTTAACACCGGGCTGATCATGGCAATCCCAAGTGATCCTCCAATGACTAACAGCAGCAGGGCGAACTGCTTACGCAAGCTTAGAAACAGCCCCAGCAATCCAAGAACAGCCAGCCCTACAAAAAGAATCATTTGGACCTGGGAACTTTCAGCAAATTCAAGTATTAAAGCCGAGTCCTTTGGATTGATCGTCGAGAAATAAAGAATCTTCTGCCGGTTCGATGGATAGATATCACCAACAGCATACCCAGTCGTTACCTCATCGATGACCTGATGAGCATCAAAAGAGCGATCATTATTTAATAATCGCTCCTGCAAATGCTCCAACCAGGAACCGTCTAAATGGTCGTCCCAGTTTCCGCTATAGGAAAGTAGAACTAGATCTTTCGGGATTTCCACCCCGATGAAGATCTGATTCACGGCCCTGACGTTCTGAAATACCGGAAGTTTGATTTTCCATGAGTCCACTGAGATGTTGTAAACCAACTCCACAACGAAAGTCTCACCCTGAGATTGGGTTGTCAAGGGAATAAAATAGGAACCCTGACTTTCAGAATCCGGGTCTATCTCTAATCCCACCGAATTGCCATTGATTCTTAACGGGTCATTCGTCAATTGGCTATTGGCGGGCATTTGTAATGGAATACGCTGGTCAACTGACCGCATTCTAAAGGCGGCATGAACAGCCGCGTTATTACCGTTAGAAAGTCGCACTCTGACATATCCCATTTCCACGGCGGTTTTTTCCACCTCTTGCTGTTCATAACGATTGACTCGCAATCCCAGATTCCAGTCATCCCCATGAAACTCCATTGCCAACGTGGCACCGGCGGTATCCCCGTTCAACTGTATGTCATGTTGCGGATCAATCGGACGTAAACCCTGAATCGAATCCTTCTCCGGTGTGATATCAAGATTTTCAGATTTCTTAAACGCGATTTGTCCCCAACTACGTTCAACATTTCCAGGCACCAATTTACCCACAAAGACGGAAGCCGAGCCCATTGCTTCAAGAGACCCTAAATCCTGTTCCCAGGAAAGCTCAACGGTAACGGGTCCTAACAATTCCCTGTTGGATCTCAATTCCCACGCCACGTAGCCTTCGGCAAGATCTTTGGGAGCGGGATTAATTTCAGTTCTTGTCATGAAACTGGATGAGTCGTTTCTGATAAGCTCTTCAATCGCTTTCGGAACATCAAGTCGAAAGGTTTTGACTCCGCTATAACGTACGTGATAATGCAAGCCGACCCTGAAATTCACTTCACCCTGATCCACATCAGCAACAATTAACTGGCCAACCTCAATGTATGGTTTTCTTCGCTCGACTTCAAAAACCGGGGCAAAGTCCTCTTCTGCATAACGAAAGCCCTGAGCCGGTCTCGCATTTTGACGAATCGCCAGCGGAGTGATATGTTCGGCCTGGATTTCATTGACCGCAACACTCTGGCCACCAGCTGTAACCTTGGGGGTCAAACGCAAACCCTCCGGAGCTAGGACAATGACTCGGCCTCGGACAACTTCAACAGAAGCTGGAACAACCCGTGCCAATTCCAGCGTATATTCAGTTGCGACTCCTGTTGGTGAAACTAAGTTTTCATCGTTATGCCGCTTTTCCAGCCCCAATCGCAACCCGACAAGCCCAAAAGCCTTGCGGGATAAATTCACCCGATAAACACCGGGGGCATTTTCAACCATGTGGTGATTTTCGACGACCACGGGCTGATAATCTCCTACCTGGACACCGTGAACTTCACGTATCGTATAACCTTCCGGTACGTCATATTCGACTTGGAAAATCCCGGCACGCTCCACACTAAACAGTGTGGTTACATCCACTCGCACCTGATCTTCCAGAACATGAATATCCACAAATTCCTCAGCGCTCACTCGAGGCTGTAGCTTTTCAATTTTCAGTATTAATTCATAAGGAGGTGCAGCATAGCGATAAACAAAATCCCAGGCTCCCTGCTGATTACCAACCTGTTCATTGTCAACCTGTAAAAGTCCGGTACGAGTCGTAACATCTGCACGCAGGTCGCCTTCAGTACGTACCATAACCAACCCTTGTTGCCGCGAAACGCCCAACGCTTCTATTTCCGGAATTACTACATCAACGGATTCATTCTGCATACCCACTTCAAGGTCGAAACGTTCCAACTCGAGACTAAGATTCTGTGTGACACTTGCCGGCTCAAACAACTCAACATTGATCACCTGAGCATTTTCCACCAATTCGACATCCCAGCGACGCACATTGGCATCAAAGACACCAGCAATCTTTTGACCGGTCGGAATACGGATTTTCAGTTCTGTTAATTCACTTCGCGAAATCGAATACGTCAGTGTGGCCTGAGTACGTTGCGAACCTTCTCCGATGACCACATTTTGCCGTGTTTGTACTGTCGCCAACGCCGATAAACCAGAAGCACCTTCACTCTTCGGCGTCCAATCGATTTCCACCTGAGGTGTCAAACCAAAAAAGGCGATCAACACAGTATCGGTTGGAACCTGAGGCGTCGGAGGGTCGCCGTTATCCGCATCCGCACCGTCACGAGTTTCGGTAGCTGCGACGAGCGGTCGAACATTCACTTTGACTCCCGGGTCTTTGATCGTGATTTTCCAACGATTGATCGATGCCTGCGGAGCCTGAAAACCAACTTGGTTCAAACCGGGCGACTTATTAAACGTTTTCGCATACTTAAGGTCCAGTGTTAGTTTGTCAGCCTGGCCATCTCCAAAATCGAGTAATAAGAAATACCCCTGGCCTGGGCGAAACACAATGCGTGCATTTTCCCCACCGATCAAAGCCGACGAAATAGCTGAATTTCCGAGTCGCAGTGGAATTTCGTGCCAACCTTCACCTAACAATTGAATCGTCAGCTGAGCCTGAACTTCCATAACATCACCGCGAACTTCAGCAACAGACTCGATGCTGGTAATCAATGAACGTAGAGGCGGACCCTGCTTAGGCTGAGGCAAGGCATTCTTCCGGGCGGCATCCCAGAGTTGTTGAAATTGTTCGTACGGTAAAAACACTCCTCGTGCAGGTTTCTCGAAAACCTGCGGCAGTTTTTCATAGGGCACATAGATGACCTGTTCTTTGAGAGGATCAATCTCCTGATCACCTTCAGGCTGTGCTACCACTGCGGGGGGTTGTTCCTCCTGTTGGGCTGCCGGCTGCTCGGAGGCTGGTTGGGCAAACCCGGATTGAACAAATAGAAAACTGATCACAAAGCAAAATAAGAATCGCCTAGAGTTCATTTTGTATCTCATCTTGGTTATAAACATCTGGAACGGTACTTAATAACGATCCGTACCGGCTACTTTTCCTGTTACGCAGTTCAGAAAGGATCGGTAGACTTTTGTCTATTCTGATTTCGCGCCAGCGCAACGGAAGATAAAACCACAGCTGCTATACCAATAAGACGCCGACGATTGCGCGTTTGTTCCCGAAAAATCCTACTTAATCCGAATAATCGGAACTCCAGTAGGCTACTTAATCCGCTTGTAGATTGCCTTTGCCAAAAGGGCTGCACCATCGCCATTGGGATGGACACCATCTGGTAACAGCTCTGGGTAAGGGGCCAAAACTTTATACAGGTCGATGATTTTAACTCCCTTCGCTTTCTTAACGGCTTTATTAAGGGCCGGAATCACTTCGTCACGCACAACGGCCTCAGTAATTCCCCAACGATCTGTTGCCACTGGAACGGGACGACAAACATAAATCTGCGGTTTAGAATCCAACCCCTGAAAATGATCGATCATTGACAACAAATCAGTGCCATATTGATCAGCATACTTCCAGTTCTGTGGTTTGCTGTCATTCGTACCCAGCTTAATGATCACAATATTGGGCTGGAATTCGGTTGCCATTTTGAACTGTGGCCGAGTCCAGTAGGGAAGATCACCTTGCTTTAGAAGTGTTGCGCCGTTGACACCAAAATTGCGAACGGCATACCCATCCCCTAGTAGTTTACCGAGTTGCAACGGATAATTTCGATTTTCGCGATCCTGAATGGCAGCCCCGAAGGTAATACTATCTCCAACACATGCAATCTTCACCGGCTCGGCCGCTAGAACTGAAGTCGAAATAAGTAAACCAATGAGTATGCAAAGCATCTGTTTCACAATCCGGTTGGCAATCATTGTCTATACTCCTTAACGCCCCTTAGTATCTGCAGGAAATTACTGATTCAATTTAGCACAGCTCGTAAAGGTAAGCTATTATGCAGGTTCTCACACCCTGATAATAGCTAACTACCTTTCCCTATGTTTCCCAACGCAGATATCAATTTCAGCACACTCTCCAATTTCCAGTTCATCGACTGGGCCATTGTGGGATGCTATCTTTCGATCTCGTTGGTCATTGGGATCTTTGTCACGCGGTATGCTACCAGCATGACTGCTTACATCGGAGCTGGCCGGAGTGTCGGCCCGTGGCTGGGTGTCGCCACCATGACAGGAACAGAAATGGGCCTCATCACCGTGATGTACATGGCCCAGTCCGGATTTAGTGGTGGGTTTGCTGCTTTTCACATGGCTGTGATTGCCGGGGTTGGAACACTTCTAGTTGGAGTCACGGGTTTTATTGTGGTACCACTCCGCGCAGAAAAAGTACTTACAATCCCCGAGTACTACGAAAAGCGATTTGGTACGCCAGCCAGAATCACTGGAGGCATCATTCTCTCAACTGCCGGCATCCTCAACATGGGATTATTCCTGCAGGTGGGCGCCAAGTTTATTGTTGGAGCAACGGGACTTTCCTTCGAAGGGACGGCTCTCATGGTGGTCATGACAGTCTTACTGATCCTTGTTTTAGTTTACACTGTCCTTGGCGGCATGATCTCGGTCATCCTAACGGACTACATTCAATTCGTTGTATTGTCATTCGGAATTGTTATCACTACGTTTCTCGCCATTAATAAAATTGGCATCGGTGAGATGTATACAGCCATTGCCCGAGGTATGGGGGAAGCGGGTTTTAACCCGATGGCAGAAAATGGTGAATTTGGCATCAGCTATGTGCTGTTTCAGTTATTCGCTGCTGGAATTGTCGGCTGTGCCGTTTGGCCAACCGCCGTTTCGCGGGCACTCGCCATGGAATCTCCACGAGCGGTAAAGAAACAATACACGATTTCGGCAATTTCCTTTACCATCCGATTTTTAATTCCTATGTTTTGGGGAATTGCAGCCTACACCTACTTCACCAACAGCTCGCAAGAAATTACCGAGATGTTCATCGGCAACAATGCTATTCAGGATGCGGGCCTTTACGCCATGCCAGCATTCATGGGCCAGATCCTTCCCACAGGATTACTCGGTTTAATTGTGGCCGCGATGATTGCCGCTTTTATGTCCACTCACGATAGTTACCTTCTATGCTGGTCAAGCGTTTTAACACAGGACGTAGTCGCACCTATTGCCAGGTCCGTTTCCCATAAGGATTTAAGTAATAAAAAGCGAATTACGTTAACTCGTATATTCATCGTGCTAATTGGCGTCTTCATCTGGGGATGGGGGTTGTTTTACGAAGGCAACGACAGTATCTGGAATTACATGGTCATTACTGGTTCTATCTATGCGACGGGCGCCATCGTCGTTCTCGTCGGTGGACTTTATTGGGAGCGAGCGAGTAGCATGGGAGCCATGGTAGCGCTTATTACGGGGGCCTCAGCAGTCCTCGGATTGGAGCCGGTGCGAAATTTTCTAATCGAGAATACCGGGGGAGTAATCGGTCTGGATGTAGACTATTGGAAGGCAAATATCACCTCATCGATCGTCGGCTTATTCAGCCTTGGCTTGACCACCTTTTTATTCGTCACCATTTCCATCATCTTCCCCGACCCCGCTGCTGATGAAAATAAATTAGTCCAAGGAGACGAGAGCCATGCCTAGTACACCTGACCAATACTCAGTCTGGTTCCACTTCTGGATGGGCCTTCTTTACGCGGGCTTAGGAATCTTCTCTATTGTCGCCGTCATCGTTTCGATCAAAGGCTGGCATGAAATTAAGATCATGCTTCGAAAACTGAAAGGGTGATTCACTGTAAAGCTTAACGAATACTTAGCTTAGAATTCCTTTAGCCACTTCACCGTGGACATCTGTCAAGCGGAAGTTACGTCCTGAATAGTTATAAGTAAGCCGTTTATGATTCACACCTAAAAGATGCAGGAGTGTTGCATGTAAGTCATGCATATGGGTTTTATTCTCGACAGCCTTGTGCCCAAATTCATCCGAGGCACCGTATTTAAATCCGGCCCGCACACCTGCGCCAGCGAGCCACGTAGTAAATCCGTTGGGATTGTGGTCGCGCCCCGTGCCATTATTCTGCGAATACGGAGTACGGCCAAATTCAGCACCGAACCAAACTAACGTATCGTCTAACAATCCACGCTGGGCCAAATCCTGCAGCAAACCAGCGATCGGTTTATCCACCCTTTTCGCATGATCTGCATGCTTGGGAAGATTTGAATGCTGGTCCCAGGCAGGATTTGCTCCCGCATCTCCATAAGTCACTTGAATGTACCGCACTCCAAATTCGGCTAGGCGACGAGCCATGAGGCATTGCGAACCAAAATCGAGCGTATCCTTATCGTCCATCCCGTACATTTCTCTGGTTGCTTTAGTCTCGCGAGAAAGATCGAGAATCTCAGGAGCATTATTCTGGAATCGCCACGCTAATTCATAAGAACTGATCACAGCTTCCAGTTCTTTATCGCCGGACTTATCTACAGTCTGCTCAGCGTTCAAAGCCCGCAGCAATTCAAATTGCCCCTGCTGTTCCAGCTTGGAAAGAGATTTATTAACCAAATTTCTAACTTGAGCATCCGTTGCAGGACGCCCTGCACTGCCAAGCGTTGTCCCCTGATGCACGGGAGGCAAAAAAGCGTTGCCATAATTTCGCGCACCACCATTTCCTGGCGAGGGCGCAATCGAGACAAAGGCTGGCAGGTTAGCATTCTCGGAGCCCAAAGCATAGCTAATCCATGAACCCATGGACGGGCGAACAAAGTTAGTCGCACCGGTATGCAAAAAAAGTGTTGCCGGCCCGTGAGCAACCCCTTCCGTATGCATACTGTGGATCATGCACATCTTATCCACATGGTTTGCCATATGCGGGAACAGCTCCGACACAGGTTGACCACATTCACCGTACTGACGAAACTTCCATGGTGATTGCATGAGAGTTTGTTCACTACCGCGTTTACCTGTATTCGCGATAACCCGTGCATCGTCAAACGGCATCTTTTCGCCATGACGCTTTTCGAGAATCGGCTTGTAGTCAAACGTGTCGACCTGACTCGGTCCGCCCTGCATAAACAGGAAGATGATTCGTTTTGCACGAGCTGCGTGATGAGATTGCTTTTCCGCCAATGGATTATCGCCGCTCGCATTATCTTCTCCTGCAAGCATTCCTGACAACGCAAGTGAACCAAATCCGCAGGAAGCAAGCTGTAATGCCTGTCGCCGACTAAAGAACAATCCATTCATATATCAATTACCAAAAAATCTGACGAGCAGCCGGACAATCGGCCCATTTAGTTCTACCTAATTAATATATCGAAAATCAACCGAAGCAAATACAGCCTGAATTGCCTGAGCCCAGTTTTGACGCCGCGATTCCTCGGAATCATCCTGCTGGATGAATGCAATCGAAACTTCCAATTCTCGCGACGTTGGCTTGCGTCCCAAAACAGCCTGCGAAACAAGCACAAATCGAGTTTCATCATCGAGATCGGACATTGCTAAGAACCGTTCCGCAGCTAAATCACAATACTCCATGACCTTAGAATTATTTAACATAAATAATGCCTGAGGAGAGGTGCTTGAAACGTCGCGCTGACCGACCACAACACTTGGATTAGGATAATCAAAAACCTGCAGGACTTCAGGGAGGGAATTTCTAAAAGCGGGCCAATAAACAGCTCGCCGATACCCTCCATGCGGATAATTATAGTCGTTTTTCGTACCGGACTTAATCGTCGGTCCCCCCATGGTCAGATCCAATTTCCCACTGACCTGAAGCATCGCATCCAGAATACTCTCAGCATCCATACGTCGACGATTCATATGCCCCAACAGACGATTCTCAGGGTCCTTTGCCTTCAACGTCGCCGTGGGGGTCGACATTCGCTGATAGGTATCCGACATCACAATTTCACGTACCAACTCTTTGGTAGACCAGTGATTCTGCTTGAGCTGCGTTGCCAAATAATCAAGCAGTTCTGAATGGGATGGCGTTTCTCCCGTAACACCAAAGTTATCCGGGGTGCGCACCAACCCAACCCCCATCAACCAACCCCAAACCCGATTAGCGTATACTCGACTGGTCAACGGATTCGAATCACTCGTTATCCACTCACCTAATTCAACACGACCACTCTCTCCCTGAGAAATCACGAGCGAATCATCATAACTTGCCACCTGAAGAAAGCCCCGAGGCACGCTGTTACCCAGATTGTGAACATCACCCCGAATATGAATCTGCGTATCTGCAATTGCCTTTTGCTCCCGAACCGTCATATAGACTTCTTTTGGTGGAATACGCTTCTCCAGTTCTTTCGCTTCTCCTTCAAGCTCTTTCACACGGGCTGCAATCACCTTCTCATCTTCCTCACTATCGGGATCCAACCCTTTGGATTCATTCGCAATCAATTCCATATTGAGAAACTGGACGGCATCGATAACAACCGCACCGGACGAAGATTTTGATGTGTCAACGACCACCCTAGGTTTCATCCCTTTTTCAAACCGATACGTGCCTAGCGAATCAAAGTGACCGTCCAAAGAAGGAACGGTTGTTTCATTGACCACCGTAACTTTAGAACCGTCTGCATCCCAAACTTCAACCGACAATTGCTTTGGCCGATTGCTGCCATACGCATAGGCAAATCGGACTTCGTAAACACCTTCCAGTTCTTCCATCGGCTCAAATGTTGCAGTCGTACCGGCCGTTCCCCCACTGGCATATTGATAGCCGGGGCCAACATACGTTTTGTTGGAAGTTGATTTATTCCATTGACCGGTAAGAACGGCATCAATGTCATCAATGACAATCCCGACAACATCTTCTACTGCAACCACTCCAACCTGTTTATCTTTTGTCAGCTTAGCCAACTCGCTTTTGACCATAGCTAGTCTTTCACGGATTGCCTTTGAGGCCCGAACCTGTTCCTCAGGCAGCGGCAATTCTTTTTCGACCCAACGCCCCACGTTTGCATTCACGATAGACTCCGTGTTCTTAAGAATGCCAGCTAAAGCGTAGTAATCTTTGGTCGGGATTGGGTCGAATTTGTGGTCATGGCAGCGAGCACAACCAATTGTCTGTCCTAGCAAACCTCGGCCAATTGTCTCCAATTGCTCGTCAACAGCATCCATACGCAGTTTGGCTTTATCCTGATCTTCAAGGTTGTTATTCCCCATTGCCAAGTAACCGGTCGCCAGAAGATTCCTGCGACGTTGCACATGATCATCTGTCTCAAGCAGATCGCCTGCAATCTGTTGTTTGATAAATGTGTCGACGGGTACATCATCGTTAAAACTATCAATGACATAGTCCCGATATCTCCAGGCTTGTTCATAGATCAAGCCTCGTAATGTGACTGATTCAGCATAACGCACGACATCCAGCCAGTGTCGTCCCCAACGTTCGCCAAAACGAGGGGATTTAAGTAATTCATCGACTAATCTTTGATAGGCAATATCACTATCGTCCGTTACGAACGCTGCGATCTGCTCTGGAGTCGGGGGTAGCCCCAGAAGATCATAATACAACCTACGTATTAATACCTGACGACTAGCTTTCTTTACCGGTTTCAACCCGACTGCATTCAATGCATTACCTATATAAGCATCGATGGGAGTCTGCGCTCCCTGATATTCAGGAATCACGCCGGGATCAATCGGACGATAAGCCCAAAATTCTTTCCCCGCCTCAATATCAATCGTGTTAGCTGTGGCAACTTCACCTTCTCTAGGATCCGCTGCTCCCATTTCAATCCAGACTTTAAAGTCCGCGATCACCTCTAACGGCAATTTGCCTGCCGGCGGCATTTCATACAAGTCATAGTTCAAAGACGAAAGCAAAGTTCCTTCCTGCGGCTTGCCGGGAACCAACGCTGCCCCGCTGTCACCACCTGCCAAAAGACCGAGGCGACTGTCCAATAGCAGACCGCCTCGCAATTCATCCTTTGCTGCAGCTTTTTCAGAATGGCACTTGTAGCAGTGCTGAACAAGTACAGGACGAATACGTTTTTCAAAGAATTCAAATTGCTTAGCAGCAGGTGGAGACACTTCTTCGTTGTCTTGCTGACCGATAACCGGCCCCGCAAAAACAGCGAGTGACAATACTAAACAAAATAAACGACTCAATTCAAATCACTCCTGAACTCGGCATATCACAGGCCCAAATTAAGGCGTGACACCCACCTTTATCTTACCAACGAAATACACATTCTCTAAGATGGATTCAGGTTGAACAGAATCCGACCGAATCCACGACGTTGGTCCAGCCAACAATACCCAAATTGGCTCGTGAATATTCTTCAATTTGCGATTATAACAAATAGCTAACATTCTGAGTTAAATCCCTCGTATCACGTGAATTCACTGCATGAGCCCTATCATCATTTTGGTCATTTCCATTGTCCTCGTAGTTGCGGGCATTCTGGTTTGTAAGTTACACGCCTTCCTAGCTCTATTACTGGCTGCCTTAGTCGCAGCTTTCTTAACCTCTGAATCAGCCTTAGAAACTTATGCTCTCGACGATGGCGAACAATCATTCATCAAGTTATTTGGAAATGGTCCGGAAGCTAACACCACTCTGGAGGAATACGACCGCACCAAATCGGCTTATCTAACTAAATACCAAAAGCAGTTCAAAAAGAAATCTGCAATGCTCCGCGTGGCCGAGGGCTTTGGTGCCACCTGTGGGAAAATAGGAATTCTCATTGCCATGGCCTCGATCATCGGCAAATGCATGCTCGACAGCGGCTCAGCGGATCGAATCGTTCGAACAGTATTGAAACGCCTCGGGCAAAAACAAGCCGGTCTAGCTTTTATGGGAAGCGGATTCCTACTTTCCATTCCCGTCTTCTTTGACACCGTTTTTTATCTAATGATACCGCTGGCAAAAGCTACTCGAATCCGCGTCGGTAAAAACTATGTCCTGTATATCATGGCCATCGTAGCTGGCGGATCAATGGCTCACTCGTTGGTACCGCCAACGCCCGGTCCACTGATCGTTGCCGAAGAATTTAATGTCTCGCTCATATCAATGATCATAGCGGGCTGTTGTGTCGGACTCTGCAGTTCAGTCGCCGGACTTACTTTTGCCGCTTGGCGCAACAAAACAATGGAAGTACCTCTGCGAGATAGTGTAGATGCCAAATTAGAGGACTTAGAGGCTCAAACGCAAAAAGCAGACAGTGAGCTACCTTCTTTCTTCATTTCTTTACTCCCCATCATCCTTCCTGTTTTGCTAATTGCAGCTGCCACGGCGACTGACACGTACTATAAGAATCTGGATAATGGACAACAAGCTGCTGAATGGATCGACTCAATTAAACCTGCCATTAAGACTCTTGGAGACAAAAATATCGCTCTGATTCTAGCAGGGGCTATTGCCATGGCAACACTCATCTCTCGTCCCGGAATTGACCGGGGTAAAATGGCGACCGCCATTGGAGGCGCGTTGGCAAGTGGCGGAATCATCATCCTTATCACGTCAGCCGGCGGAGGTTTTGGTGCCGCGATTCGTCAAAGTGGTATTAAAGAAGTTGTCGCTGGTTCTGGGGGCGATACCGCAACACTTGGCACGCTGATTATGGCTTTCTTCCTCACCACACTCATACGTACCGCACAGGGCTCCTCCACAGTAGCGATGATCACTGTGGCAAGTATCTTTGCTCCACTAGCGTTACAACCGGACCTCCTGCCCTATCATCCGGTTTATCTCGCACTCGCCGTCGGCTGTGGCTCTAAGCCTGTGGCCTGGATGGCTGACAGCGGGTTCTGGGTCATTTGTAAAATGAGTGGCATGACCGAAGCCGAGGGGTTACGTACGGTTACCCCGATGAGTATTGTGATGGGAATCGTAGGGCTCATTGCAACACTCATCGGTGCCACCCTATTTCCTTTGGTTTAACGCACGGTCAATACGGTAGAAAACAAACCATGTCAACGTCTCAGATCAACACGCTAACGCTTTACAAAAACATCAACAACGCTGCTGCTGGTATCGCAGCCTATCAATCGGCTCGTCGCCTGGGCATCATTGAAACTCTCCGCGATGGACAAAAAACTGCTGGGGAGATTGCGCAGGCTATCGATGCAAATCCTCGGCGGGTGGCGCTGCTATTAGACGTACTAGTTGGCTTAATGATTGTAGAACGGTACCAAGATGACTACGCACTGAGCCAAATGGTACAACTGTTGACGGCGCACGACATTGATTTAGGTGAATCACGCCTTCGGAAGCTAGACTCCTACATTAAGACAACTGACGATGTTGAAGATCTGCGCGACACCTATCGCCAACGCATTACATCAACACAATGGCAGGTTTCCCCCTCCGCCATGCAGGTGGCAAAGTTCTTACAGCTAAGTGAGCAAACTACGTCATTGAATATTTTGGATATCGGTTGTGGTACAGGCGTATGGAGCCTTTCAATCGCTCATACAGATCCTGAGTCGAAAATTACATTTCTCGACAACGAGGAACCGATCCAAACGGCGGTGGAAACAGCCGAATCGATCGGCATGCAGGGAAGAATTCAGTCCGTCGTAGGCGACCCACTCACCAGCCAGCTCCCTACAGGCGAATTCAATTTAGTCATTGTCGCAAACTTATTGCATCTACTCGACTCTGACGAACAAAAAAGACTTATTCAGAATACGGTACCAACATTGTCGCCTGGTGGCAGGCTGGTGATAATTGATGTATTTCCAGGACAAGATGCAGGAGATGTCAGTCGAGCACTGTTTGCACTTGATTTAGAACTTCATGTTCCGTCTGGTAAACTCGTTGACCCAATTGATCTCAAAACCATGCTGGAAGAGTCTGGTCTCGTGTCACCTAAGTACTCTCATCTGAACGAAGTCCCCCATATTTACGGAATCATGGTCGCTCAAAAAGAATCATTCTAACTAAGCCTNGCGACGGGTTAACACTAATTGCGTNAGTTCNGGACGACAACGCCACCGCAACGGCTGCAGCCCCGAAATTCCACGACTCACGTGAAGCAGNGTATTACCGGCCTCAAACACGCCACTCGCATACCGCACCCCATGTATGCTTGGGCAAATGATGGGGCCAAGCAGAGGCAAGCGGATTTGTCCACCATGCGCATGCCCGGCAAGTATCAAATCAAATCCCTGTCTTCTTCCCCAAGAAAACTGATCTGGTGTATGCACTGCGCAAATTGAAAAAGCTGCTTTCGCGGAACTACAGTCCGGCGTTTCGCCGATCCAGGGAAGCTCATTTCCAGCCAACAGGACTGATTCTCCACGGACTTCAATCTCGATCGATCTCCCTCCCAAGTCATGCCAACCACAACGTGCGATCTCTTTTCTTAACGCTTGCCCCTGACCGTGCCTCACGTCATGATTTCCCAGAACAAAGAAACACCCGACTCGTGCCTTCATCTCCGAGACCAGTCTGGTAACCCACGTCAATTTATTTTTATCATCAAGAATATCTCCGGTCAGAATCACAAGATCAGAATCGAGTCGAAGGATTTCTTCCTTTAACCGTTCAAAGTAAGGACGGACAATGGCACCGGTAATATGCAAATCAGAAAAATGCGTGATGGTAAGTCCATCTAAGCTCCCAGGAAGTTCATTGAGTTTCAATACTTTACGGTTCACTTCGAGATGTCCGACCTCATTACCTACAATTGAAACCCATACTCCCCGCTCTGATTCACCTACAAACGACTGACCCAATTCCTCATCCAGTCGCAAGACATTCGAGTCGAGCAAATCCCAAGCGTCAGAGCAACGATCCAGCAGAATTTGCACCACGCGTTTTATTCCTGTCACAACCAACCAGGCCGTGGCCAACGTGAAATAACCCCAAGACGAAAGTAATTGCCCCGCCACGATGGTCCATGGCATTTCCAAAGCTTCGGTTTGGAACATCAGAACAATCGGCAGACACCATCCAGCTAAAGCCCAGCCATAAACGCCACCTTTGAGAATTTTCTCCACTGAATGATCAGCTACACTACCCTGTACTCGATTCAGTGCCGTCACACATACAGAGACATGGCCTAGAGTACCAAGCGCGTAAAGGGGTAAGTCCACGAGCAGTGACATAGCAGAAGTACCGATTATGTGCGGGCAATGTCGTTATGAAAATCGACTAGTGTTTCGCAAACGTCAATCAATTGATCCAAACGAAACGGTTTATAAAGAATCGCGTTCGGATGCAGACCAGCCTGCCTTGCTTTAACGATGGAGTGTCCCGGATCATAGCCAAAGCCCGTCATTAAGGCTAACGGAACCTGATCCATAATTTCCTTTAATCGCAACATCAACTGATGACCGCTGAAATCCGGAAGATGAATATCAGAGATAATCACGCTATAGCTTTCACTACCGACCGAACTGCGAACCATATAGATAGCTTCACCACCTGACTCAGCTGTTTCTACAATACATCCATATCGTTCTAACAACGCATGTGCATCATTTCGTACACCTTCATTCGCATCCACGACCAGCACACGCTGGCCTGCTAACTTAGGATGATGATCTACGATCGCGCCAGCAGGCATCGCTTCGCCCGGCGCCATATCCTGACCGATCTTATGAATCACCTGTCGAATGTCCCTCGCGTTACGCAAAATACGTTTGAGTCGTTCTACAACTTCTGGCTCGTGACCAATGTATCGCTCCATGACGTTCACTGCGTCATTAAGAATCTTATCAATGGGCAAAGCCACTTCTCTGTGAATCGCTTCGATACTCTTCTGAGTTGCACTACTCTTTTCAGCAGCGAGCAGGTCTAACGTATTCAATGCGAAAGCAATATTACGAGCGAACAATTCCAGAAAGTGCAAATCGTTTTCGGAAAAGGCCTGTTCTTCGGGGCTTTCAACATTAAACGTCCCGATCACCTGCTCTTGCCATTTAATCGCAACCGTCAAACTGCTTTTGGCGCCGGAAAATGACTCGATAAACAACTCATCGGTGGTAACGTCATCCACGAGGTAACTTTCCCCGGTAGCAGCAACAAATCCTGTAATACCATTGGCTTCACGTCCCACTTCCAAAGCTCGTTCGGCAGCTTCTTTATCAATCCCTGCAGACAACAGGGGATCGAGCTTTCCAGTACGTTGATTCACAAGACGAATCTCGACCTTTTCATAGCTGAGGATTTCCTGAGTGTAGTGAAGGATATTGGACTTGAGCAGCTCAATACGATCCTTTACTTCCATATGGAAGACTTCTTCCGGTGAAAGATTCGATAACTCAACTCCAGCTTCATGTATCGCATCTAGCTTCTGACGGTAAAACTGTTCTTCCGTGACATCATGAATAATGACCAACAGTTCGCCCGATTCCTCATTGCCGCGCCGCACAGGTTTCGCTTCGATTCGAAAATAGACTTCGGACGACAGCTTATACAAGGCCGACGTGCGAGATTTCCTGACAACGGCAGTTTGGCAAGGGCAACTATCGCCGGCTTCCCATTGCCCACCTTCCAACCAACTATAAAAAGGAAGGCCGATTACACTTTCGCAATCGGCCCATTCATTGATTTGCTCATTTGCCCAGAGGATCTTTTTATCCTGGTCGAGTATGGCGACCCCTTGGTGCAGTTTTTGGATCACCCAAAAAGAATCCGTGAAGAACTGTTTCTTGGGAGCGTCATTATCCGTATCGCTAAACACTCCATCAAAACATTGCTGCTTCATGAGGCGACGGGCTTCGCTCCAATCAGCGGCGACCTCAACATCAAAGAGAGAACACAACGCTTCCGGCGCGGACATCTTTTCAGATGCAGCGGACTTCACGAACAGGATCTTGGCTTGGTCTGACACGCCAATCCCCACTTACTGTGCCTCTTGGTGCAAACGAGGTTGCGCACCTCAGAATATTTACACCCAATAAATAATATCGACTAATCTTGGCAGTACAATACAGTCGTTTATCGTCGCCCGAAGAAACTTTAACCGACCAAGTATCACTGCTTCTTTCTTTATAATCACAACTGAATTCCTGTCCTATACCGTCCATAGAAAAAGAATACGGTCTTTCAAAAGAATCCTGCTCGCTTGTGATCTACCAAAATCGAAGGACGGTTTATCAAATATCAACTTGATTCACAGATTCTAACTCTTCTCCACCCCTCTTTTCACTCGATAATAAAACTAAGCAAGCAAAGGAAAACAATGTTTCGTGCATTTGTATTAGGGTTAAGCGTGTCTCTATTGCTTGTCGGCCTCGAAGGGCTGGCAATCGAAAGTGTTGTGATTGCGTTCCCGGAATTATTACACGGATCGAGTCATCCACCGATGCATGTGCAAGTCACCGATCTCGCAGCATGGTTAACCATTGGGCTTGGTACGAGCCTCACCCTCTATACAATCTTCACTGGCCGCGCGAAAGGTAAACCGTCACTCGAAAAATCTCTTCCAGCAGACACTTCTTCAACACCGCTGCAACTTGCTAATCTGAACTATGAGGATTTGGTTGAGACCGACTCCTCCGAAATCGTCGAAGAAACCGACCGGGAAGAAAATGTTTCTGACTTCGGGGAAGATGAAGAAGAGTATGAATACGAGGAAGAAGACGATGGATATGATGACCGTGATTCAGAAGATCGAGAAGAAGAGGAAGAAGAGGAAGAAGACGACTCCATCGACGACTTTGACCTCGACACTTTCAATGCTGAATTTGACATCGATGACTTATTAAGTGAATAATCACCAAATGCTCCCCACTCCCTCTCAATATCCGAATGCCGAAGTAGTCATTTATGATGGCGTATGCCAGTTCTGCACTCGTCAGGTAGAAAAACTTAACCGTTGGGATGGTAAGCAGCGTCTAACATACGTTTCACTTCATGATGAATCTATCGTTTCTGCATATCCGGATCTGACCAAAAAAGAATTGATGGAAGCCATTTACCTGATTGACAAAGAGAGCAAACGCCATCGAGGGGCAGCGGCTTTACGTGTTATTAGTCGACGACTTCCCAAACTCTGGCTTCTGGCAGTGCTTTTACACATCCCGTTCAGTCTGCCTGCATGGAATTGGATCTACCGACAAATTGCCAAACGTCGATATCGATTAAACTGCGATACCGAGGCGTGTGCAATTCATTTTGATGAGAAGCCTTCGGAAGATTAAGCGAAATACTCCACGGCATTTCTAAACAGTGCCAGACCATCTCCTTCCGGCTGCAGGCCTTCCCGAGTCCAACGAGGGTGTTGCGTCCCTTCCAAAAACCGTTCCGGGTGTGGCATCAGGCCAAACACTCGACCTGAGTCATCACAAACTCCCGCTACATTACGTTGAGCACCATTAGGATTTTGGGGGAATCCAACAGCGGGGACTCCTGCTGCGTCGACATACTTCAGAGCCAGTTGTTGATTCGCCTGTAACTGATCCGCAATATCCTCATTTCGCATGACAAACTTTCCTTCGGCATGAGCGATTGGCAGATATAACCGATCAGTGCCACGCAGAAAGATACATTTATCACTCGAATTCTGAAGGTAAACCCAACGGTCTTCATAGAGTCCGTGGTTATTCCAGCACAACGTTGCCGGTGGAGCTCCGTCAGCATCATCGTCGAGTAATAAGCCAGATTTAATTAACACCTGAAACCCGTTGCAGATACCTAGTATCAGCTTATCGCTATTCTTAAACTCGTGCATGACATCTGCCAAATGGCTACGCATTTGATTGGCAAAAATCCGGCCTGCAGCGACATCATCACCATAGCTAAAACCACCTGGAATACATATGATCTGATACTGCTCAACCAAGGATGGACTCTCCAGCACTCGATTAATATGTACTCGGTCAGCCTGCCCACCGGCAAGCTCAAACGCGTACTTGGTCTCATGATCACAATTAGTGCCTGGAGCACGTAAAACTAATACTTTGGGTGTAGTCATCTTTTAGCCCAGCGTTAATCTGCAGACTCTGTTTTTCTAGTTTCCCTGAACTCTACCAACGTAATGGCGATTGCCAGGCTTCCTTTAATTGTCCAATCGGAGTGGTTAGCAGGTTCTTGTCGCCATTGTTAACAACCAATTGATCATCTTCCGTAATCGTCCCGACGCGTGCGACGGTCACTCCACCAAGAGTTTGCTCGAATGCCGCACAATTTTCCGGGGTTACTTCCACCAAAAATCGTGTGTTAGACTCCGCAAACAACTTCAGCACATTCTCCGTATCTCCTGAGTAATCTAGATCCGTCGGCACTCCAGCCAGATCGATCATCATTCCCAGACCACCAGCAAAAGCCATTTCCGCTGCTGCCACTGCCAAACCGCCTTCGCTCAAATCATGACAGGCACGAACCAAACCGGATTTGATAGCCTGATGAAGAGCCGGAAAGACTGCATTACAGTTTTCTGTACAAACGCTGGGAACAGCGCCACCTTCCAGTTCACGAATCAATGTCCAGTGAGATCCTCCCAATTCACGTTTAGTGACCCCTACCTGATAAAGCACATTCCCAGCTTCCTTCGCGTCCATTGTGGTACAGGTTGCTACATCTTCAACCTGACCGATCGCACTAATGAGCAAGGTTGGAGGAATAGAAATCGTCACCTTTTCGCCTTCTTCATTTTGGTAACTGAATTCATTATTCAGGCTATCTTTTCCCGAAATAAAAGGGGTCTTTAGGTCGACTGCCATGTCATAGCATGCCAACGCCGCACGAACGAGCGAACCTAATGTTTCAGGACGATCCGTATAACCCCAGCAGAAGTTGTCAAGGATTGCAATTCGACTTGGATCCGCTCCAACGGCCACGCTATTACGAATCGCTTCGTCAATTGCGCTAGCCGCCATATGATACGTATCGTAGTCGCCGTAACGGGGATTCATACCACAACTCACTGTGAGGCCTTTGCTACTGCCTAAAACAGGTTTCACAACGGCTGCATCCCCGGGGCCGTCATTTTGAATGCCAACCATTGGCTTTACAACGCTACCTGCCTGAACTTCATGGTCATACTGACGAACAACCCATTCTTTACTGGCAACATTCAGGCTTCCAAGAATAGCCTCTAAGTCCTGTTCGAGACTGGCCGCTTTGTCCTCCAGGTCGATGACGGTAACAGCTGGAATTTCGTAATGAGCGTCGCGAATAATTGGTGGACGACCATTGTGGAGAAAGTCCATCGTTAGGTCACCTACAACCTCATCATGATACTTAAGTACCAAGCGACCGTGATCAACGAACTTTCCGACAATCGTAGCATCTACGCCTTCCGATTCACAAAGTGTCTGAAATGCTTTCCAGTTCTGCTCAGGCACACTAAACACCATGCGTTCCTGAGCTTCAGAAATCCATACCTCTGTATAGCTAAGCCCGTCATACTTTAACGGTGCCTTATCCAGATAGACTTCCACTCCTATCTCTTCGCCCATTTCACCAATTGCACTCGACAGCCCGCCCGCCCCACAGTCGGTGACACAGGTATAAAGGTTCCGGTCGCGCGCTTCCAGCATGACATCCATGACCATCTTTTCAGTGATTGCATTACCGATCTGCACAGCACCACCGGACAGCATTTCACTGTCACTCGTCAATTCAGCTGAGCTAAAAGTAGCGCCATGAATCCCGTCCCGACCAGTATGCCCGCCGATCACGACAGCCCATTCTCCAGCGTGAGCTTCTTTAAACGATTTCTCTTTCGGAATGAGCCCAACGTTGCCGGCGTAAACCAATGGATTGCCAAGATAGCGATTATCAAAGTAAATCGCACCATTGACCGTTGGGATCCCCATACGATTTCCGTAATCACGAACTCCTGATACGACGCCTTTCATAACGCGCCGAGGATGTAATACCCCGGGAGGAAGTTGATCGTGATCAACTTCGGGATTAGCAAAGCAAAATATATCGGTATTACAAATAGGCTTAGCTCCCATACCGGTACCAAGCGTGTCGCGAATAACCCCACCGATACCTGTATTGGCTCCACCATATGGCTCCAATGCCGATGGATGGTTATGTGTTTCCACCTTAAATGCCACATTAAATTCATCATTAAAAGTAACGATTCCGGCATTGTCCTTAAAAACACTTACACACCAGTCATCTTCACCAAGCTCTTCACGAATCTTGACTGTGGCAGCAAAGACCGTTTCTTTAAGCATGTTTTCAAAGTGACGTTCTGTTTCGTCATCTTTGTAAGCAATACGACCTGCCAAAGTCTTATGACTACAGTGTTCACTCCAGGTTTGTGCAATAGATTCCAATTCAATATCCGTAGGCTCGCGATCAAGCCCCTGAAAATGCTTTTGGATTGTCTGCATTTCCACCAAGGTTAGATAAAGCTGACCTTGCTTACTGAGGTCTTCTAACTCGTCATCGGTAAGGGACCGAATCGAAATCTTCTTTAGTTCAAATTCATAAGCTGTCCCGAGAGCCAGCGCGTCCAGTTGCAGGGGACCGTGGACAACCTGTTCAATCGCATCGTTGGCAAGCACTTTTTCAGCCAATCGATTTACACTTCCCTGATCTACCCCGAAAACCCAGTATTTACGGAAAGTGCGAACCTGATCAACAGCGATGCCTAGATCTTCAATCCCCTTCTGAGCACTCATTGCCACCGGATCCATCACTCCCGGCTTATTGATCACATGCACCAACAAAGAACCATTGACTGGGGCCTGCTGCAGACGTTCATCACCAACGGCCGCAACAACGGTCTTTTCAACAACCGAATCAGCAAGCAGTTTATCCGCCAACCGGTTTGCATCAGCCTCTTCTATATCACCTTCAAGCAAATAGCCATGTACGGCTGCTACCTGAATGGATGGATCGAGTCCGAGATCAATTGCATCTGAAGTTAATTCTTCACCTGCACGATCTACTTGACCTTCAGCGGGGTATATATCAATTTCCCATAGACTCACGATTTTGCTTTCCTTGATTCAAATATCGTAATAACACCCGTGAGTTATCACCCTCAAGTGCGTCTCGAAACTTGTGCAGATCATCCAAAAAACGATCAACCGCACGTATTACTTGTTTATTATTGTCGCGTAGGATTTCCAACCACAATTCCGGATCTGCTCCGGCAATACGCGTGGTATCTATCCAACCACCGGCAGCCAACGCTAATTGTTTAGCATTCGCCTGAGTCGATAGCACCGAGGCAAGCGTATGAGGCAGATGACTGATGACAGCCACTGCTCGATCATGCTCTTTGCAATCTAACTCCATTACACGTGCCCCTAAGGACTTCCAAAATTTGGATATCCGTGACTGAGCCGCTTTGTTGGTACGCTTTTCAGGCGTCACCACTATTGTTCGTTTTTCAAAAAGATCAGCGTCCGCGTTTCCAACCCCCCCGCGCTCACCTCCAGCCATCGGATGAGATCCGATGAAGTGCCCGTTCTCAAGTACTGTCAATCCTTCAACAATTGTCTGTTTTGTACTACCCACATCGGTAATAAGTGTTCCAGAGCGAACATACTGTGAAATTTCCCTGACCTGCTCAACAACATACTGTACGGGCGTGCAAACAATCACAAAATCCGCTTCAGAAACTCCACGTTCGATATTAGTTGTAGTCTCCGTCACGGCTCCCAACTGCTTTGCTTTCCGCAATCTGGCAGGCTTCCGACCAATCCCAATTACTCTGTCAGATAAACCGCGTTGACGTACGGCGAGACCGATTGAACCACCAATCAGTCCTACACCCAAAATCGCCACGGTTCCGAGGGATTTCACTGAGTAATCCTTTACCAAACGAGACTCCTATCAGACATAAAAACTAACAGATTTAGTGCAGATGTTCCACCACCGCCACACCTCTCAAAGCCGCAAAAGTTGACATTTGATTTGCAAATCCACCATTTTGTTGAGATCTAAAGGGGATACTATAATACAGATGCTCCTTTTCCATTCCTCTGAGAAGTGCAAGTAAATGCCCACAGTTTCCTCAAAACGTCTATCCAGCTTTTGTCGTCAAATGGGCGTCAGCCTTCACGCTGGACTGGACACTCGCAAGGCATTCGGTACATGCAAACATCTACTGGGTAAAGGCCATACCGCCAGTTTATCGTTGATTACAAACCAACTAGAAGAAGGCAGTACGCTGCACGAGTGTATTCGCAAATGCCCGGGGACTTTTCCACCCCTCATGAGCATGATGGTGCAAGTCGGGGAACTTTCAGGAAAAACGGAGGCCGCATTTATCGGACTAGCCGAGTATTATGACAACCGAGTTGCCTTAATTCGTGGATTTTTCAAAAGTGTCACCTGGCCGGTGCTGCAGTTTATTATCGCAACCGGCGTCGTCGGACTTGTTCTACTGATCATGGGAATGCTCTTAGGTAACGGCGAAGCCGGTGACTTACTTCCCGGCTGGCTATCAGACAACTCTCTCTTCAGCAAATACTGCGGACTGATGCTTGTCATTTATGGATTTGCTGGTGGCATTGGATATGGTGTTTATATGCAGTGGCTAAACGTCGAAGTATTTGTCGGACTCCTATCAATCCTGCCCGGAGTCAAACATCCATTTCTGAACCTAGCCATGTCTCGATTTTGCTGGACCTTCTCTCTGGTTCATAATGCGGGCGTCGACGCCGAAAGGTGTGTCGATATAGCAATTAAATCCAGTGGCAATCCTGTCTATCTAAAGACACTCGATCCCATTTTGGATGCGATCCGCAACAATGAAGATTTCTATTCTGCCTTCGCACGGACTGACACTTATCCACCGGACTTTTTGTCATCCGTTCTAACGGCGGAACAAGCTGGGACAATTTCCGAGTCTCTCTGGCGAGAAGCCACCACGTTTCGCACGAAAGCCGAAAGCCAACTGCAGTGGCTATCCAAGATTTGCTCAGGTCTCATCTACGGAGGCGTGGCCATCTTCATAATTATCATGATCTTTGTGTTCTACAAAGCATTCATTCTAAATCCGCTCAATACAATACTTGGTTAAAACCTCTGATCGTATCTGGAATCCAGAAGATCGCTTTACTTTAAGACTGGAGCAAAGGGGTCATTGGAACCGGCCTGACGACGGATGAACTGGACCATAGGTGGTTGTGTCGAACGCAACGCTTTAAACGTCTCAGCCACATAACGCTGAGGCCGAGAGTCCCCGGGAATGCGAAAGTTATCTCCCTTCTGAAGAACCGGACGATATTCCGGCATTGAGCCAAAGGATCTCGAGCCAGCTATTTGACACGGGAACCAATGCCCTATTCCTTTGGCGTCTTCCAGATAAAATTCCGGATAACAGTGCCCTGGAATCCATACACTCCGAGCAGGAATTCCGTTATTGCGACAAAGGGCAATAAAGAGACTGGTCAATTCTTCACAATCACCTACACCTCTTTCTAAGGCTATCAGGGCTCCTTTTAGCTCTTCATCAAATTTGTACTTCACACGATCACGAACCCAGTCGAAAATGATCTCCGTTTTCTGCCAGGCATTCTTAGCATCGTCTCCAAGCCCACGGGATACAGCGACAATCTTTGGATTTGTGGTTTCAATAAATGGACTGACTCCCATGTACTTGCGCAAATCCGGCGTAAGCAACTTGGGAATATATAGTCTGTCAGTCTGCTTTGGCTTCTCAATTAACGATCGTTCGACCTCGACGGTTACAATTGCCTTGATAGTGGAACCTGCTTCAACTCGGGGGACTGTCACCAACAATTGCTTTACGTCTCCCATCACAACCCGTGAACGAACCCGGACTCCTGGTGACAAATCCTGTTCAACTATCTCTACTTTCTGTTCGGGCCAGGGCATTGGAATCGTTATCGTTGCTGTAACACCAGTCATTAAGGCGGGGCTTTTCACTTCAAAGCCAATTTCCCACTGCTGTTTTTGAGGTCGTTGTAACTGAATCGCATAAGGGTTTGCCTTTGATTCCTGATTAGATACCGTCTGAGCATTTGTATAGTCACAAAAAAATGAACTGACGCATGCCAAAACAAAGAATTTTGTTATCAAAAACAATTTCATAGTCTGCTTTCAGTTGGAAGAACGAAAGTGGCGACAGCGCATCACCACAGGTGATTCAAATTATACCCTGAAGACGAGAAAACTAGCGAATTTGGCCTTAGGCCTGAACGTATTCGCGAATAAAGCGAACCTGCGGTTTACTGCCGCCCTTTACTTTCAGGTGTTCAGCAACATACCGTTGAGGTTCCGGCTTTTCCGGGACCTTAAAATTGTCGCCTCGCAACAGCATTGGCCGATTGTCATTCATCTCGCCAAAGGCACGCTGACCGGAGAGTTCACAAGGAAACCAATATCCCTTTCCATCCGGTGCCTGCAAATAGAATTCTGCGTAGTTATGCTCGGGCACCCAAACCGTACGGGCCGGTATTTTCAAATTCCGGCAAAGAGCTACAAATAAGCTGGTGAGATCTTCTTTCTCTCCGACCCCGGAACGAAGGGTGGCCAAGGCTCCTTGACGTGGGCCGTTTTGGTATGTGATATTTTCACGAATCCAGTCATAGATACTCTCGACGCATTGCCAGTCATTCTCAGCAGCCGCCGTAATTTCATTAGCCTTCTTTAGCAGCAAGGCATTGCGATTCTCAATCAAGGGACTCATACCTAGAAAGAAGCGTACATCGCGAGGCAGGTTAGAGGTTACAGTTAAAGCTCTTTTGTTTGGAGGAGCGGCAACTGTTTTTCGCTCTACTTCAAAAGTCACATGAGCCATCGCAGTATGTCGCGCCGGCACCTGTGGCATAAAGACCAGCATTTGCTTTAGACCATAGAGCCCATCACGGTATTTATACTGGCCCACATGACGAGTAAATTGTTCATCGGCAACTTTGACAACCTGCTCGGATTTCCAATTGGCCGGCACGTTAGCAGTAAAGTAAATATTGGCACAGAATCCTGTAGGAGCAGCCAGTGTCAAACCGACTTTCCATAGCCGTTTCACACCTTCTCCATAAATAGGAGCAAACTCGGACTGGGGTTGCTGTCCGTACGCCGGATGACTACCCAAGGCCCCCAAAACAGCGGCTGATTTCAAAAAACAGCGTCTATTGGTGTTTTGTCTCTGCATCTCACTCTCTCCCCTTTTGAATTCTTCGACCGGATCTCTCAAACGTCTGCAACGATGATTCTCCGAAATCCACTATTGGGTGCGTTATTTCTGGATTTTTCAGCCGATACTAGAAATAACGTTCAGGCACTAATAATTTCGGTTGTGAGCTCAAAGCACTAATTCATTGGTTTATTCGCAATCCAATACGTATACTTTAAGTAGCCATTGACCTAAACTCCGGTTCAGAATTATGACTTCAAAGCTAAAAATCGCTGTCCATCTGTGTCTTTGTATCCTATTGTTGAACCCGACAAACGCTGTGGTATTGGCAGACACATTTCAGCTTTCTTCCGGGAGTTCACTTAGCGGTAAACTCCTGAATCCCGACCAGGAACCGCGGGTCAACTATCAGATAAAAACGGCCTTTGGCAAGGTCACTCTCGATGCGAAACAGGTGACACAAGTTGTCACCAAGCCACTTGTACTGCAGCAATACGAAGAGTCTGTTGCCAGCTTGCCAGACACTGCTGAAGCTCACCTCGACATCGCGAAAAAGTGTAAGGCAGTGAATCTCTTTGAACAGCATGATTTTCACCTTCATCAAGTCTTGCGCCTTGATCCTGACAATACTTACGTACGACAACAACTTGGTTATGTCAAAATCGGAAATGAATGGCGTCAAGAAGACGCTCTCATGCGGCAGCAAGGCTACCTACGGCATAGTGGCCGCTGGCGCACGCCTCAGGAAGTTACCGTCATTGAATCAACAGAACAGATTGAAAGAGAAGAGATAGAATGGCGAACCAAAATCATCCGTTGGGAAAGTGCCCTTCTAAAGAATCGGCCAACTGCCCCGGACGCTCTTAAGAACCTGCGTGAAATCAATGATTACCGAGCCACGACAGCATTGGCCGAACGACTAAATGAACGTCAATTACCTCGAGAAATGAAGCTCATGTATCTCGGCATTCTGGCAGAGATCGGCGGAAACGTTCCGGTACAAGCAATGCTCAAGTGTGTTACCGAAGAAACAGACGATGTCATGATTGAACGGTGTCTGGATCAACTCCGTGAGTGGAAAAGCCGCACAGCAATGCATTTCTTTATTCGCATGCTGAAGTCAAATGATAACAACAGCGTCAATAGTGCCGCCAACGCGTTAGGATCACTCGAGATGAAAGACGCAATGCTTCCGCTCATCGAAGCGCTTGTTACCAACCATAAAATCCAGGTCGGTGGCGGAAACAACGTTAATGCTAATTTTTCCGGTAATCAACCCGGGCTGGGCGGTTTGCAATTTGGGGGCAAACCAAAAATCATAGAACGAAATATTCAAAACCGGGCTGCTCTATCGGCACTACTGGCGATCGTCCCTGAAGGCGTCAATTACGGTCTTCATGAAGAACAGTGGATGAATTGGTACATCCGCATGAATACTCCGCAACAAGTCAATCTGCGACGTCGCGGCCTGTAAGACGCTCTCTCTTTTCAGCTTGATTTTAATGGGCAGTAAACTATGTACGGAAGCAAATGGATCCGCATCGGTGCGATCACAGGTGGTTTAGGAGTTAGCATTGGAGCTCTTGGAGCTCATGCCGTCGAAACTTCACTTCAAAAGAAAACCGCAGGAGGAGAGATAACCAACGAATCCATGATCAAGATTCTGGAGAACTGGTCGACTGCTACTGACTACATGATGTATCACTCGGTCGCCATTGTATTGGTTGGCTTGGTGGCCATACATATCTGTTCCCGACTATTAACGTATGCCGGCAGTTTCTTCACCGCGGGGATCGCTGGCTTTAGCCTAGGTTTGCTACTATACAACACCCTCTGGATAACCAGCGGTATGAAAGCCATTTTCTTAGTGGCGGTAGTAGTGCCATTAGGCGGGGTCTGCTTCATACTTGGATGGATTTGCCTGGCAGCCTCATTGTGGACCGGAACCACCTGCCACGTTGTCAGTCTGCCATCTCACGATTACCCACCAAGCAAAGATAAACAGCACGAAACTAAGACGGATGAAATGACCTAAAGCAAAATATCGCTTTAGTCACACGAGTTTCCATCTTTATTCCGCGCTGTTTATCACTATACGGTAGGTCACTGCGAGTGTGATGATGTATTAGGAATAAAATCCGCGCAGTGCCACCAGTGCTTCAGTTAATCAGTGATCCGGTTAATGCTAACAACGATATCAACTGCAACAAGCGTATTTTTACTGAGCCGATTCGGCTGGCACAGGGACAGCTTCATCGCTCACGATCACTTCACCTTCATAGGTTTGGCAGCCGTTCGAGCGGAACAATCCGCCTTGCAATAAAGGACGTTGCAACAGAGGACGGCAGCAGCCAATGGTACTGAGAGTCAGAACCCCAATCAGGCCTAATATGAATAGCCGTTTCATCTTGAAATCTCCGTGGATTCGCGTATTTATGTAATTAAAAAATTTAGCCACAAAAACGTACCTCACCAGCGTTCCCCACGTCGTATGTTTATCAGCTTTTTCATGTTTTTTACCGGTTGCCTAATCGTTATAACCTGAACTTAATGAAACCTGAGGTGAACCGACAAGAAATAGTTAACCAAACACATATGTCTACCCGAGGAAAACGAATAGACCGCAGGCTAAAGACATGATACCCGTCGCATATTACAACTCCGAACTCATTAATCGCGATGAACTCTCGATCGACATCAGCGATCTGGGTTTCATTTTGGGTACGACCATAAGTGAAAGATTGCGAACCTTTGGCGGACAATTGTTTGAACTTGATGCGCATCTGACACGGCTTCAGCAAAGCTTGAATATCACCCAGCTATCCCCCAAAGAATCCCTCTGCGAGATCAAAGAGGCTGCCGTTACTCTCGTCAACAGAAACCATTCTCTGCTCGAACCAGGCAGTGACCTGGGCTTAGCTATTCTCGTGACACCGGGGATCTCAAAAAATGGCGGATGC